>NZ_JBXASF010000035.1:0-634 GCF_058809015.1 Caulobacter sp. GW821-FHT11A05 | reverse complement strand
GCGGTGAGCTGTGTCCAGGGCTTGTTGTCTCTGAGCATGGCGTTGAGGGTGGTGAGCATTTTCCGGACGACGGCGATGAGCGCGACCTTTGGAGCTTTGCCGCAGTCTCGCAGGCGTTGGTGGAAGGCCCTGAGGGGAGGGTTTGTCCGGCTTGCGGAGAGGGCGGCCATGTAGGCCACGTTGCGGACGCTGGCCCGTCCGCCCCAGATGCTGCGCTTGCCTTTGAGCTTTCCGCTGTCGTGGTCGTAGGGGGCGACGCCGGCCAAGGCGGCGATCTGGCGGGCGGTCAGCTCGCCCAGTTCGGGGAGCATGGCCAGGAGGGTATGGGCCAGCACCGGGCCGACGCCCTTCATGGACCGCAGCAGACGCTCTCTTGCGGCCATCACAGGGTTGGCCTGAACCTGCTCGGCCAGCCGTCTGTCGAGCAGCAGGATATCGGCCTCGATCCGTCGCAGTCGGCGTGTTGTGATGCGCCTGACCAGGGCGTCCTGATGGTGGCCAGCCTGGTTGACCAAGCGGACCTTCTCCTCGCTGAGCTGGCGGCGGACAGTAACCAGCTCGGCCAGCGCCTCGGCGGCCGGATCCTGCCTGGGCTCACGGCAGGGCACGGCCTGGACAAAGCGGGCGATCATCC
>NZ_JBXASF010000034.1:0-857 GCF_058809015.1 Caulobacter sp. GW821-FHT11A05 | reverse complement strand
GTGAGGACGGAGAAGTCGTCGATGGCGCCGGAGACGCTGTCGGCCCGGGCATTGACCAGCCTGATCGTCGGATAGCGCGCCAGCTGCCGCCGCGCCTCGGCCAGGATGTCCAGCGGCGGCTTGTGATCGTGGCCGAGCAGGCCATGCGAATGGCCGGCGAAGCGATTGCGCGGCAGGCCCGTATCGAGAACGGTGACCTTGCGGCGGGCGCGACCGAGCTGCAGGGCGGCGGCGAGACCGGCAAAGCTGCCGCCGATGATGATGACGTCATCCATGGTGATGGGCTCCGTGGTGGGGATGGAGGAGGCTGGGCTGGGCCTGCCGCGGTGGCTTGCTTATTTCGGATACTGTATGGTATCGTAATGCAAGAATTTGGATACTGTCAAGGACTGGAATTGTCGTGACTGCAAACAGCCAGGCCCGGCGCGGCCGGCCCGCCAACGAGGCGCTTGGCCAAACCATCGTCGACGCCGCGTACGACCTCTTTGTGGAATTGGGTTTTCAAGCGACGACCTTGGACAAGGTCGCCAAGCGAGCGAGGATATCCAAGCTCAGCATCTATCGGCGCTTCGAGAACAAGGAGGCGCTGTTCGGCGCGGCCATCGCGGCCCACTGCAGCCAGTTTGCACCCCTGACCCTTATCGAAGGCGTCGGCGGCTCGGCCGAAGATCAGCTCATGGCGGTGGGATCATCCCTGCTTCGCACGCTGCTCAGCCCGGACGTCCGCGGTGTCGAAGCGATGATCATGGCCGACAAGACCAATCAAAAGTCGCTAAGCAAGCTCCAGTACGAAGCCGGCCCCGCCTATGTCATCGCCCAGATCGAGGCCCTGTTGCGTCAGTTGCACGCGAAGGCGG
>NZ_JBXASF010000033.1:0-1128 GCF_058809015.1 Caulobacter sp. GW821-FHT11A05 | reverse complement strand
CTGGATTGGCTCTTGAGGAGGGCGGTCCATGCCTTGGATGGAGGTGTCGGCCATGGAGCAGCGGCGCGAGTTTGTGCGGCTGGCGATGATGGAAGGATCGAACCGGCGGGAGTTGTGTCGTCGGTTCGGGGTCAGCGCTGAGGTTGGCTACAAGTGGCTGGCCCGGGCGCAGGCCGGCGATGGCGAGCTGGCCGACCGGTCACGTCGGCCGCATACGAGCCCGGAACGCAGCAGCGCCGAGATCGAGACGGCGGTGCTGACGGTGCGCGAAGCCCACCCGGCGTGGGGAGCCCGCAAGATCAAAGCCAGCCTGGAGCGCCAGGGCCTGGCCGCGCCGGCGGCCTCGACGGTGCATCAGATCCTTCATCGGCATGGCCGGATCGAGGCTTTCCCGGAAGCGCCGGGCAAGGCCTGGACACGCTTCGAGAGGGAGCAGCCCAACGAGCTCTGGCAGATGGACTTCAAGGGCTGGATCAGGCTGGCCGGCGGGGAGAAATGCCATCCGCTGACCATCGTCGACGATCACTCCCGCTTCTCGCCCTGCCTGAAGGCCTGCGCCGACCAGCAGGGCCTGACCGTCAAGCCGCTCCTGGAGGAGACCTTCCGGCGCTACGGACTGCCCCAGGCCTTCTTCGTCGACAACGGCGCTCCCTGGGGCGAACCGGGCGGTGATCGTTGGACCCGGCTCTGCGTCTGGCTGCTCAAGCTCGGCGTCGAGGTGCTGCACAGCCGACCCTATCACCCCCAGAGCCGCGGCAAGATCGAGCGCTTCCACCGCTCCCTCGCCGCCGAGGTCCTCGACCTGCAGGGCTTCAAGGACTTCGCCCAGATCCAGCGCGCCTTCGACCGCTGGCGGGAGGTCTACAACTACGAGCGCCCGCACGAGGCCCTCGATCAGAAGACCCCCAACACCCGCTACCGATACAGCCCCCGCGCCATGCCCGACCATCCGGCCGATCCTCAGTACGACAGCGGCGAGATCGTCCGCGCCGTCTCGACCACCAAGGCCTACGTCCGCTTCAAGGGACGGCTATGGCGCGTTCCCAAGGCCTTCTGCGGCGAGCGCCTCGCCATCCGACCCCTCAACACCGACGGCCTCTACGGCGTCTTCTTCGCTAGCCACCGGGT
>NZ_JBXASF010000032.1:0-7774 GCF_058809015.1 Caulobacter sp. GW821-FHT11A05 | reverse complement strand
AACGCGGCCAGCCACTCCAGCCGGCGCTGCCCCCTCCACCACCGCCGCTAAGTCGCGGCGGCGGTCCCCCTCCCCCGTGCGCTGCGCGCCCGAGGGAGGATTTTAGTCCTGGCGGTAGACCACCCCGCCCTTCATCACGAAGCTGACGTGTTCCAGCACCGTCAAGTCGCTCAGCGGATCGCCCTTCACGGCGATGATGTCGGCCTGCTTGCCGCCGGTCAGCGAGCCGATCAGGCCGGCCAGGTCCAGGTGTTCGGCGGCGAAGACGGTGGCGGCCTTGATGGCCTCCAGCGGCGTCATCCCGGCCTTGATCAGCAGGGCGAACTCCTTGGCGTTGTCGCCATGGGCCGAGACGCCGGTGTCGGTGCCGTAGGCGATCTTCACCCCGCCGGCGTGCGCCCGGCGGCCCATGTCGAGCATCTTGGGCCCAGCTTCCAGCGCCTTGGCCTTCACCGAGGGCACCATCCAGGTGTCGGGCTTGGCCGCCTCGCGGGCCACGAAGTCGCCGGCCAGCAGCGTCGGCACCAGCCAGGCGCCATTGGCCTTGAACAGCTTGATCGATTCGGCGTCGAGGTAGGTGCCGTGCTCGATGGAATCGCCGCCGGCCTTGAGGAAGGCGTTGATGCCGTCGCCGCCGTGTGCGTGGGCGGTGACCCGGCGGCCCATGGAGTGGGCGGTCTCGACGATGGCCTTCAGCTCATCGTCGCTGAACTGCTTGGCGAGGCCGGCATTGGTCGGCGACAACACGCCGCCGGTAGCGGTGATCTTGATGACGTCGGCCCCGGAGCGGACCTGCTCGCGCACGGCCCGGCGACAGTCGTCGGCCCCGGAACAGGTGGCGCTGTCGCGGAACAGGTGAACCATGGCCTCGGGCACGCCGTTGGCGTCGTCGCCGTGGCCGCCATGCACCGACACGGCCGAGCCGGCCGCGACGATGCGCGGGCCGGGGATGCGGCCGGCGGCGATGGCGTTGCGCAGGCCAAAGACGCTTTCGTTGGACCCGCCGAGGTCGGCGACGGTGGTGAAGCCGGCGCGCAGGGTCAGGTTTGCGTAGTAGGCGCCGTCCAGCGCGTAGTCGGATTTGGTCTTGGTGAAGCGCTCCAGCGCGCCCTTGGGGCCGTTCTGGCTGGTCAGGTGGACGTGGCTGTCGATCAGGCCGGGCAGGACGAAGCTGTCCTTCAGGTCGATGACCTTGGCCCCGGGGGCGGAGGTGTAGCCCTCCTCGATGCGCAGCACCTTGCCATTCTCGACGACGATGGTGCGGGCGGTCTCGACCTTGCCGGTGGCCGGGTCGGCCAGCACCCGGCCGGCCTGGATGTAGGTCAGGGGGCTGGACTGGCCTTGCGCGTCGGCGACCCCGACCAGGGCCAGAACGCCAAGCGCGGCGGCGACGAGGCCGGCCTTGAAGGTGGATTTCATGATCTACAGCCCCAGAAAACCTTACTTTGGGTCAGATTGCACCGCCAGGGCGGCGCTGCCTATCCCTTACGCGCCCGCCTTCTGGGCGAACTCCCAGGCGCCCCGCGCCAGCACCGGCACCCGGGCTTCCATCGTCGCCGCATGGGCGCTGGCCGCCGTCCCGTCGCGCACCCGGCCGACGATGCCCTGGCAGATGCCGGCCAGGCGGAACAGATTGTAGGCGAAGTACCAGTCGAGGTTGGGCAGACCGTCGCGGCCTGTCGCCTTGCAGTACTGGGCCACGGCCTCCTCGATGGTCGGGATGCCGTAGGCGGTCAGGTCGTTGATGCCCGACAGACCGCCGCGCTCCTGGCTGGGCATCACCCAGCTCATCAGGAAGTAGGAGAAGTCGGCCAGTGGGTTGCCCAGGGTCGACAGTTCCCAGTCGAGCACCGCCGCCACCTTCTGCTCGGTGGGGTGCAGGATCATGTTGTCCAGGCGGTAGTCGCCGTGGACGATCGAGGTCATGTCGTCTTCCGGCGTGTGGTCGGGGAACCAGGCGATCAGCTTGTTCATCTCGGGGATGACGCTGGTTTCGCTCGCCTGGTACTGCTTGGTCCAGCGGTTCACCTGGCGGCTGAAATAGTTGCCCGGCTTGCCGTAGTCCTCCAGGCCGATGGCCTTGTAGTCGACGTTGTGCAGGGCCGCGAGGGTGCCGATCTCGGCCTCGTAGATCGCTCGGCGCTCGGCCGGGCTGTAATCGGGCAGGGTGCCGTCCCACAGGATGCGGCCCTCGACCTGTTCCATGACGTAGAACCAGGTGCCGATCACCTCATCGTCCGTACACAGAGCGTAGGCCTTGGCGACCGGGAAGCCGACCTTGTTCAAGGCCGAGATGACCTTGAACTCGCGGTCGACGGCGTGGGCGCTCGGCAGCAGCTTACCCGGCGGTTTGCGGCGCAGGACGTAGCGTTGGCCGGGGGTGACCAGCTGATAGGTCGGGTTGGACTGGCCGCCCTTGAACTTGCGGATCTCCAGCGGCCCGGCGAAGCCCTCGACGTTGGCCTGCAGCCAGGGCAGCAGCTTGTCCTCGTCGAGGCGGGTGCGCTCGTCGAGCGGCTCGGTGCCGCTGTTGAGGTCCTGGGCGCTGGGCGCGGCGTCGGCCATGGAAGTTTCCCCAAATTCGTACGCTTGTTTGAAGTCGGCGCACTTTAGCGGGGGAAGGCGTCGGCGCAAGGCTGACGCTATGAGAGCCGTTCCCCGCTGCGATGTCGTCAGAGTGTCTCCTCAGCCGCCGGCGGGAATTTCGGGGACACTATACTTAATTCCGGCCACCCGCCCGCCTGCCGCCACGGCCCATGAGCAGAATTAAGTATAGTGTCCCCTAAACTCCAAGGCTGAAGCAGCAGCGCCTCAGTCCGCGCTAGAATTCTTGGTCTTGGTTGCCTTCAGGATTGGCAGGCGCTGGTAGATCCAAGGATCAACGCGCATCCGGACGAACCTGAGATAGAATGCAGCGACGATCAGAAAGCCTACCCCTGTGCCGACATACCAGTCGAACTGCGCGCTGGTGGGCCGCTGCTCAATCCAGGGCACGGTATAGAGGTCGTAGCAAGCCCAGGCTGCAACGATTGGAACGTAGCTGAGAAGGAACAGCCCGGCCTGGATCAACCATCTGAACAGCCGCTTCACAGCATTGCTCCCTAGGTCAGCAGCAGCGCCGCCACGAACAGCGCGATCGCCGCCACGACGCCGATGCCCCAGAACTGGGTCCAGAAGCGCAGCGGCTCCTCGGCGCGGACGATGTCCGGCTTGTCGGTGAAGAACACCCTCAGGGTCCCGGTCATCAGACCGCGGCCGAGCACCGCCAGGCACAGCAGCCCGATGATGACGAGGCTGACGCCGACCGGGATGTCGATCAAGCGGCCAGCTCCGCCCGCACCGCCGTGGCGATGAAGCCGCCGCCCAGCACCCGGTCAGGGGCTTCGGGCGCGTAGAGGACGCAGGCCTGGCCGGGGGCGACGCCTTCCTCGTGGGTGTCCAGCGCCACGGCGACCTGGCCGTCGACCAGAGTCAGCCGGCCGGGGACCGGCTCGCGGGTCGAGCGGACGCGGGCCAGCACCGGGCGGCCGGCGGCGCAGGCGGCGTCGATGCCGTCTTCGCCCAGCCAGTTGGTTTCCTTCAGGGTCAGCGCGGTGGTCAGCAGGGCCTCGCGCGGGCCGACGATGACCTGGCGCGCATCAGCGTCGATCCGCGTCACGAACAGCGGGTCGCCGACGGCGATGTTCAGGCCCCGGCGCTGGCCGATGGTGTAGCGGGTGACGCCCTCGTGGCGGCCCAGCACCCGGCCGTCCATGTGCACGATCTCGCCCGGCTGCGCCCCTTGCGGGCGCAGCCGGTCGATGACGGTGTGGTACTTGCCCTCGGGGACGAAGCAGATGTCCTGGCTGTCGGGCTTGTCGGCGGCGGTGAGGCCCAGTTCGGCGGCGATGGCGCGGACCTGGGGCTTGGACATGCCGCCGAGCGGAAAGCGCAGATAGTCGAGCTGGTCGGCCGTGGTGGCGAACAGGAAGTAGCTCTGGTCCTTGGCCGGGTCGGCGGCGCGGCGCAGTTGCGGGCCGCCTTCGCCATCCACCCGCTGCACGTAGTGGCCGGTGGCCATGGCCACGGCGCCGAGGTCGCGGGCGACGTCCAAGAGGTCGCGGAACTTGACCGTCTGGTTGCAGCGCACGCAGGGGATCGGCGTCTCGCCGCGCAGGTAGGCGTCGGCGAACTCCTCGATGACCTGGTCCTTGAAGCGGCTTTCGTAGTCGAGGACGTAGTGCGGGATGCCGATGGCGTCAGACGCCGTGCGGGCGTCGTGGATGTCCTGGCCGGCGCAGCAGGCGCCCTTCTTCTGGATGGCGGCGCCGTGGTCGTAGAGCTGCAGGGTGACGCCGACGACGTCGTAGCCGGCCCGGGCCAGCAGGGCGGCGGTCACCGTCGAGTCCACCCCACCCGACATCGCCGCCACGATCCGGCTGCCGGCCGGCAGGCGCACGGCGCCCCGCACCGCGTCCAGGGCGGCGTCGATCGCGGAAGGGGCGAGAGCGGTCGTCATCGCGGGCTATGTAGAGGTTTGGGGCCAAAATTGCGAGGTGAGGGGGCGGCGCGGCGCTATCGAAGCGGCGTCCATTATACGCCGTCGGCGCGGTCGGGGATACCGAGGGGCGGAAATAGGTCAGGGAAATCAATTTTCTAGCGCCAACCGGAGACCCGTCGGAGGTCCGCCTGACGGGCTGTTTCGACCCATCGGGACCACCCTTTTCGCAGGCTGATGACCACCCTCGGTTCGCCGCGGCTCCGACGGCGGCGTCGGCGGGCGGGAAGGGGCCCCCGGGATTGGAATTTGCCTTCAGCCGGCCCGCAGCTGGGCCAGGCCCGTGCGCAGGTAGCCGGCGACGGTGACCAGGGTCAGCAGGGCGGAGATCCCGACCAACCAGCCGCCGAGGGCGAACGACTGGATGGGGCCGAGCGGGAAGCCCGGCGCGGCCAGCAGGGCCAGGCCGGCGAACTGGCAGGCGATCTTGACGGCCTCCAGCTTCGCGCCGCCGACCCTGTGGTCGGGTCCCAGCGCCTCGTTCAGCGTCGCCACCACGAAGCAGCGGCCGGCCAGGACGGCGGCGGCCGCCGCCACCCAGCCGTCAAGGGCGCCGGCGACGGCGAGGCCGAGGACCATGGTGAAGGTCAGCAGGCGGTCGCCGACCAGATCGAGCATGGCCCCGAGTTTCGAAGTCTCATTGAGGCGCCGGGCGACCTGGCCATCGACGACATCGAGGAGGCCGGCCGCGAGGTAGACGGCGACGGCCGGCCAGCCCTGGCCGCCGAGCAGCAGCCAGAACAGTGGGACGATCAGGGCGATGCGGAACAGGGTGATGCTGTTGGAGATCATTCTCTAAATTCCGATCATCCCGACGAAAGTCGGGACCCAGTGTCCACTATGCATGGGCGTCGGCTCTGATCAGAGCTGAATTCACCTCCGGCTTGCCAGCTGGGTCCCGACTTGCGTCGGGATGATCGGAGAAAAGGGAAGGGCCCAACCCTTGACTCCCCACCGCCCCCCTCCTACTTCCCCGCCACCGTTGGCACTCACGGGAGAGGACTGCTAACAGCGCTCTCTCCCATGCCGGCGACCCAAATAAAGCCAACCGTTATGACGGAGACGACCCGATGAAATTTCGCCCCCTTGGCGACCGCGTCCTGGTGAAGCGCGTCGAAGAAGAGTCCAAGACCAAAGGTGGGATCATCATCCCCGACACCGCCAAGGAAAAGCCGCAGGAAGGCGAAGTCGTCGCCGTCGGCCCCGGCGCGCGTGACGAAAGCGGCAAGGTCCAGGCCCTGGAACTGAAGGCCGGCGACAAGATCCTGTTCGGCAAGTGGTCGGGCACCGAGGTCAAGGTCGACGGCGAAGACCTGATCATCATGAAGGAAAGCGACGTCCTGGGCGTGCTCGAGGCCTAAGGCCCGCACCCTCGACCCTTTCCTCCCAGCTCATTTTTGAAAGAAGGCAACCAACATGGCCGCCAAAGACGTCTATTTCTCCTCCGACGCCCGTGACCGCATGCTGCGCGGCGTCAACATCCTCGCCAACGCGGTGAAGGTGACCCTCGGTCCCAAGGGCCGCAACGTCGTGATCGAAAAGTCCTTCGGCGCCCCGCGCTCGACCAAGGACGGCGTCTCGGTCGCCAAGGAAATCGAACTGAGCGATCGCTTCGAGAACCTCGGCGCCCAGATGATCCGCGAAGTCGCGTCGAAGACCAACGACAAGGCCGGTGACGGCACCACCACCGCCACGGTGCTGGCGCAGGCCATCGTCGTCGAAGGCCTGAAGTCGGTCGCCGCCGGCATGAACCCGATGGATCTGAAGCGCGGCATCGACAAGGCGGTCGCCAAGGTCGTCGCCGAAATCAAGTCGACCTCCAAGAAGGTCTCGGCCAACAGCGAGATCGCCCAGGTCGGCACCATCTCGGCCAACGGCGACAGCGAAGTCGGCGAGATGATCGCCCGCGCCATGGAAAAGGTCGGCAACGAAGGCGTCATCACGGTTGAGGAAGCCAAGACCGCCGAGACCGAACTCGACGTCGTCGAAGGCATGCAGTTCGACCGCGGCTACCTGTCGCCCTACTTCATTACCAACGCCGACAAGATGGAAGTCGTGCTCGAAGAGCCGATGATCCTGCTGTTCGAGAAGAAGCTGTCGGGCCTCCAGCCCCTGCTGCCGGTCCTCGAGGCCGTCGTGCAGTCGGGCCGTCCGCTGCTGATCATCGCCGAGGACATCGAAGGCGAAGCCCTGGCCACCCTGGTGGTCAACAAGCTGCGTGGCGGCCTGCGCGTCGCCGCCGTCAAGGCTCCGGGCTTCGGCGACCGCCGCAAGGCCATGCTGGAAGACATCGCCGTCCTCACCGGCGGTGAAGTGATCAGCGAAGACCTCGGCATCAAGCTCGAGAACGTCACCCTCGAGATGCTCGGCAAGGCCAAGAAGGTCACCATCACCAAGGACGACACCACCATCGTCGACGGCGTCGGCGCCAAGGAGGGCATCGAAGCCCGCATTGGCCAGATCAAGAAGCAGATCGAAGACACCACCAGCGACTACGACAAGGAAAAGCTGCAGGAACGCCTGGCCAAACTGGCCGGCGGCGTTGCCGTGGTCCGTGTCGGCGGTTCGACCGAAGTGGAAGTGAAGGAAAAGAAGGACCGCGTCGATGACGCCCTCAACGCGACCCGCGCGGCCGTCGAAGAAGGCATCGTCCCCGGCGGCGGCGTGGCCCTGCTGAAGGCCTCGAAGATCCTCGCCGGCCTGAAGGGCGACAACGCCGACCAGACCCAGGGTATCGCCATCGTCCGTCGCGCCCTGCAGGCCCCGATCCGTCAGATCGCCGAAAACGCCGGCGTTGAAGGCTCGATCGTGGTCGGCAAGGTTCTGGACAGCGAGTCGGCCACCTTCGGCTTCAACGCCCAGACCGAAGAGTATGTCGACATGGTCGCGGCCGGCGTCATCGACCCGGCCAAGGTCGTCCGCACGGCTCTGCAGGACGCGGCCTCGGTCGCCGGCCTGATGATCACCACCGAAGCCGCCATCGTCGAGGCTCCCAAGAAGAGCAGCGGCGGCGGCGCCGGCGGCGGCATGCCGGGTGGCATGGGCGGCATGGGCGACATGGACTTCTAGTCCACGAGCTCAGCTTCTGAGAATGGGAAGGGCGGGATCGGAAACGGTCCCGCCCTTTCTCTTTAGGCGCTGCGCGCCAACACCTCACCACCCGTCATCCTAGGGCTTGTTGTTCAGCCCGGGGACATAGCGGACACCTGTTCGGGGACATGGCTGACACTTTGCGAG
>NZ_JBXASF010000031.1:0-7949 GCF_058809015.1 Caulobacter sp. GW821-FHT11A05 | reverse complement strand
GGCATCGTCGTCGCCTTGCTGCGCACCGGCCAGACTTGGCAACCAAACTACCAAGCCTAAACACAGTTGCTCATCCGGCCCCTTCGGGGCCACCTTCTCCCACGAGGGGAGAAGGGAGACCCGAGGCGAACTCACTAACATCCCGCTGCGGCCTCCCCCACCGAGGGAGAGGGACCTGTTGCGAGCCGCGTCCAACGGGTTCGACATGAATGGTCTCACGCCACGGTCAAATGCATGAACCCGCTGGAGAACCGCCCGCTTTCCGGAATCCAGCACAGCAGCCGCTGGCCGGGCTCCAGATCACCGCTCTGGGCCAGCTCGTCGATCATGATGAACATCGAGGCCGCCCCGGTGTTGCCCCGGGTGGTCAGGTTGGTGAACCAGCGGTCCTGCGGCACGTCGAAGCCGGCCACCTGCATGCCGGCGTGGACCTTGTCGCGGAAGTACTCGCTCGAATAGTGCGGCAGGAACCAGTCGATGTCGTCGGCCCGCAGCTGGTACTTCTGGACAATGCCGGGCAGCGGCTTTTCGACCGTGTAGTGGATGACGTGCTCGTTCAGCAGGCGCACGTCCTGCTTGATCGACATCACCGAGTCGGTCTCGCGTTCCTTCGGGCTCATCGCCGACCAGCCGGTGATCGTGCCGTCGGCATTCTTGGAGGCGCCCGCATACATGCAGGTCTCCATGTCACCGGCGTAGGAGAAGGTCTCGATCCAGTCGATGCGCAGGTTGGTCGCCCCCTCGCGGGGTTTGTCCTGCAGCAGGAAGGCGCCGGCCCCGTCGCTGAGCATCCAGCGCAGGAAATCCTTCTCGAAGGCGATCTCCGGATGCTTCTCCAGGTCGTCGACCTTGGCGTCGATCTCGGCGCTGAAGTTGCCGGCGCTGAGCACCGGCGAGGGGCAGTCCGAACCGGTGGCCACCGCGTTGTTGTGCAGGCCGCCGGCAACGGTGACATAGGCGTACTTCAGGGCCGTGATGCCCGACAGGCAGACGCCGCTGGTGGCGATCACCTCGCAGGCCGGCAGGCCAAGTTCGCCCTGCACCATGGAGGCATGGTTGGGCATCACCTGGTCGGGGATCGAGGTGCCGCAGGCCAGCAGGTCGACGTCGGGCAGGGTGACGGTCTGGCCGAGCCGGCGCACGGCGGCGGCGGTCAGCTGGGCGTTGTTGTGGGTCGCCTTCCCTGTCGCCGGATCGATGGCGTAGTGGCGGCTCTTGATGCCGTTGCTGCGCAGGATGGTGCGGCGGGCGCGGCTGGGTCGGCCGCCGGCCTGGCCCAGCACCGATTCCATCTCGTCGTTGAGCACGGGCTCATTGGGCAGGAAGCTGGCCGTGCCGGTGATGTAGACGCTGCGGATGGTCATTGGGCGGCTCCCAGCAGGGCGCGGCCCTCGCCCGAGGGTTCAGCGTAATAGGCGCGCTGGCGGGCGATCTTCGCCTTCAGCAACGGCTTGGTCAGGCTCTTGAGCACCGCCAGCAGCGGCACCACCGTGACGATCAGGGTGAACAGGAAGGCCACATAGACCACCAGCACCACTCCGCGCAGGGGGCTGCCAGGCTTGCCGCAGGCGCGCAGCAGCCGGCCCCAGATCAGGAAGCTCTTGCGGGCCACCCGCTCGGAACTCATCAGGCCTTCGAAAATCGACACCGCGCCAAGATCGCTCAACATCGGCTCCGTGTCGCCCCTCGAACGGGTGGGCAGCTTTGCAACAATCGCCTCGCCGAAGCGGCTGCAGCCGGCGATATCCGCCTGGCTGACCCCAGCCTCCGGCACCACGCCGCCCAGGAAGGGGCCTTTCCTGCCGGTCAGCATCCAGGCCGGGGTGGAGATGAAGGTGAAGGCGCTGTGGGCGCTGTCGGTCAACACCACATTGTCGATCAGGTGGGCGCCAAGGGCCGCCAGCTGCTCCTTCATCCGCTCCTGTGCGGAGAGCCACATGTTGCGGCAGCCGATGACGGTGGTCACCGGCTTGCCGGCCAGCAGGGTCCTGGCTTCAGGGCTCTGCAGGAAGGCGGTGATCGGCTTGGACGGCGACAGGAACCACACCGAATAGCCCAGGATCACCAGGTCGAAGTCGCTGTCGGCCGGCAGGACCGGCGGCAGAATCGGGTCCACATCCTCATAGACCGTCTCGGGGAAGGTGTTGAAGAAGAACCCCGCCGGCCAGGGGAAGGGATAGGGCGTCGCCGGCTCGATGGCCAGCCAGACAACTTCAATATCCGGCGCGGCCTCCAGCGGGGCCACGGTCGAGCGCAGGATGTCGCTCAACTGCCCCGTCTGTGAATAGTGAACGACCAGCACCCGCTTCATCGATACGCCCCGACTTCCCCCAAAAGCACTGTCTCAATCCATAGGCGAAACCCCGCCCGTCTGGCAACGAAACGCTGAGCGAATTTCGTCGGTTAGCAGAGGGTTTCAGCGAGGCCGCAGCACAGGCGCCGTATCGTTGTGCGCCGCGGCGCCTACAGGGGCGCCAGGGTGAACCGCCCGTCGACCAGGGCCTCGTCCGCCACCCGCGCCTTGACCGTAATGGCGTCGGCCTTGGCCTCGCCGAACGACACCTCCACCGTCTCGCCGGCTCGCAGCAGCCGCAGGAACTTCATCCGCCGCACGCCGCTGCAGGTCCGCTCCGGATGCAGCGCGGCCAGGGACGCGACCAGATGTTCGAGGATGACCACGCCGGGGACCACCGGGTTGCCGGGGAAATGGCCGGGCAGGGCCGGGTGGTCGGGGTTGATCGTGAAGGCGGAAGTCATCAGGGTTCGCGGAATCAATTTCACCCCTTGTCGCGCGGGACGCCTGCGATGTCGAACCTCCCGCCGATGGACAAGGCCGCCATCGCCCGCGTGATCCCCCATGCCGGGACCATGAACCTCTTGGAGACGGTGACTGGCGGCGGACCGGACTGGATCGCCTGCACCGCCGCCAGCCACCGCGACCCCGCCAACCCTCTGCGCCACGGCGACCGCCTGCCGGCCAGCTCGGCGGCCGAATACGCCGCCCAGGCCATCGCCCTGCACGCCGCCCTGACCGGCATCGACCGCGAGCCGCGCCGGGGCTTCCTGGCCGTGGTCAACAACCTTTCCTGGACCCGCGACCGCCTCGACGACGTGGCCGGCGACCTGGAAATCCGCGCCGAACAGCTGGCCGCCACCGGGGCGGCCCTGCAGTACGCCATCACCGTCGTCGGCGACGGCCAGATCCTGGCCATGGGCGAACTGATGGTGGCGCTGGAACGGGCTTGAGGCCAAAAAATGCGCCTTTTCAAGAGCTTGTCGAATATGTCTAGACATATTCACCGGCCTTTCCGGCCGTCGACCGCCAGCCGCCCCGACGCGTAGCCCGCCCGGCAGACAATCCTGGCCACAAACCCTGCGGTTCGACCTACAGGCCGGCCTACGTTCGAGGCTGCATTTTCGAACCCCGGGGCCACGCCAAAGCCCACGGTTTCCGGGGTTTTGGCGGCTTTCCACCGCCGCTGCGAAAACCACGCCTCTGTTCTGTTGGTCGGGCCGCGCGGTATAATGGGGTCGCTTCGATAAGCCCGGCCAAACGCCCCGGGCCGGAAAACCTCTTCCCTTCCCTCACCGTCAGCCTGCTAAACCCGCCCGAGCATCAGGGGACGCGCCATGAACTTCGAGCTCGACGAAGACCACCGCATGCTCAAGGACCTGGTCCGTCGCTTCGTCGACGACCACCTGATCCCGCTCGAGGCCGGCGTCCTGGCCCGCGAGGCGGCCGGCGGCGCCGCCGCCCTCACGGCCGAGGAAACGGCAAAGGTCGACGCCGTCTCCCGCGAGCTCGGTCTCTGGGGCCTCGACGCGCCGGAGGACGTCGGCGGCGCCGACCTGCCGCACGTGGCCATGGTCGCGGTCAACGAGGAGCTCGGCCGCAACATCACCAACTACACCCTGCCGCCGGACAGCCCGAACCTCAGAATGATGATGGCCACGGTCAACGAGCAGCAGCGCGCCGCCTACCTCGCGCCCTACGTGGCCGGCGAGACCATCTCGGCCATCGGCATCTCCGAGCCGCAGGCCGGCGCCGACCCCTCCGGCATGACCACCTCGGCGGTTCGCGACGGCGACGACTGGGTGCTCAACGGCCGCAAGATCTGGATCAGCCGCGCCGACCACGCCCATTTCACCATCGTCATGGCCGTCACCGACAAGGAGAAGGGCGCCCGCGGCGGCATGAGCGCCTTCCTCGTCGACCGGGACAGCCCCGGCTTCCAGGTGCTGCGCAAGATCCCCATGCTCGGCGGCCAGTCGACCTACGAGATCGCCCTCGACGACGTCCGCGTCCCCGGCTGGAAGCTGCTGGGAACCGAAGGCCAGGGCTTCGCCCCCATGCAGGTGCGGCTCGGCACCCGCCGCTGCGAGATGGCCGCCTGGTCGATCGGCATGGCCCAGCGCGCCCTGGAGATGATGATCGACTACGCGCCGCAGCGGAAAACCTTCGGCGTCCCGCTCTCCGAGCGCCAGACCATCCAGAACTGGGTCGCCGACGCCCACACCCGCATCCACGCCGCCCGGCTGATGACCTACGATTGCGCCTGGAAGATGGACCAGGGCCGCGAGGTCCGCTCCGAGATCTCGATGATCAAGGCCTACGCCACCGAGATGGCCTGGGAGGTCGTCGACCGCGCCATGCAGACCTTCGGGGCCATGGGCATGACCCGCGAGCTGCCCCTGCACATGATGGCCTCGAAGATCCGCACCATGCGCATCTACGACGGCCCGACCGAGGTCCACCAATGGGTGGTGGCCCGCAACCTGCTGGGAAGTCGTCGATGAAGCGTCTCGCCGTATCCGTCCTGCTGTTCCTCGCCGCCTGTGGCGCCCCGGCGAACCCGGCCAACCCGGCGGACGCCGGGCAGAGCTTGCGCGAGGCACGGGCCGCCCACACCGCCCGGTTCGAGAGCCGCGAGCACGCCAACCACCCGCTGGCCACGCCGCCGGCCGGGGTCTTCAAGGCGGTGACCTATCGCTCGCCGGTCGGCGAGCTGGCCGCCTATGTCACGCCGGCCCCGGCCGACGGCGGCAAGCATCCGGCCATCATCTGGCTGACCGGCGGCGATTCCAACACCATCGACGACGTCTGGTCGCCGGCCGACCCCGCCAACGACCAGTCGGCCTCGGCCTATCGCAAGGCCGGCATCGTCATGATGTTTCCCTCCCTGCGCGGCGGCAACCAGAACCCCGGCTATCGCGAGGCCTTCTACGGCGAGGTGGACGACATCCTTGCCGCCGCCGACTACCTGGCCAGCCTGCCCTACGTCGATCCCAAGCGAATCTACCTCGGCGGCCACAGCACCGGCGGCACGCTGGTCCTGCTCACCGCCGAGGTCTCCGACCGCTTCCGCGCCGTCTTCGCCTTCGGAGCGGTGGCCCGGGCCGGGGACTACGGCCCTGACTTCCTGCCGGCCGGCCTGACCGACCCCACCGAGCTGCGCCTCCGCGCGCCGGTCCACTGGCTGGCCGGCATCCGCAGCCCGGTCTTCGTCATCGAGGGCGAGACCGGCAATGCGCAGGACCTGCGGGAGATCGCCAAGGCCGGCGCGGGCAATCCGAACATCAGGACCCTGCTGGTCCCCGGCCGGGATCACTTCGGCGTCCTGGACCCGGTCAACCGGATGATCGCCGGCAAGATTCTCGCCGACACCGGGGAAACGACCAACATCGTGCTCCAGGCGCCCTAGCCTGGCCGCTAGAAGCTCACGACCAGCGTGCCGTTCTCTTCCGGATACACCGCCTTGTAGCCATGCTTGGCCTGCAGCCCCGCGTCCTCCCAGACCTGGGTGAAGTCGCTGCGGTAGTTGAACATCAGGGTCGCCCCGGCCGAGCCCTTGACCACCCGCGCCACCGCCGCCTGGTCGGGGTGTTCGAAGTAGGAGCCGTTGGTCGAGATCATCCAGCGGGGGCAGTCGACCAGGCCGACGACCTCGGCCGAGGTGTTGGCCATGCTGCCATGGTGGGCCAGCTTGAAGGCGTCGAGCTTGACCTTGGCCCCGCCGTCCAGCGCCTTCAGCGAGGGGGCCATGACGTCGGCGTGGGCGTCGGCGGCCAGCACCACCCGCCGGCCCTCATACTCGGCCAGCACCGCGATGCTGCTGCCGTTGGGTTCCGAGCCGTCGGCCTTGAACGGCAGGGCGGCCAGGGCGTCGACGTCGATGGCCCCGAAGCTCTCCAGCTCCGGCGGCGCGCCCTGCGGCTTGCCGGCCTTGCCGGGGACCAGGCCGGCCAGTCGGCACTCCTTCTCCCAGACCGGCCGCAGGTCCTCCAGCTTCTGCCGGGTCGGCGACAGCAGCGTCAGGCTGAGGCCGCCGGCCAGCTCCACCTTGCGCAGGCCCCCGCCCTTGTTCAGCACCACCGATCCGCCGCCGAACGCCTTGTTCCAGGGCAGCTTCAGGTCGATCAGCGCCTTGGACAGCCGCTCCCCCTGCGCCGCCCCGAACCCCTCCAGCGCCTCGTCGAGCAGATGGTGGTAGGCGTTGAACCAGACGTCCCCGACCTCGACCCCCAGCCCGCCGGCCTCCTCCAGCAGGCCGACCACACCCTCGATGTGGTCGCGGTCGATGTGGCTGATGATCAGGAGCTCCAGCCGCCCGGCCGGCCCCAGGGCCTTCAGCTTCTGGCGCACCGTCTTGCTGGTCGCCTTGCGGCCGCCGTCGATGAGCACATGCCGCGGCTTGGCGGCATCGCCATAGGTGATCCACAGGCAGTCGCCCTCCCGGGCCGGCAGCATCTCGATCTGGAACATGCTGGTCTCCTCAGGCGCCCAGCCGCAGGGAAGTGAACACCTGCTGGGGATTGCAGCGGCCGGCCAGCTTGCTGACGGCCACAAGCGATTGGGCGACGCGGCCGTCCGGGTCGGGCTGCTCGACCAGCAGGGTCAGCACGTCGCGCAGCCGCTTCAGCCCCTCGGTGTAGACCGGCACGCCGCGATCCATGGCCTCCAGGGCCTTGGCCCGGATGCCCTCCTGCCGGGTCTGCACCATGCTCACGGCCTGCAGCACGGCCGCGTCGGGCAGCCAGGGGCATTGAACATCGAGGGTCTGCAGCCAGCCGCGCCAGGGGGCGTCGTCATAGGTGGTGGCCGAGCCGACCAGCACATAGCCGCCGGCCGCCGCCAGATAGGGGTTGAGGGTCTTGCCGAACAGGGCCTCGGCCGCCTGGCCGAGCAGGGCCCTGGCCTCGGGCAGCCGGCCCATGGCCAGATAGCCGAGCAGGGTGCCGTAGGCCGGATCGCGCACGGCGGTGGAGACCCGCTCCTCGCGTCCCTCGGCGGCGGTCATGATCTCGACGGCGACCGTCTGGCCGCTCTCGGGCGTGATCCAGCGCTCGGGCAGCCGCACCGCCTCGGCCCGGCCGGCCGGCGGATTGTCCACCGCCCACAGCGGCCGGCCGCCGTCGACGTCGCTCAGGGGCAGGGCGGCATAGGTGCTCCACTGGGCGTCGCGCCCCTCGGGCTGCGGTTCGCGGCCAAGCCCCTGGCCGGCCAGGGCATAGGCCTCCGAGAGCGCCGCGCGGCCGTCCAGCGCCGCCAACATCATCGCCCATTCGCCGGGCCCGGAGGGCAGGGTCAGCAGGGTCAACCGGGCCGGACCCTCGGCGACGCCGGAGGCGCTGCTCGCCGTCTCAGCCGGCGCCGGCGGCCCGTCTTCGGGGGCGGCCGACTTGAAGATCGATCCGGCCGACGGCGGTTCGGCCGCCTGGGTGGCCAGGCCGCCAAGGCCCGGAATCTTCCCCCGCCGAGCCAGTTCCGCCCCGCCGCCGGCGACAGCCAACAGGCCAAGGCCGGCCAGCCAGAACCAGCCGGGCATGCCCTTGCCGTCCAGGCTGGAGGCTTCAGACCGGGCCGTTGGGGGCTGGGCCGCTGGCGGTCGTGCGGCCGAGGGCGCGGCGGCGGGCGGCGCGGTCGCGGGCGGGGCGGCGGCGGGCGCAGC
>NZ_JBXASF010000030.1:0-8843 GCF_058809015.1 Caulobacter sp. GW821-FHT11A05 | reverse complement strand
GCTCCAGTACGAAGCCGGCCCCGCCTATGTCATCGCCCAGATCGAGGCCCTGTTGCGTCAGTTGCACGCGAAGGCGGTTCTGAACGTGCCCGATCCTCTCGGGTCCGCCCGCCTGTTCGCCGCGCTCTTCAAGGGATCCGATCTGCTGATCATCGCACGCTTCGACGAGGCAAGAGCAGAGGACGACACCGAAATCGAATCCTACTGCCGGTCGGCCGTCGCCATGTTCATCGCCGCGCATGGTGGCGAGGACCACGCAGGCGGACAGCCTCGTTAAGAACCGATCAGCACAAGGATACGGCATGGCAGAGAAAAAAGCTCCTCAGGTAGCCGACTGGAAGGGCCAAGGCGGGGAGCGCTGGGTCCTTTACCAGGCCCGGCTCGATGCCATGATGGCGGTGTTCGGCCAGGCCGCGATCGAAGCCGCCGCGCCTGCCACGGGCGAACGCGTGCTGGACATCGGCTGCGGCGCCGGGGCGTCCAGTCTGGATCTGGCCGCCCGCGTCGGCGCGGGGGGCCATGTGCTGGGCGTGGACATATCCGAACCGCTGATCGGCAGGGCGCGCGCGCTGGCGCCGCGGGATACGCCGGTTCTGTTCCAGGTGGCCGACGCCAGCAGCACCGCGTTGCCCGAAGGCGCGTTCGACATCCTGTTTTCGCGCTTCGGCGTGATGTTCTTTGACGATCCTACGGCGGCGTTCGCTCATATGCGGCGTGCGCTGAAGCCGGGCGCGCGGGTCGCTTTCGTCTGCTGGCGCGGCATGGCCGAGAACGATTGGGTGCGCCTGCCGACAGGCGCGATCAAGGACATCGTTCCGTCGATGGCGCCGCCCGATCCGGAAGCGCCCGGCCCGTTCTCGTTTGGCGACCAGGGGCGGGTGGCGCGTATTCTAACGGCGGCTGGCTTTACCGATGTCGCTATGGCGCCATTCGATGCCTCCATCCCATTTGGCAAGGGGGAGACGCGGGACGCGGCGATCGACGACGCGGTGGAGATGACACTCGAGGTCGGCCCGCTGTCGCGCGTTCTCGCTGATCAGCCCGATGACATCCGGGCCCGCGCCTCGGCAGCGGTTCGCGCAGCCTTCGCGGGCTGCCCCGGTGAGCGGTCGGTGATGATCGACGGCGCGGCGTGGATCGTCACCGCGCGCAATCCGGCAAGCTGACAGGGATTAACAGGGTACAGGCCCCTCTTTTTCCCCTCCCGCACGAAGTTTGAACGGGCTCATTGACCGCCGTTCAGCCTTGGCCTCATCCTCCGTAAAACACGCTATTCTCGGGGAGTGCGGCCATGGCGCCGAGCGACGAAACCACCGGCGACAGCGGCGCTGAGACGCCGGCCGCTTCGGCTCCGAAAAAGCCGCGTTTCGAGATGCCGAAAGGGCTGTCGCCGACCGTGGCGGTGGTGGCGGCGGCGATGTTGGCGCTGGGGTTTGGCGGGGGGTATGTGGCCGCCACGACCGGGGTCTTCAGCGGTGGCGCGAGCGGGCCCGGCGGGTCGGTGGCGACGGTGGAGAAGAACGGGCGGACGCCCGGGGCCTCGGCCTGGAACCTGTTTGGCAAGCCGCGGGGGGCCAATGCCCGGCGGCGGGGGATTCCCAAGCCCGATGGCTTCGCGGTGTGGCGCACCCGGCTGGACACCAGCGCGGCTGAGCCCAAGGCCTGTGTCGAGATGTCGAAGGACCTCGATGCGGCCAAGTCCTATTCCGACTATGTGCTGGTTTCGCCGGATCTCGGCGGCACGCCGGCGGTCAGCGTCAATCCGAAGAACAGCAGCGAGCTGTGCATCGCCGGCATGGGCTTCAACGACCGGCGGGTGACCCTGCTGAAAGGGCTGCCCGGCAAGGGCAATGACAAGCTGGGCGCCAACGCCGACGTCGACTTCACCTTTGGCGAGAAGCCGCCCTATGTCGGGTTCGCCGGCAACGGGGTGATCCTGCCGCGCGAGGACAGCGACGGGGTGGGGATCGAGACGGTCAATGTCTCGCGCCTGGCCATCGAGGTCTGGCGGGTGTCGGACCGCAATCTGGTGCGCAAGTCGATCAGCGCCCCCGATCCGACCGGCGAGGGCGACTGGGCCGGCGACTATGGCGACGACAGCCCCGACGACGAGGGCCGGGTGGTCTGGAAGGGCGATGTGGCGGTGCGCGGCGGCCAGGGCGAGCGGGTGACCACCGTCTTCCCGCTGGGCGCGGTGCTGAAGGAGATGAAGGCCGGCGGCTATGTGATCAAGGCGCGCGACGCCTCGGCCGGGGTCAAGCAGGACGGCGAGGGCGAGGGGACCAACCCGGCCCAGGCGCGGCGCTGGATCATGTTCACCGACATGGCGCTGGCCGGATACGACGGGGCCGAGAGCCTGGACGTGGTGGTGCGGTCGCTGAAGTCGGCCAAGACCATGGCCGGGGTGCGGGTCGCCCTGGTGGCCCGCAACGGCGAGGACCTGGCCGAGGCCAAGAGCGACGGCAGCGGCCGGGTGCGGTTCCTGCGGCCGCTCTTGAAGGGCGAGAATGCGCTGAAACCGAAGATGGTCATGGCCTATGGGCCGCAGGGCGATCTGGCGGTGCTGGACCTGGACCGCTCGCCAGTCGATCTGTCGAAACAGGGCGTGGGGGGGCGCAGCGGACCGGCGCCCGATGAGGATGAGACCGGCGGGCGGATCGCCGGGGCCGATGTCGACGGCTACCTCTATGGCGACCGGGGCATCTATCGGCCGGGCGAGACGGTGCACCTGACCGCCATGATCCGCGACCTGCAGTCGAAGGCGGTGAAGGACCGCAAAGGCGTCATCACGGTGAAGCGGCCCTCGGGGGTCGAGTTCAAGACATTCGCCTTCGACGGCGCGCCCAAGGGGGCGGTGACCTATGACATCGCCCTGCCCAAGAGCGCCCCGCGCGGGCGCTGGACGGCGACGTTGAGCATCGAGGGGCTGGACGGCGACGCGGGTGCGTTGTCGTTCTCGGTCGAGGACTTCGCGCCGCAGCGGCTGGCGGTCGATACGGAAGGTAACGCCAAGGCGCCGGTGACGGCCGGCGAGACGCGCAATGTCGCGGTCACCGCCCGCTTCCTTTACGGGGCGGTCGGGGCCGGGCTGCAGACGCAGGGCGAGGCGCGGCTGGCGGCCGATCCCAACCCCTTCCCGGCCTATAAGGACTTCCGCTGGGGCGACGAGAAGGACGGCTTCCAGGAGAAGTTCCTGGAGCTTGGTTCGTCGGTTACCGACGGCGAGGGCAAGGCCATCCTGGCCATCGATTCCGGCGAGGCCGGCGACACCGTCGTACCGTTGAAGGCGACGGTGACGGCCAGCGTGTTCGAGCCGGGCGGACGGCCGGTGCGCGAGAGCCTGTTCCTGAAGGTTCGCACCAAGCCGCTCTACTATGGCGTCAAGGTCGACGAGGCCGAGGGCGGCGGGTCCAATCCGGCGGTCGGCATCGACGTCATCGCGGTCAACGCGGCGGGCGCGCGGATCGCGGCGCCGGGGACCACCTACACCCTGATCAGCGAGAACTGGGACTACGACTGGTTCCAGCAGGACGGCCGCTGGCAGTGGCGGCGGACCAGCCGTGACGCGGTGATCACCAAACAGACGATCACCGTCGGGGCCGGGGCCCCGGCCAAGATCGGGCGGCGCCTGGAATGGGGCGACTACCGGCTGGAGATCGAGGGGCCGGACGGGGCCAAGACCCTGATCCGCTTCTCCTCCGGCTGGGGCAGCGCCGCCCAGGACGGCGAGGCGCCGGACTTCGTTCGGATCGGGCTGAGCAGCAAGTCACCGGGCCAGGGCGACACCATCGACCTGACCATCAAGTCGCCGTACGCCGGCGAGGCTCAAGTTGCGGTGGCCACCGACCGGGTGATCGACTTCAAGACCTTTGCCGTGCCGGCCGGGGGGACGACGCTGAAGCTGAAGACCTCGGCCGCCTGGGGCGGCGGGGCCTATGTGCTCGTCAGCGTGGTGCAGCCGCGCGATCCGGTGGCGACGCCCAAGCCGCGCCGGGCGCTGGGGCTGATCTATGTGCCGCTTGATCCCAAGGCGCGGAAGCTGACGGTGGAGCTGGGCACGCCGGAGAAGCTGCATGCCAAGGCCGATGTCGTGGTGCCGGTGACGGTCAAGGGCCTGGGCGTCGGCCAGCGGGCCAAGGTCACCGTCGCGGCGGTGGACGAGGGGATTCTGCGGCTGACCAAGTTCGCCAGTCCCGATCCGGCCAAATGGTATTTCGGCAAGCGGGCCCTGACGATCGACTATATGGACGACTATGGGCGGCTGCTCGATCCCAACCTCGGGGCGCCGGCCAACGTCAACTTCGGGGCCGACCAGCTGGGCGGCGAGGGGCTGACGGTGACGCCGATCAAGTCGGTGGCGCTGTGGAGCGGCATCGTCGAGACCGACATCTTCGGCAAGGCCAGGATCACCCTGCCGGCCGCCGACTTCAACGGCGAGCTGCGGGTCATGGCCGTGGCCTGGACCGATGAGGCGGTCGGCTCGGCGTCCAAGCCGATGACGGTGCGCGAACCGGTGGTGGCCGACCTCAACCTGCCGCGGTTCCTCAGCCCCGGCGACAAGCCGGTGGCGACGCTGGAGCTGCACAATGTCGAGGGCAAGGCCGGCGACTACACGGTCGAGACCAGTTCGACGAACGGCATCGTCATGCAGTTCAAGAAGGTGTTCCGGCTGATCCTCGGCCAACGCATCGCCGAGAAGATCCCCTTCCTGGCGCCGGACCGTATCGGCATCGGCGAGGTCGGCTTCAAGGTGGCCGGGCCGGACTTCAACACCGCCAAGAGCTATCCGATCCAGAGCCGGCTGGGCTGGGGCGCCATCACCCGCGCCACCACCGAGCAACAGGCGGGCGGCGCGAGCTGGACGCCGGACGCGGCCCTGCTGTCGGGCATGGCGGCCGGGGATGTGACGCTGCAGGTCAGCTACTCGCCGTTCAAGGGTTTCGACCCGGCGGCGATCGCGGCAGCCCTTTCGCGCTACCCCTACGGCTGCACCGAGCAGACGGTGTCGGTGGCCTATCCGCTGCTCTACGCGCGGCAGGTGGCGCCCGACCCGAAGGACCGCAAGTCGAGCGCGGCGCTGAACGAGGCGGTCGGCAAGCTGCTGGATCGCCAGACACTCGACGGGGCCTTCGGCCTGTGGCGGGTGGGCGACGGCGAGGCGGACGCCTGGCTGGGCGCCTACGCCACCGACTTCCTCGTGGAAGCCAAGGCGCGCGGGGCGCCGGTGCCCGACAGCGCCCTGGAGCGGGCGATGTCGGCCATGCGGGCGATCAGCCGGCCCGACGGCTGGGTCTCGGTGGGCTATCGCACCGAGTATCCGGTCTGGTGGGGTCGCAACGAGGCGGAGTCGAAGCTGGCCACAGAACGGATGCGGTCGCGGGCTTCGGCCTACGCCCTCTATGTGCTGGCCAAGGGCGGCAAGGGGGACCTCGCCCGGCTGCGCTGGTGGCACGACGTGCAGATGAAGAAGGACGACAACCCGATCGCCCGCGCCCAGGTGGCGGCCGGCCTGGCCCTGATGGGCGACAAGGCCCGGGCGCGGTCGGCGCTGAAGGGGGCGGTGGCCAAGCTGGGGTATCGTGACGAGCAGGACTGGTACGCCAGCCCGCTGCGCGACATCGCCGCCGTCATCGCCTACGGCTACGAGGCCGGCGAGCCGGCCATCGTGCGGCCGCTGGTCGACCGGCTGGACGGGGTGGTGCGCGATCCCGATGCCCTGAACACCCAGGAGCAGGCCCGCCTGCTGCAGGCCGCCGCGGCGATGATGAAGGCCAGCGGGCCGATCAGCATCGAGGCGGTGGGCGTCACCGCGCTGGAACCGGCCGGCGGCGTGCCGCGCTGGGCCGTGGGCCGGCTGCCCGACGCGAGGTTCACCAACAAGGGTGGCGCGCTCTGGCGGACGGTGACGGTGCGGGGCACGCCCCTGGTGGCGCCCGGGCCGGGAGCCAGCGGGGTGAGCGTCGACAAGCGGCTGTTCACCATGCAGGGCGGCGGCGTCAACCTTGGCGGGATCACCCAGGGGGATCGGATCATCGTGCTGCTGTCGGGGCGTTCGAGCCAGGGGCGGACCATTGCCCTGGTGGTCGACGATCCGCTGCCGGCCGGGTTCGAGATCGAGACGGTGCTGTCGCCTGAGGACGCCAAGGAGGGGCCGTTCAAGTTCCTCGGCGAGCTGACCGGGGCCGATGTGCAGGAGTCGCGGGACGATCGCTACATCGCGGCGTTGGACCTGGAGGGGAACAAGCCGTTCGCCCTGGCCTATGTGGCGCGGGCCGTGACGCCTGGGGACTTCTTCTTCCCGGGACCGCAGGCGCAGGACATGTATCGTCCGGCGGTGAACGGGCGCGGGGGGGCGACGCGGGTGATGATCGTCGGGCGGTGAGCGTATCAGGCGTTAGTGGGTTTGCCTCGGGGCTTCCTTCTCCCCTTGGGGGAGAAGGTGGCGCCGTAGGCGTCGGATGAGGGGTCGATGACTCTCAAAGCTGCGTGGAGGCGGTTGACCGCGGGCTCGGACGGGCCGGTGCGACCCCTCATCCGTCGGCTTCGCCGACACCTTCTCCCACCGCCGACGGAGAAGGGCGCCCCGAGGCGAACCCACCTCGTCCCGCTCTTGGTCAAAAGCCTGATCCTTCTCGTCGCCCTCCAGACCCTCCTCCTCACCCTCGACCTCGCCTTCCCGCCGGACATGGGCCGGGCCGAGCGCTCGTCCCCGGTGGCCCTCGACCGCAACGGCGCGTGGCTGCGCGCCCTGCCGGTCGAGAACGGCCGCTGGCGGATCCGGGCCGACCTTGCCCGCACCGACAAATCCTTCCAGCGGCGGGTCGTCCGTATCGAGGACCAGCGGTTCTGGCTGCATCCGGGCGTCGATCCGATCTCGCTGGTTCGCGCCGTCGGCAGCGCGGCGCTGCGGGGCCGGGTGACCAGCGGGGCCTCGACCCTGACCATGCAGACGGCCCGGCTGCTGGAGCCGCGGCCGCGCAACATCGGCTCCAAGCTGATCGAGATGGTCCGGGCGATGCAGCTCGAGGCGCGGATGTCCAAGCGCGAGATCCTCGCCCTCTACCTGACCCTGGCCCCCTACGGCGGCAACCTCGAGGGCGTCCGCGCCGCCTCCCTGAGCTACTTCGGCCATGAACCCGAGAGCCTGACCAACGGCGAACAGGCCCTGCTGATCGCCCTGCCCCAGGCGCCCGAAGGCCGCCGGCCGGACCGCTATCCCGACGCCGCCCGCCGGGCTCGCGACACGGTGCTGAGCCGGATGATCCGATCGGGGATGATCGCCGAGCCGGCCGCCCTGGAAGCCGAGACCGAGCCCCTGCCTCGCCGCGCAGCGTTCCCGGCCAATGCCTGGCATATCGCAGGCCAGCTGGCCCGGGCCGCGCCGCGCCAGGCGGCGACCGTGCATTCGACCATCGATGCGGGCCTGCAGGCGCGGCTCGAACCATTGGCGGCGAGCTACGCGCGCGGCCAGGGCGCGGAGGCGACGGCGGCCATCCTG
The DNA here is from genome assembly GCF_058809015.1 of Caulobacter sp. GW821-FHT11A05. Lineage (NCBI taxonomy): Bacteria > Pseudomonadati > Pseudomonadota > Alphaproteobacteria > Caulobacterales > Caulobacteraceae > Caulobacter > Caulobacter sp. GW821-FHT11A05. Next base: position 1,345 of record NZ_JBXASF010000030.1, on the reverse strand, counting down.
GTGGTCGAGATCGAGGGCCGGGCGGTGCGGGCGGTGGTCGGCTCGGCGGGGCTGGACCGGCCGGGCGGTTGGATCGACATGACCCGGGCGGTGCGCTCGCCGGGCTCGGCCTTGAAGCCCTTCATCTACGCCATGGCCTTCGACGACGGCACGGCGGCGCCGGACACCAAGATCCAGGACGTCGCCACACGCTTCAAGGACTATCAGCCGGAGAACTTCGACCGGGTGTTCCGGGGCGAGGTGACGGCGTCCGAGGCCCTCGCTCACAGTCTGAACGTCCCGGCCGTGGCGATGATGGAGAAGATCGGGCCGCGCAGTTTCCTGGGACGGCTGGAGAATGTCGGGGTCGAGCTGGTGCGGCCGGCGAACGGCCGGATGGACCCGGGGCTGGCCATTGCTCTGGGCGGCGAGGGCATCACCCTGCGCGACCTGGCGGTGCTCTATTGCGCGCTCGGCGACGAGGGGCTGGCCAAGCCGCTGGCCTTTACGCGGCAAGAGGCGGACCGCAACAGCCGGGCGGGCGGACGGCGGCTGGTCGGGGCCAAGGCGGCGGGGCAGGTGCTCGACATCCTGCGCGACGCGCCCGGACCCAAGGGCCGCATCCCCAGCGCCCTGACCCGCGGCGGGCCCGGCCTGGCCTTCAAGACCGGCACCTCCTACGGCTTCCGCGACGCCGTGGCGGCGGGGGTGGCCGGCGGCTATGTGATCATCGTCTGGACCGGCCGCGCCGACGGCGGGGCGCGGGGCGGGCTGACCGGGCGCGAGGCGTCGCTGCCCCTGCTGTTCGACGTCGCCGACCTGGTGGGCGGCGAGCGTGGCGCGGCCCCGCCGATCGCGCCGAAGGCGGCCCCGCGGGCCCTGCAGCGGCTGGAGAAGGCGAACGCGGGCCCAAGGCTGATCTTCCCGCCGGACCGGGCGACCGTGCAGGTGGACGCCTTCGGGCCAGGCTCGCGCGGCCTGGTGCTGGCGGCCGGCGGCGAGGGGCTGAGCTGGTACATCGACGGCGAACCGGTGCCGGTCGAACCGGTCAGCGGCAGGCCGATCTGGCGGCCGGCGGCGCCGGGGTTCTATGCCGTGAAGGTGATCGACGGGGCCGGCCGCGAGGCGAAGGCGCGGGTGCGGATCAAGGGGGGATAGGGACTGTTCCCCGGGGTTCCCCCTCCCCGCTACCGTCATCCTGGGCCTTGTGCCCAGGATCCCGGGTTCAGCCGCGACAAGCCATTGCCTTGGAGGCGCGGCCGCGCCTCCACCCCACTGTGAGTGCGGCGGACAGCGGGATCCTAGGCACAAGTGTTCAGCCCGGGGACATGCCTGACAGGTGTTCGGGGACATAGCTGACACATCA
>NZ_JBXASF010000029.1:0-11626 GCF_058809015.1 Caulobacter sp. GW821-FHT11A05 | reverse complement strand
AAGAGCCAATCCAGCAAATGATGTGTCAGCTATGTCCCCGAACACCTGTCAGGCATGTCCCCGGGCTGAACACTTGTCCCTAGGACCCACGTGTCCGCTTGCACGAGCCGTGGAGTGGAGGCGCGGCCGCGCCTCCATGGCGGAAGATCGCGGCAGCTGAACCGTGGGTCCTAGGCACAAGGCCTAGGATGACGAGATTTGGGGTTGGGGGTGGAGGTCATCCTCCACCGTTCCAGCCGCCCGCAGACACCCCCGCGCCGGCAAATTCTCCGGCGTCCGCACGTTCCACGCCAGTCCCACCCGCTCCAGCAGCCGGATGAACACGAACCCCCAGTCCGACTGCCCCGGATACAGGCCGATCCGCGCCGAGCCCGGGTAGGCGTGGTGGTTGTTGTGCCAGGCCTCGCCCATGGTCGGCAGGCCCGCCCAGGGGACGTCGTGGGCCTGGACGCCGGCGCCGTCGACCAGCCAGGTCTGGGGCCCCTGCGTGTGGGCCAGGTGGCCGACCAGCCAGTGGCCGGTGACCGAGACGAAGACCCGGGCGCAGACGCCCCAGATCACGAAGGACCAGCCGCCGGCCAGATAGAGCAGGGCGGCGACGGGGAGCTGCTGCAGCATCCAGGTCCGTTCCAGCCAGCGGTAGAAGGGATCGCTGGCGATGCGCGGGACGATCTCGAAGCGCGGCGGATGCGTCAGCTCCAGCCGGCCATGCAGCTGCCAGACCGCGTCCTTCCACATCGGCGCGCCGTGCCGCAGGTAGGGGTGGCAGTCGGGCTGGCGCTGGGCCCAGTCGCGCAGGTCGTGGGTGCGGATCATCCAGAAGGGCCCGCTCATCCCGACCAGGGTTCCGACCCAGACCAGGAACCGCTCCAGCCACAGCGGACAGTCGAAGCTGCCGTGGATCAGCCGGCGATGGAAGCCGACCGAATGGCCGAGCAGCAGGCCCGCCCCGGTCAGCAGCAGGAAGACGGCGAAGGCGCTCCAGGTGAACAGCAGCGGGCCGGCGATGAGGGTGGCCAGCATCATCGCCCCGTTCCACAGCGAGTGGGCGGGGTCCCAGCAGACACGGCCCTCCACAGGGTTGCAGCCGGGGGTCTCGACGACCGAGTGGACGGCGTAGGGGTCGTGGTGGTGGGTCATGAGAAGGCCCCTTCCGGTCGAGGGGTTCTTCGATAGGCGAACCGCCAGCCGACGAGGCTGGCTGGCAGGCCGGACAGGGAGAGCAGCAGGCCCATGTTCCCGTCGCTGCCGCCCGTGAAGGTCGCGCCGCCGAGCCAGGCTCCGGCCATGCCGAGGACGATCGCCGCCAAGGGGCCGCGTAGTCCAAGCTGGTGAAACAGGCCCCAGCCCAGGGCGCCGACCGTGAAGGCCCCGAACAGCCAGACCGCCAGGACGAACGGGTAGAAGACCAGCCCGCCCGGCAGCAGATGGCCGGCCCGGTCGGGAACCCGCACGGCCTCTTCCGCCGCGATAAGCAGCAAGGTCACGGCGGCGCCGACCACGCTGGCCAGGACCAGGCCGCCGCTCGCCCGTCCCATGGTCGTGTCCAGGCGGGGATCTCGAAACAGCATGGCGGGCTCCTACGTGTAAGAAATAACTTAATTACCTAATCACCATGTTTGCAAGCGCTTAATTCATCGCTTAAATAAGAGGCCATGCAGCGAGTCTTCGAAGCCCTCTCCTCGACCGTCCGGCGCAAGATCCTCGCCTATCTGGCGCATGCCGACCTGACGGCGGGGGAGATCGCCTCGCGGTTCTCCATCTCCAAGCCGGCGGTGTCGCAGCACCTCAGCGTGCTTGAGGCGGCGGGCCTGGTGACCAGCGAGAAGAAGGGCCAGTTCGTGCACTACAGCCTGGTGCGCGAGAGCCTGGTCAACACCCTGAACGACTACGTCCAGGAGGTCTGCCCGGTGTCGCGGCCGCTGAAGGCGGAGAGCGCCGCCCGGGCCGCCAAGGCCAGGCCCGAAACCTGAGAGCCCTGGTTCGGCCCCGCGCCGGCCGCAGTTTCGTCACCGGCGCGCCGGCCAATGTCAGGGTCGGGAGGAACGCCATGCTGCGGATCATAGTCGCCTGCCTGTTTCTGGTCGGGAGCGCCCCGGCCTTCGCCGCCGATGCGCCGCTGTCGCCCCAGGCGCTTTCGCCCGAGGCCCAGGCTCTGATCGCGCCGGTCAAGGCGGCGCTCGACGCCGAGCGGGCCCGTCAGGCGGCGTTGCCGCCGCCGGCCGATGACGTCGAGAAACTGCTGCGGCTGGGGGCGATGGACCAGGTGGGGCGGCGGGTGCTGACCGGTATCGATTTCACCGTGCTGCCGGCCGGCGAGATCGCCGCGGCCCGCAAGGCCATGTGGGCGTCGGTCGAGGCGGCCGACGAGGAGAACCTCAAGGCGCTGCTGAAGATGATCCCGCCCGAGGGCTGGTTCCTGAAGAGCCGCTACGGCGCGAAGGCCGCGGCCGCCGCCTTCCACATCATCCAGCACAGCGACCTGGCGCAGTGGAAGCGGTTCGTGCCGGTGCTGGAACCGCTGGTGGTCACTGGCGAGGTTGACGGCCAGTCGTTCGGCCTGATGTACGACCGGCTGGCGCTCAACGAGGGAAGGCCGCAGCGCTACGGCTCGCAGATGAAATGCGAGGCCGGCAAATGGGTCCCCGACCGGCTGGAAGACCCGGCCCGGGTCGAGGAATGGCGCAAGGCGATGGGCTTTCCCCAGACCTTCGCCGAGTACCTGGAGCACTGGAAAACCTATCCGCCCTGCACTTGAGCGGCCGATAAATCGGTATTGACCCAATTTGCGAATTACCGAAATATCGACGTATCGGTTTTTCGCTTAATACTGAAATGGCCTGTCATGCAGCGGATCTTCGAAGCTCTGTCGTCGCAGGTGCGCCGCGAGGTGCTCCTTCTCCTGTCCGAGACCGAGATGACGGCCGGCGACATCGCCGCGCGGTTCGCCCTGTCCAAGCCGACCATGTCGCAACATCTGTCGGTGCTGCAGGTCGCCGGCCTGATCCGCGGGACCCGGCGCGGCCAGTTCATCCACTACAGCCTGGCGCGCGAGCCGCTCATCGAGGCGCTCAACGCCCTGCTGCTCGGCATCGGCGTCGATCCGCCCGCCGCGCCGGTGGTGGAAGAGGTCCCGGAGGTGGTGACGACGACGTCCACCTACTGGCGGCGGATGGACTGAAGCTGGGGACCGGTTGGCTGCGGGAGCAGCCTACCTGTCCCCGATCGGCTCAGGCGTCTGGACCTGCGCTGACCCGGACGTCGGCGCAGATCGGGGACAGGTAGGCCGCGTTGCGGCCAACCGGTCCCCTAATGCCGGGCGGGAACCGGCTGGACGTAGTCGCCGCCGGCCGCCGCCTGTTCGGCGAACTGCTTCCGCCGCGGACCCAGGTAGCCGAACAGGAAGGCCGCCACCTTGCGGATCTGAATCTCTTCGGAGCCCTCGGTGATCCGGTAGCGGCGGTGGTGGCGATAGATGTGCTCGAAGGCCTTGTGGCGGCTGTAGCCCATGCCGCCGTGCACCTGCATGGCCCGGTCGGCCGCCTCGCAGCACAGCCGGTTGCCCCAGTAGTTGCACATCGAGACCTTGTCGGAGAGTTCCTTCTCGATCTGCTTGTGCTCCATGTGATCCATGTCCCAGGCGGTCTTGCGGATCAGCAGGCGCAGCATTTCGCACTGGGTGGCCAGCTCGACGAGGGGGAACTGGATGGCCTGGTTGTCGCTCAGCGGCTTGCCGAACGGCTTGCGCTGGCGGGCGTACTTCACACTCTCTTCTATGCAGTAGACGGCGGCGCCCAGCGACGAGGCCGCCTGGCGGATGCGGTTCTGGTGCACGAAGGACTGGCCCAGCCCCAGGCCGCGGTCGATCTGGCCCCAATAGCTGTCCTCGGGAATCCAGCAGTCGAAGGAGATGCGCGGGTGGTCGGTGGGCATGTTGAACGTCCACATCCACTCTTCGATCTTGATGTGCTCGCGGGGCACGATGAAGCAGGTGATGCCGGTGGCGTCGCCGTCCTTGCCGCTGGTGCGGGCGAAGACCATGACGTGGCTGACCACATGCATGCCGGTGGTCCACATCTTCTCGCCCTTGATCCGCCAGCCGGGCTTGCCGTCCTTCTCTTCGCGGACGCCCGTGGACTCCATGAAGGTGGCGTCCGAGCCGTGGTTGGGCTCAGTCAGGCCAAAGGCCGTGCGCATCGTGCCGTTCAGCACCTTCTCGCCGTCGCGGGCCACCTGCTCGGGCGTGGCGAACTCCTTGAACATCAGGATGAAGGGGTTGTTGCCGACGATGCTGTGTTCGGTCTGCAGGTCGTTGAACAACCCTAAGCCCTTGGCCGCCAGGTGCTCGCGGATCACCGCCATGTCGAGGTTGCTGCCGGCCTTGCCGCCCATGTCCTTGGGCCAGGCGTAACGCAGATGCCCGGCTTCGTCGGCGACCTTGCGGCATTCGGCGAGGAGGTCTTCCCACTCCTTGCGGGGCAGGCCGTTGTTGTCCCAGTCGGTGCGGGCGTGTTCGCGGCGATGGTCGAAGAAGCGCTCGTTGTCGTCCCGCGCCTGGATCGGCTTGATCTTCTCCTCGATGAACCGGTCCAGCTCGGCCAGATAGTCGACGAGGTGTTGGGGCAGGTTGAAATCCATGGCCGTCGTCCCGATGTCATTATTCTTGGCCGGCACTATGCGCCGGTTGACGCGCGCGGCAACCGTGACCCCGCGTAAAGGCCGCGACAAAAGATTTTGCCGGTCAGCCAAAAAAACCGCTTGCACGTTTCTAGGTTATCGTTGATATCTAAGCAGTGCTTAGTTCACGTCGCGCTCTTCGGTGGGGATACCGGAGGGCAGACCAGCGGCGGGTTCGAAGGCAAAAAGTCTAACTCGATCCAAGCGTAGCGTTTCCTCACCCAACGCCCTGGAGGGCCTCACATGAAATTCCAAGTCCTCGCGGCTGCCGCCGCCCTGTCGCTCGCCTTCGCCGGTACGTCGTTCGCCGCTGATGGCAAGATCGTCGTCTCGCTGAAGACCCCCGTCGCCGCCAAGACCAAGGTCGTCGCCGGCGGCGCCGTGTTCAACTGCGAAGGCGCCGTCTGCGTCGCCGCCTCGGCCCCCAGCCGCACCGACACCGCCAAGGGCTGCAAGGCCCTGAGCAAGGAAGTCGGCGAAGTGCTGGCCTACGGCTCGCTGGGCAGCGAAGACCTCGCCAAGTGCGGCACGGTGGTCTCCACCACCCGCGCCGTGGCCTCCAACAAGTAGAAGTTTACCCCGCCGGGCGGTCTAACTCCCGCCCGGCAATTTCCTCGAGCAAACTCGACCTTGCGATGGTCAAGGGGCGGCTGGGTCATCCAGCCGCCCCTTTTCTCTATATCGGCCCTGCGATCAGACCAGTCTCCCCTAAGGACGGAAGAATGACCCACCCCCGCCTCACCCTTCTCCTGGAAGACGCCCTGACCGCCGCCGCGGCGGCGGACCGGCCGGTGGCCCCGGTGTCGCTGGCCCTCGACTACGGCGCGGCCGGCGAGGGCGCGGTGTCGGTGGCGGCGCAGGTCGACCGCTCGACCAAGAGCCTGGTGTTCGTCAGCGCCCGGGCGACCTGGCCGGACGGCCGCGTGGCCGGCGGCGGGCAGGGGGTGTTCAGGGTGGTGGGCCAGCCTGCGGGGTAGGGCAGGGCAGCCGTATTCGTGAGTTCGCCTCCGGTCTTCCTTCTCCCCTCGTGGGAGAAGGTGCCGGCGAAGCCGGCGGATGAGGGGGCTCCCGGCGATCACCGCGCCCGTAGCAACCGCCTCTACGCAGCTGAAAGACCTATCGACCCCTCATCCGGCGCTTCGCGCCACCTTCTCCCACAAGGGGAGAAGGGAACACTCACGGCGGCCGATCCAATCTTGGCCGCCTGTCATCCACAGCCGATGGTTCTTCGAGGTAGGGGAAGAGCTTACCCTGCGTGAGGCCCCCAGAGGGCCGAAATCCCCTGGGTTCCCACCTTATTTCCCCGCGACGTTGCGATGCACAACCCGCCGTGCTATCAGGCGCCCGGCTTCGGGCAGGCGGTTCATAACGACCCCCTCGCCCATGTGCTTTTCTCAAGCGCTTTCAAGCCTTTAGGATCGTGGTGGGGGGCACCCTGCTGGCGACGGACAGAACGCACCGGACGGACCAAATTGGCGGACGACAGCAAGACCAACGATGTGGGCGATCGATACGCCCAGGCCCTGTTCGACCTGGCCATGGATAACAACGCCCTGAAGGCCGTCGAGGCCGACATGGAAACCCTCTCGCGCGCGCTCGCCGAGAGCAAGGACCTCAAGCGCCTGATCGAATCGCCGGCCTTCACCGCCGAGGACAAGGGCAAGGGCCTGGTGGCCGTCGCCGCCAAGTCCGGGGTCCACATGCTGACCGCCAAGTTCCTCGGCCTCTTGGCCGCCAACGGCCGGGCCCGTGACCTGGCCTACGTCATCACCTCCTTCCGCAACCTGGCCGCCGCCCACCGCGGCGCGGTCACCGCCGAGGTCGTCTCCGCCCTTCCGCTCACGCCTGCTCAGTCCAAGGGGATCGCCGCGGCGCTCCGCCAGTCGCTGGGCAAGGAACCGGAAATCTCCACCCGCGTGGACCCCGCCCTCCTGGGCGGACTCAAGGTCCGCGTGGGCTCTCGTCTGTTCGATGCTTCGCTGAAGTCGAAGCTCGACTCCCTGAAATTCGCCCTGAAGAGAGCGTAACGTTATGGACATCCGCGCCGCCGAGATTTCGGCCATCCTCAAGTCGCAGATCGCCGGGTTCGGCGAAGAAGCCGATGTCTCCGACGTCGGCTCGGTTCTGTCCGTCGGCGACGGCATCGCCCGCGTCTACGGTCTGGACAATGTCCAGGCCGGCGAAATGGTCGAGTTCCCCTCGGCCGGCGTGAAGGGCATGGCCCTGAACCTGGAACGCGACAACGTCGGCATCGTGATCTTCGGCAACGACAGCCAGATCAAGGAAGGCGACGAGGTCCGCCGCCTCGGCGAGATCGTCGACGTGCCGGTCGGCAAGGGCCTGCTGGGCCGCGTCGTCAACCCGCTGGGCGAGCCAATCGACGGCAAGGGCCCGATCGTCGGTTCCGAGCGTCGCCGCGTCGACGTCAAGGCGCCCGGCATCATCCCGCGCAAGTCGGTGCACGAGCCGGTGCAGACCGGCCTGAAGGCCATCGACGCCCTGATCCCGATCGGCCGCGGCCAGCGCGAACTGATCATCGGTGACCGTCAGACCGGCAAGACCGCCATCGCCATCGACGCCATCCTCAACCAGAAGGCCGCCAACGCCGGCGATGACGAGAGCGCCAAGCTCTACTGCATCTACGTCGCCATCGGTCAGAAGCGCTCGACGGTCGCCCAGATCGTCAAGACGCTCGAGGAGGCCGGCGCGCTGGAATACACCATCGTCGTCGCCGCCACGGCCTCCGAGCCGGCCCCGCTGCAGTTCCTGGCCCCCTTCTCGGGCTGCGCCATGGGCGAGTACTTCCGCGACAACGGCATGCACGGCCTGATCATCTATGACGATCTGTCCAAGCAGGCCGTGGCCTACCGCCAGATGTCCCTGCTGCTGCGCCGCCCGCCGGGCCGCGAAGCCTACCCGGGCGACGTCTTCTACCTGCACAGCCGCCTGCTCGAACGCGCCGCCAAGCTGAACGAAGACAACGGTTCGGGCTCGCTGACCGCCCTGCCGGTCATCGAGACCCAGGCCAACGACGTCTCGGCCTACATCCCGACCAACGTCATCTCGATCACCGACGGCCAGATCTTCCTGGAAACCGACCTGTTCTTCCAGGGCATCCGCCCGGCCGTGAACGTCGGTATCTCCGTTTCGCGCGTGGGTTCTTCCGCCCAGATCAAGGCGATGAAGACCGTCGCCGGCCCGATCAAGGGCGAGCTGGCCCAGTACCGTGAAATGGCCGCCTTCGCCAAGTTCGGCTCCGACCTCGACGCCGCCACCCAGCGCCAGCTGGCGCGCGGTGAGCGCCTGACCGAGCTGCTCAAGCAGCCGCAGTACGCGCCGCAGTCGGTCGAGGAGCAGGTCTGCGTGATCTACGCCGGCACCCGTGGCTACCTCGACAAGATCGCCACCGCCGACGTCCGCCGCTTCGAGACCGAGTTCCTGAGCCGCCTGCACAGCAAGCACCAGGACCTGCTGGACGCCATCCGCACCACCAAGGCGCTGTCGGGCGACCTCGAGGACAAGCTGAAGAGCGCCCTCGCCGACTTCACCGCGACGTTCGCCTAAATCCGGCTGGACCGAAGGAGAGAGTAGCCCTCGATGGCCAGCCTCAAGGAAATGCGCAATCGGATCTCGAGCGTGAAAGCCACGCAGAAGATCACGAAGGCCATGCAGATGGTCGCCGCCGCCAAGCTGCGCCGCAGCCAGGACGCGGCCCAGAACGCGCGCCCCTATGCCGAGCGCATGGCCTCGGTCATCGCCAACCTGGCGGCGGGGGTGTCCGGCGACGGCGCGCCCAAGCTGCTGGCCGGCACCGGCCGTGACCAGCGCCACCTGGTGGTGGTCGCCGCCGCCGACCGTGGCCTGGCCGGGGGCTTCAGCTCCTCGATCGTCCGCGCCGCCCGCGAGAAGATCAGCAAGCTGATCGCCGACGGCAAGGACGTGAAGATCATCACGATCGGCAAGAAGGCGCTGCCCGCCCTTCGCCGTCTGTACCCGGACCGGATCATCCAGAGCTTCGACCTGTCGGCCGAACGCACCCTGACCCTGTCGGTGGCCCAGCCGATCGCCGAGCGGATCATCGAGATCTACGACGCCGGCGAGACCGACGTGGTCACTCTCTTCTACAGCCGCTTCAAGTCGGTGGTCAGCCAGACCCCGGTTGGCCAGCAGCTGATCCCGGCGCAGGTCTCCGGCGGGGGTGCTCCCGCTGACCTCGGCGGCGCCGCCTACGAATACGAGCCGAGCGAGGAAGCCATCCTCGAGACCCTGCTGCCGCGCAACATCACGGTGCAGGTGCTCTCGGCGCTGCTCGAAAACATGGCCGGCTTCTACGCCAGCCAGATGACGGCCATGGACAACGCCACGCGCAACGCTGGCGACATGATCCAGGGCCTGACCATCCAGTACAACCGAACCCGCCAGGCGCAGATTACCAAGGAGCTGATCGAGATCATCTCCGGCGCCGAAGCCCTCTGACCGAATAAGACCGCACGGAAGACCAAGACATGGCCACCGCCCCCAAGAAGCCCGCCGCCCCCAAGGCCGCCAAGGCCGCCGCCGCCCCGAAGGCCGCCGCGGCTCCGAAGGCTGCCGCCGCCCCCAAGAAGGCCGCTGCGCCGAAAGCCGCTGTCGCCGGCGGTAAAGCCGCCCAGCTGTCGTTCGACGGTGCGACCGGCCGCATCTCCCAGGTCATCGGCGCCGTCGTCGACGTCGAGTTCACCGGCGCCCTGCCGTCGATCATGAACGCCCTGGAAACCGAGAACCGCGACCAGCGCACCGGCGAGACCTTCCGCCTGGTCCTGGAAGTCGCCCAGCACCTCGGCGAAAACGCCGTCCGCTGCATCTCGATGGACACCACCGAGGGCCTGACCCGCGGCCAGCCGGTCATCGACACCGGCGCCGGCATCCGCGTTCCGGTCGGCCCGGGCACGCTTGGCCGCATCATGAACGTCATCGGCGAGCCGATCGACGAGGCCGGCCCGATCCAGTCGGACATCTACAACGTCATCCACCGCGAAGCCCCGAGCTTCGAGGAACAGGCCACCTCGGCCGAAGTCCTGGTCACCGGCATCAAGGTCATCGACCTGATGTGCCCCTACACCAAGGGCGGCAAGATCGGCCTGTTCGGCGGCGCCGGCGTCGGCAAGACCGTGACCATGCAGGAACTGATCAACAACATCGCCAAGGCTTACGGCGGTTACTCGGTGCTGGCCGGCGTCGGTGAACGCACCCGCGAAGGCAACGACCTCTACCACGAGATGATCGAGTCCAACGTCAACGTGGACCCCAAGAAGAACAACGGCTCGACCGAAGGCTCCAAGTGCGCCCTGGTCTACGGCCAGATGAACGAGCCCCCCGGCGCCCGCGCCCGGGTCGCCCTGACCGGCCTGACGCAGGCCGAGTACTTCCGCGACGTGGAAGGCAAGGACGTGCTGCTGTTCGTCGACAACATCTTCCGCTTCACGCAAGCCGGCGCCGAAGTGTCGGCTCTGCTGGGCCGCATCCCCTCGGCCGTGGGCTATCAGCCCACCCTGGCCACCGAGATGGGCAATCTGCAGGAACGCATCACCTCGACCAACAAGGGTTCGATCACCTCGGTCCAGGCCATCTACGTTCCCGCCGACGACCTGACCGACCCCGCGCCCGCCGCCTCGTTCGCCCACCTGGACGCGACGACCGTGCTGAGCCGCGACATCGCCGCCCAGGCCATCTTCCCGGCCGTCGACCCGCTCGACAGCACCAGCCGGATCATGGACCCGCTGGTCATCGGTGAAGAGCATTACGCCGTCGCCCGTCAGACCCAGGAAATCCTCCAGCAGTACAAGCAGCTGAAGGACATCATCGCCATCCTGGGCATGGACGAGCTGTCGGAAGAGGACAAGCTGACCGTGGCCCGCGCCCGCAAGATCCAGCGCTTCCTTTCGCAGCCCTTCTTCGTGGCCGAGCAGTTCACCAACACGCCCGGCGCCTTCGTCGAGCTGAAGGACACCATCCGCTCGTTCAAGGCCATCTGCGACGGCGAGTACGACCACCTGCCGGAAGGCGCCTTCTACATGGTCGGCCCGATCGAGGAAGCCGTGGCCAAGGCCGAGAAGATGGCTCAGGAAGCCTAAAGCCTGATGGAAGACGACGACATCGCCGCCGGCTACTGCTGTGACGACATGGAGGCCTGCCTTGGCGCGGGTCCCGAGGCGGCGCTGTTCGAGCACGACAGCGGTCTGATCCTGCTCAACGCGGGCCGGACCGAGCGCGACGGTGAGGAGGGCGACCTCCTCATCTCCGTGCAGTTCTGTCCCTTCTGCGGCACCGAGCTGCAGACCGATGAAGATATCGACGCCGCGCTGGAGGCGGTGGACTGATGGCCGACAAGCTCCATTTCTCCCTGGTCGCCCCTGAGCGCGAAGTCTTCGCCGGCGAGGTCGACCGCGTCGACGCCCCCGGTGTCGAAGGCGATTTCGGCGTGCTGGCCGGCCATGCGCCGTTCATGACCGCCCTGCGCGAGGGCAGGGTCACGGTGATCAACGGCTCGACCACCCGGGTGTTCGACGTCCAGGGCGGCTTCGCCGACGTCACCCCGGCCGGCCTGACCATCCTGGCTGAACACGCCGTCGAGGCTGCTTAATTTATTACCGGCGTCATTTTTTCGCCGGGATTCAATCGTTGGCAGGTTGCGAGGGATCGCAAGGCGGTCTTTGATGCCGCCGCCTGATATCAAGAAGGGTCTTACCGCCGATGCGTCTCGCCATCCTGTCCCTGCTCGCCGCCAGCGCCCTGGCCACGGGTGTTGTCGCCCAGGAAGCTCCGGCGCCTGAACCCACGCCGCCGCCGCAGGCCCCGGTCGCCGCCCCGGCCCCGGCCACGCCGGAACCGACCCCCGCTCCGGAAGCCGCGCCCGCGCCGACCCCGGCTCCGGCTCCGGAAGCCGCCCCGGCTCCTGCCACGCCCGCCG
>NZ_JBXASF010000028.1:0-24171 GCF_058809015.1 Caulobacter sp. GW821-FHT11A05 | reverse complement strand
CGGCTCAGGCGGCGGCGCCCCGGAGCCGGACGCCTCGGGCGGCGGCGGGGGCAGCGGGGCTGGCGGCGCAAATTCCGGCGGCGCGAACTTCGGCCGGACGCGGCGAGGCGCGAGCGCTGGTCTGGGGGCCGGCCGGCGGAAACTGTCCTCGCCCGAGCCGCCGCCGCCGCCTTCCACCTCCGGGGTGAAGGCGTCTTCGGGCAGGGCGGCCGGGCGCCGGTCGGTCGGCAGGCGCTTGATGATGGTCTCGCGAGGAACCGGCTCTTCGGCTCCGGCCGGCGACGGCGCGGCGTCTGGCGGGGCGGCCGGGGTTCCCGCCCCGGCGGCGACCTCCGCGCCGGTCCCCTCGGGCGTCGCCGCCTTGGGGATTTCGGCCGAGGGTTCGATGGTCTCGTAGGAGGCGCTCTTCGTCTGCAGGGTGAGGTAGGCGCCCGCCAGCACCAGCAGCAGCACGATCACCCCGCCGCCGATCGCCAGCCACAGCGCCCGGGGCTGCCGCCGCACCGCCGCCGTCGCCGCCGCGGCGGCCGCCACCGGGGCGGCAAAGCCCGGCAGGTTGCCGCTGACCTTCTGCCAGCCCAGCCATTCGTGCGGCGAGGGGGTGTCGTCGGCCAGGTAGACGGCCTGGGTCTCGCCGTCGCCGACCTCGACGTCGGCCTCCAGCACCGCCCCGGTCGGCGTCACCGCCTCGACCAGGTAGCTGCCCGGTCGCACCGGCAGGTCGCGGAAACCCCCGCCGCCGACCGGGATGACCACCTCCGACACCGAATCCCGCTCGACCTGGGGCCGGCCGGGGGTGACGTCCCGCACCCGCGCCACATAGCCCATCTCCGCCGTCTGGGCGGTGGTGAACAGCTGGTCGACCCGCAGTCGCAGCAGGGCCGTGCGATCGGCGATCGAGGCGTCGCGGTCGCTGGCCGGCCGCATCATGGCGCCGAGCCCCCGAGGGTGAACTTCAGCCGGCTGTAGGGCGGCCGCACCGTCTTCTGCACCGCGCCGCTGACCGGCGGCGGCCCCGGGGCCTTGGCGGTGAACGGGTAGGGTCCGTAGGGCAGGAAGGGCAGGGGATCGCCCTGGCTCCACTTGCCGCCCGGCCAGGCGAAGCCGACCTTCGGCGCCTCCGGCTCGAACAGCGGCGCCACCGGCACCTTCGGCGCCTGGCTCAGCCGGTGCAGCTCCAGCCGCGAGGCGTGGTCGGTCGGCGTCACCTGCGCCTGGCTCAGGCCAAAGCGCCGGCCGGCCTCGCCGACCAGGAACTCCACCCCCCGGCTCAGGGTGGCGGTCTCGACCAGCCAGACGGTCTCGTCCTCGGTGTTGTCGCTGCCCGCCCCCTCGAAGGCGTCGAGCAGGGCCTGGGTGAAGAAGCTCGGCTTCTTCTTGACCCCGAACGCCTTCTCCCCCTGCAGGGTGGCGTTGAAGATCGGCGCCGCCCGCGGCCGGCTGTGGACGATGCTGGAATCGGGGGTGACATAGACCCGCCCGCCGCCGCCATAGGTGTCGGCCAGTCCCTCCGAATGGCTGCGGCAGGCGTCGATGAAATAGACCTGCTCGCGGGCCTTGGCCCGGCCCATGCCCAGGTGGAAGCCCTCAAGCCGCAGGGCGGTGGCGAAGGGATCGCCGTCGTTGACCCCCAGGTCCGACAGCAGCAGCCCCTGGTTCAGGCCCGCCGTCACCCCGTGGCCCGAGAAGAAGAAGATGCCGAGGTGGCCCTCGTCGGTGTCGAGATCCTTGCGCCAGGCGCTGATCGCCAGGTCGAGTTCGGCCCCGACCACCGGCTGCGGCTTGCCCTCGGTGTTGAGCAGGGCGTGCTTGAACGGCCTGGTGGGCTTCTCGGAGATCAGCAGCCGCAGGCTGCCCAGCTGCCGCCCGGCCGGATTGCGCATCCCCGCCAGCAGCCACTCGGCGAACATCCGCGCCGAGACCGGGGCCGAGGTCAGCTGGCCCATGCCCTCGGATTTGGCCATCAGCGGGCCGCCGCCGCCGATCAGGTGCGGATAGTGGCCGACGCCGATGACCAGGGCATGCACCGCCGGCCCCGTCACGTTTCCCCGATAGATGCAGCTGTCCCCCATGGCCGTCTCTTCAGCTCCCTAGGGCCAGGTCGTCGGCGGCGGATCGTCGGGCCGCCAGTAGCTGCGCACCGAGGCGTCGGCCGTGGAATAGCCGTGACGGATCAGCAGCATCCGCTCCCGGTCGTTTGGCGGCCACAGCCTGACCCCGACGTCGCCGACCTCGTCGGCCTCCCGCAGGCTGAGCGCCAGCGGCGAAGGGGTCTTCGGCTTGAAGTCGTTGACCCGACCGCGCAGGAACCAGGCCGCCACCTTGGGATCGCCCCGCTTCGCCTCCGAGATCAGCCAGCGCACCCGGTGGTTCTCGCACTGGCGGTGCATGGTGCTGATCGTCCGGCGCAACTGGCTCAGCCAGTTGGTGTCCGGCCGGGAATTCTCGGCGAAGGGATCGCCGGCGTTGCTGACCAGCACGGTCTCGCAGCGGCCCCAGACCGTCTCCAGGCCCAGGTTGTCATAGATGCCGCCATCGGCCACCCGGGCGACCTTCAGGTACTCGCCTTCGCCCCGGTCGGAATCCTTGAACGGCTTCACCGCCCCGGCCGGCCATTCGAACACGACGGGCGAGAAGATCGGCGGAAAGCCCGACGAGGCCGCCACCACCTTGGCCAGCGGCAGCTTCGGCGCGATCACCTCCCCGACCCGCCAGTCGGCGGCCCGCTTGCGTGAGAAGCGCCACAGGCTGTTCAGCTGCATGTTGGTGGCGTTGAACACGAAGGTCGGCGCGCCGGTGGCCGGATCGGGCAGGTCCTGCAGCGTCTTTTCCCCAAAGAGCCGCTTGGCGTAGGCCTTGGCCAGGTCCTGGCCGGTGCTGCTGAAGGGGTTGAGGACGCCGCCGAGCCCGGCCGCCACATCGATCTTGGCCGTGGCGCAGAAGCTCTCCAGCGGTTGGCGCACCACGGCGTCGAAGTTGGTGGCCACGCCCTTGGCGTCGAAGGTCAGCTTCGACCAATTGAGACCAAGCCAGGCCGAGGTGATCGAGCCGCCCGAGACGCTGGAGAAACGATTGATCTTGGGCAGCAGCCCCAGCTCGTTCAGCCGGATCAACCCGCCCAGATGGAACAGCGCCGCCTTGTAGCCGCCGCCGGACAGGGCCAGGCCAACCTTGTCCCTCGGACCGTCCGGCTTCTTGCCGAACCGCTCGTCCAGCGGGTTCTGGGTCTGGCTGTTCTCCTCCGGCATGACGTCTCTCCCTCCGCCGCCTCCAGTAGACGTCCAAAAGGAAATTCGCGCAACGCGGGTATCGGACGGGGCGCGGCCACGATGCCGTGACGGGGGTGGTGTCTGCACCGAATCTGCACACGCCCGGTCCGCCCCTGCACCGCGCCGCCCACCATGCCTCCACGGCCCGGCCCCAGCGTCGGAGCCTCACGTTGGGAGGCGCGCATGGGGACGTTCAAGGGCCGATACAGTTTCTGGCTTCGGGTCGGCCTGACCCTGGTCCTGGTCGTCGTCGCCGACCGCGCCCTGTGGGCGATGGAGGCGCTGGGGGCCAACCTCGCCATCCTGCTGTTCGCCGCCGTCGCCGCCCTGGCCATCGCCAGCCCCGCCGCCCGCCGCCATGGCTGGCTCTTCCTGCTGCTGGCCGCCGCCCTGGCCGGACTGCAGGTCGAGACGACCTCGCGGCTGGGGCTGCTGTTCTTCTGCCTGGCGATCAGCATCGCCGCCCTGGTTCCCCGCGCCGGCTTCGGCGAGGGGGTCTGGACCTGGGTCCAGCGGCTCATCGTCATGGCCACCGGCGCCGTCCGCGCGCCGGTCGAGACCTTGCTGCAGCTGGGCCTCAAGCGGCTGAAAGGCCGGCCGGGCCCCTCCCTGGGCAAGGCGGTGCGCCTCCTGGCCCTGCCGCTGATCGGCGGGGCGGTGTTCCTCGCCCTGTTCGCCGCCGCCAACCCCCTGTTGAGCGAGGCGTTAGGCACCCTGCGCGGTCCCGACCTCGGGGTGCTGCAGGTCTTCCTGTGGGTGGTGACCGGCCTGGCCGGCCTCGCCCTGCTGCGCCCCGTTCATCTGCGCCGGCCGGTCCGCATTCCGGCCGCCCGCACCGACGCCAGGCTGCCCGGTGTCAACGCGGCTTCGGTGACCCTGTCGCTGATCCTGTTCAACGCCCTGTTCGCCCTGCAGAACGGCCTCGACGTCGCCTTCCTGTGGAGCGGCGCGCGGCTGCCGACCGAGCACACCCTGGCCGAATACGCCCATCGCGGCGCCTATCCGCTGATCGTCACCGCCCTGCTGGCCGGCCTCTTCGTCCTCGTCGCCCTGGCCCCCGGATCGGAGACCAGCCGCCGGCCGCTGGTGCGCTGGCTGGTCGCCGCCTGGGTGGCGCAGAACGTCCTGCTGGTCGTCTTCAGCATCCAGCGCACCCTGCTCTACATCGACAGCTTCGACCTGACCCGCATGCGCATCGCCGCCCTGGCCTGGATGGCGCTGGTCGCGGTCGGCCTGATCCTCATCGGCTGGCGGCTGCTGCGCCAGAAGTCGGCCGCCTGGCTGATCAACATGAACGCCGCCGTCGCCGCCCTGGTGCTGCTGGCCTTCGCGATCGGTGACAGCGGCGAGATCGCCGCCGACTGGAACCTGCGCCACGCCAAGAATCTCGACGGCTCGGGCGCTTGGCTGGACAGCGGCTATATCGAACGGCTGGGCGCCTCGGCCCTCGTGCCTCTGGCCCGGCTGGAACAGCAGGATGGGCTGCCGCCCGCCTATCGGCAGACGGTCTCGGCCCTGCGCTGGCGGGCGATTGAGCAGGCCGAAGCCTGGCAGAAGCAGACCTTCAGCTGGCGCGCCCAACGCCGCCTCGAAGAGGCCCGCGCCCTCCTCGCCGCCGGCCGCCCCGAGCTGCGCGCCTGGCGCCCGCCGGTCGAGATTCCGTCCGTCGCCGAGCCCGCGCCTCCGCCCGCAATCCCGCCCTCGACCGTCGTCCCGCCGCCGGTCCCCTCGACGCCCGCCCAGGAGCCCAGCCGATGACCCCTGCCGTCACCGCCGCCGTTGACCTTCGCCCCGCCTTCGGAATGATGCACGCCATGTCCCGCTCCATCCTGATCGTCGACGACGACCCTCACATCCGCGAGCTGCTCGACTTCGCCCTGACCAAGGCCGGCTACGCCACCCGCCAGGCCGAGGACGGCGTCGCGGCCCTGGCGGCGGTCGAGGAACAGGCCCCCGACCTGGTGGTGCTCGACATCAACATGCCGCGTCTCGACGGGCTGGAGGTCTGCCGCCGCCTGCGGGCCATGGGCCAGACGCCGATCCTGTTCCTGTCCAGCCGCGACGGCGAGATCGACCGGGTGCTGGGCATCGAGCTCGGGGCCGACGACTACGTCGTCAAGCCGTTCAGCCCCCGCGAGGTCACCGCCCGCATCAGCGCCATCCTGCGCCGCTCCCAGGCCGCCGCCGCCCCGGCCCCGGCCGCGTCAAACCTGATCAGCCACGGCCGCCTGACCCTCGACACCGACGGCTGGACCGCCCGCTGGGCCGGCCAGGAAGCCGCTCTGACGGTGACCGAGTTCGGGATTCTCAAGGCTTTGGCCGCCGCCCCGACCCGGGTCTTCACCCGCGACGCCATCATCGACCGCCTGCACGGCCCCGGCTTCGCCATCACCGACCGCACCATCGACAGCCATGTGCGCAACCTGCGCGGCAAGTTCGCCGCCCTCGGCGGCCAGGACGTCATCGAGACCAAGGCCGGCGTCGGCTATCGGCTCGGCCCCTGCAGGGGAGAGGCGGCCTGAATTGATCTCAAGGCTCAAGGCGGTGATCAAACGGCATTGGCCGGCGCTGAAGCTGCGCACCATCCTGCTCGGCGTGCTGCTGCTGGTGGCCGCCATGCCGGTGTTCAGCGCCGTCGGCCTGCGCGTCTATGAGAACACCCTGGTCCGCCAGACCGAGGCCGAGCTGGTCGCCCAGGGCGCGGCCCTCAGCGCCGCCGCCGCCGCCCGCTGGCCGGGCCTGCCGCCGCCGCCGCCGGCCGACACCAAGGCCCCCGACTACTACCGCCCCGAACGCACCACCATCGACCTGTCGGACAGCCCCATCCTGCCCGAGCGCCCGCCGGCCCGCCGCACAGCCGCCGCCCCCGACGCCGACGCCATCGTCGCCGCCAATCAGCTGGGCCCGGTCATCGACGCCACGGTGAAGACCACGCTTGCCTCCATCCTGGTGCTCGACAGCCGCGGCCAGGTGGTGCGCGGCTACGGCCGGGGCGGCGACCTCTCGGGCCTGCCGGAGGTGCGCGCGGCCCTCAACGGCGCGCCCGACACCGTCCTGCGCCGGAACAGCGACTATCGCCCCGACAGCCACTACGAGTGGCTCTCCAGAGCCTCGACCATCCGCATCCACCACGCCCGGCCGATCATTGCCCAGGGCCGGGTGCGCGGGGTGCTGCTGATGTCCCGCTCGCCCCGCGCTCTGTTCCGCGGCGTCTATGAGGATCGCGGCAAGATCGTCTTCGGCCTGGTCCTCATCCTCGGCCTCCTGACCCTGATGGCCGGCATCGTCTCGCGCGGCATCAGCCGTCCCATCGTCGCCCTCAGCCGCGCCGCCCGCGAAGTCACCGCCGGGCGCGGTGACGTGCCCGAGACCCCGCGCACCGCCGCCGTCGAGATCCGCGCCCTCTACGAGGACTTCCGCGAGATGGCCCAGGCCATCGAGACCCGCAGCCGCTACCTGCGCGACTTCGCCGCCGCCGTCAGCCATGAGTTCAAGACGCCGCTGGCCGGCATCGGCGGCGCCGTCGAACTGCTGCAGGACCACTTCGAGACCATGAGTCCCGAGGAACGCCGCCGCTTCCTCGACAACATCGCCGCCGACAACGCCCGCCTGACCCAGCTGGTCACCCGCCTGCTCGACATGGCCCGCGCCGACATGGCCCGCCCCGAGGCGAACGCCGCCGTCGACCTCTTGCCCGCCGCCCGCCGCGTCGCCGACAGCCAGCCGGCCCTGAAGGTCACCATCGACCTGACCGACGACCTCCCCGCCGTCGCCGTGCCCGAGGCCACCATCGAGGCCGTCCTCACCACCCTCCTGGAAAACAGCCGCCAGGCCGGGGCCAAGGCGGCGATGATCTCGGCGGCGGTTCTGGGCAGCGAGCTCTGCCTGGCGGTTCAGGACGACGGCCCCGGCATCGCCGAGGCCGACCGCGAGCGCCTGTTCGAACCCTTCTTCACCAGCCATCGCGCCGACGGCGGCACGGGCCTGGGCCTCTCCATCGCCCGGTCTTTGCTGGCGGCCAGCCACGCTTCGATCTCGGCGGTCCCCTGCGCAGCCGGGGCCCGGTTCGAGATGCGCCTGCCGCTGGCGGACTAGGTCCCCCTTAAATCCGATCGTCCCGACTTTCGTCGGGATGATCGGGATGTGGGGTAAGCGCTCTGCACGGAATCGGCGCCGCAACCCCCAAACGCACTCCACGCCCTCGCGCCATGGTCCTCCCACAACAAGGGAGGTTCCCATGCCCACGTCCACCGAAGGCTTCGCCCTCTTCGTCCGCCCCGAGAACAGCCAATGGGTCTGGACCCTGATGGACCTCGACGCCCGCGTCGCCGCCAGCGGCCAGGCCCAGGACCGCGAAACCGCCTGGCGCACCGGAGAGTTCGCCGCCGCCGCCGTCGGGGCCCTGGGCCGGGTCGGCCGGCGCAGTTTCTAGCTCAGCAGAAGGCGACGCCGCCGTCCACCGTCAGCGTCGCCCCGACCACATAGTCCCCGGCCCGCGAGGCGAGGTAGATGGCCGCCCCGGCCATGTCCTCGTCGGTCCCGATCCGCCGGGCCGGCACCCTGGCGGCCACCGCCTCGGTCTCGTCCCGGGCGGCGATGTTCATGTCGCTGGCGAAGGCGCCCGGCGCGATGGCGGTGCAGACGATGTGGTCGGCGATCAAGGTCCTGGCCATCCGCCGGGTCAGGTGGATCAGCCCGGCCTTGCTGGCCGCATAGGGATAGGTCTCCTGCGGATTGACCGCGATGCCGTCGATGCTGGCGATATTGATCACCTTGGCCGGCTTCTCATGGCTGGCGGCGGCCCGCAGCTCGGGGGCAAGGGCCCGGGTCAGGTAGAAGGGGGTCTTGAGGTTGAGGTCCATGACCTTGTCCCAGCCCTTCTCCGGGAACTCGTCGAACGGGGCCAGCCAGGCGGCCCCGGCGTTGTTGACCAGAATGTCGAGCTTGGGTTCATGCTGGCGGTAGGCGGCGGCCAGCCCCTCCATGCCCTCCAGGGTCGAGACATCGGCCGGCAGGGCGACGCAGCCGAGCTCTTCGGCCGTCGCCCGACAGGCAACCTCCTTGCGGGCCGAGATGTAGACCTTGGCCCCGGCGGCGATGAAGCCGGCGGCGATCATCTTCCCGATGCCGCGCGAGCCGCCCGTAATCAGGGCCGTGCGGCCGGCGAGGGAAAAGAGATCGGACATCGAGGGCGCTCCTGGGGCTGTTTTCAGCGATCCTAGGGGGCGGGGCAGAAATTGGCGACTGGCGTGAGCCCCGGGGGTTTTGCTATCTCCCGCCGACATCGGGGCGAGGTGACCCCCCGACCAGACCACACGCGGTCCAAGCGTCGCCTTTTGCGCCCCGCTCCGGCGGGACCGGGAGGCCCTGTCTTGTCGTACCGTCTTGTCTCCGTCCTGCTCTCGACCGCCGCCATGGCCGTCGCCGCGCCGGCGTTCGCCCAGCCGAAGCCATCGCCCTGGTCGGTGGCCGAGGCCCTCGACGCGCCGGAGGGTTTGACCGTTTCCAGCTCCATGCGGCTGCGCTACGAGGTCATCGACGGCCAGCCGCGTCCGGGCTTCACCGACCGGGACGACCTGATCAGCCTGCGCACCACCCTGTTCGGCGAGTATCGCAAGGGGCCGGTGCGCGTCGGGGCGGAACTCTATGACAGCCGGGTCTGGGAAGACGACGCCGGCTCGCCGGCCGGGACCAATGAGGTCAATACCTTCGAACTGGTCCAGGCCTATGTCGCCGCCGACTTCGACTCGCCCTTCGCCAAAAAGGGCAAGGCCAGCGTTCAGGCTGGCCGCTTCACCCTGAACGTCGGCTCGCGCCGCCTGGTGGCCGCCGATGACTACCGCAACACCACCAACGGCTACACCGGCCTGCGGGTCGACGCGGCCCTGCCGGCCGGCGCCAAGGCCACGGCCTTCTGGGTCATGCCGCAGGTGCGCCTGCCCGACGATGCGGCTTCGTTACGCGACAGCCAGGTCGAATGGGACCGGGAAAGCGGCGACCTGGTCCTGTGGGGCGGCGTCGTCAGCCGGCCACGCACGATCGGCGAGGCGACGCTGGAGGCTTCCTACGTCCATTTCGAGGAACAGGACGCCGCCGGCCGGCCGACACGGGACCGGTCGCTGGACACGGTCAGCCTGCGCCTCATCCGCGATCCGGCGCCCGGTCGCCTGGACTACGAGGTCGAGATCATCGGCCAGACCGGCGAGATCAGCGCTTCGACCAGCCCCGTCGCGCCCACCCTCGATGTCGAAGCCGGCTTCCTGCACGCCGACCTCGGCTACAGCTTCGAACACGCCTGGAAGCCGCGCCTGTCGTTCGAGTTCGACTACGCCAGCGGCGACGACGGCGACGCCAGCTACGGCCGGTTCGACACCCTGTTCGGCATGCGCCGCGCCGACCTGGCCCCGTCCGGCATCTACAACGCCATCGGCCGCGCCAACATCGTCACGCCGGGCCTGCGCCTGGAGTTGACGCCCAGCCCGCGGCTGGATGCTTTCGTGACCTACAGGGGTCTGTGGCTGGCCTCGGCCAGCGACAGTTTCTCGACGACCGGCGTCCGCGACGCCAGCGGCGATTCCGGCCGCTACGCCGGCCAACAGCTCGAAGGCCGGGTCCGCTACTGGCTGGTCCCCGACGGCCTGCGGGCGGAGATCAGCGCCGTCCTGCTGGACAAGGGCGGCGTCCTCGAGGACGCGCCGAACGCCTCCCGCAACGGGGATGCGGCCTATGTCTCGCTGAACCTGACGGCGCTGTTCTAGGCCCTAGTGGGCCTTCTTCATCGAGCGCTTGAGCCGGGCCTCTTCCTTGGCGGCGGCCTTGCGTTCCTTGCGCTCGCGGCGCTTGGCTTCCAGCTCGGTCTCGGCCGCTTCGGCGCGGGCCTCGATCTCGGCCAGGCGCTTGGCTTCGGCCTCGGCCTTGGCGGCTTCCTTTTCCGCGGCGCGTTGGGCGCGGATGGCTTCCACTTCCAGGGCCTTGCGGGTGGCGCGATCGACGAAGTTGGGATCGGTGACGGTGGGCTTGGGCTTCATGCGCGCCAGCATGGCTTTCTTGGCCTCGGCGGCGGCGGCGATACGGTCATTGAAGCCGGTTTTCAGAGGATCTCTCATTCAGTCCTTCGAACAGAGTCGTTGCTTGGGAAAATTGCGCCCGCCTCAAACCGCAGATTCCGGAGAATTGCAAGGTTTGGCCGGCGACGGTGATGTCCGAAAACCGCGAGACGCAGGCCTTCGTTATCCCCATATAGGAAGCATGGAACTCGATCACGACGCCTGCTACCGCGCAATTTTGTCGCGAGACTCCCGCTTCGACGGGCGGGTGTTCACCGGGGTGAAGACCACCGGCATCTACTGCCGGCCGATCTGCCCGGCCCGCACGCCGATGCAGAAGAATGTGCTGTTCTACCCCAGCGCCGCCGCCGCCGAGGCCGCCGGTTTTCGCGCCTGCCTGCGCTGCCGCCCGGAGACCTCGCCGGACCTGGGGGCCTGGAAGGGCTCGTCCAGCACCGTCTCCCGGGCGCTTTCCCTGATCGAAGCCGGGGCCCTCGACGACGGCGATGTCGAGACCCTCGCCGGGCGCCTCGGCGTCGGCGACCGCCAGCTGCGCCGGCTCTTCCAGACCCATCTCGGCGCCACCCCCATCGGCGTCGCCCAGACCCGCCGGGTCTTGCTCGCCAAGCAGCTGATCCATGAGACCGACCTGCCGATGGCCCAGGTCGCGCTGGCCTCAGGCTTCGGCAGCGTCCGCCGCTTCAACGAGACCTTCCAGCACCTCTACCGCCGCCCGCCGGCCTCGCTGCGCCGCCGCTCGGCCCCGGCCAATGCCGCTGAGGGCGTCACCCTCAAGCTGCGCTACAAGCCGCCCTACGACTGGGACGGCCTGATCGCCTTCCTCAAGCTGCGCGCCATTCCGGGCGTCGAGCTGGTCACCGAGGGCCGCTACGCCCGCACCATCGCCCTCGACGGTGAGATGGGCACGCTGGCCGTCACCCCGGCCGGCAAGGACCAGCTGTCGGTGCAGGTCCGCTTTCCGCGCACCAGCGCCCTGCCGGCCATCCTCGCCCGGGTGCGCCGGGTGTTCGACCTCGCGGCCGACCCGACGGCGATCAACGAGCACCTGTCGGCCGATCCCGACCTCGCCCCGCGCGTCGCCGCCCGTCCGGGCCTGCGGGTGCCGGGAGCCTGGGACGGGTTCGAGCTGGCCATCCGCGCCATCCTCGGCCAGCAGATCACCGTCCACGCCGCCGTGCTGCTGGCCGGCAAGCTGGCCGCCCAGTATGGCGAACCGCTGCCCGAGGCCTGGGCGCAGGAGGGCCTCACCGTCGCCTTTCCCAGCCCCGAACGGCTGGCCGCCGCCGATCTCTCGGGCCTGCCGATGCCCGGGGCCCGCTCGCGCTCGCTGGCCAGCATGGGGGCGGCGGCCGTCGCCGATCCGGCCCTGTTCGGCCCGCGCCAGGACCTCGACACGGCCATCAAGGCGTTGAAGGCGCTCCCTGGCATCGGCGAGTGGACGGCCCAGTACATCGCCATGCGCCAGCTGCGCGAGCCCGACGCCTTTCCGGCCGCCGACATCGGCCTGATGCGCGCCCTTGAGACCCCGGACGGCGTCCGGCCGACGCCCGCCGAACTGCTCGCCCGCGCCGAGGCCTGGCGGCCCTGGCGCGCCTACGCCGCCCTGCACCTGTGGGCCGGCGACGCGGTAAACCTCAAGGAGAAGGCCGATGCCCGCAAAGCCGCCTGAAACCCTGACCATCGAACGCTATCCCTCGCCGATCGACGGCCTCTGGCTCGCCGTCGACGAGGACGGAATCCTTCGCCTGCTGCACTTCGATCGTCCGGAAGAGGACTTCCTGCGCACCGTTCGCCGCAGCTATCCGAAAGCTGAGGTGATCAAGGGCCGCGCTCCGCCGCCGGTGCGCGAAAACCTCGACGCCTACTTCAAGGGCGACCTGAAGGCGTTGGAACGCATCCCCACCCGCGCCGTCGGCAGCGACTTCCAGCATTCGGTCTGGGACGAGCTCAAGCAGATCCCGGTCGGCGAGACCCGCTCCTACGGGGCCATGGCCCGCAAGATCGGCCAGCCCAGCGCCAGCCGCGCCGTCGGCCTGGCCAACGGCTCCAACCCCATCGCCGTGGTCGTGCCCTGCCACCGGGTGATCGGCGCCGACGGCAGCCTGACCGGCTTCGGCGGCGGCATCCCCCGCAAGCGCTGGCTGCTGGAGCACGAGGGCGCCCACTACGTCGCCCCGACGGGGAAGCTGTTCTAGAGTTTGGTCTTCAGGGCCTGCGCCCAGGCCACATAGGCCGGGCCGGCCAGGTGGCGGCCGTCGAAACTGCCGGCCACCGCCACGGTCTGTCGCAGGTCCAGCCATTCACAGAGGCCCTGGCCACAGAGGGCTGCGTAGCGGGTGTTGAGGGCGTCGATGGGCGCCCGGTGCGCTGGCGTGGCGTCGTAGAGCACTGACTGCAGGATCACCCGCCGGCCCTTGAGCCGTCTCAGGATGGCCTCGACGTGGGCGGCGGTCTGCCCGGGCGTGAAGCCGGGGTCCTTCAGATCGTTGAGGCCGATCATGATCGTCACCGTGCGGGCGCTGTCGGGTACGGAGGCGTCCAGCCGTTTGAGCAGCAGGTCGCTGGTGTCGCCGCCCAGGCCCCGGTTGGCGACGGGACGGCCGAGCAACTCGTCCCAGGCCCCGCCGTCGGTCAGGGAGTCGCCCAGCATGACCACATCCGCCTCGGACCGGGTCTTGAGGGCTGTGAACTGGCTCAGGCGGTGGCGGTAGCGAATCCGCGTCGAAGGGTCTTCCGGGGCCGCGAGCCTGGCCTTGAGGCCATCAAAGGCAACGCCGGCGACGAAACCGCCGCCGGCGCTGATCGCCGCGATAAGCAGGATGACGAGCGCCCGCCTCACTGGCAGGCGAGGCACTCTTCATAGTCGGTGCGGGCGGCGTCCTCGGCGCTGGCGCGGACCTCGTCCTCACCGGCGTGGGCGGCCCGCTGCACCGACTTGGAGCGCAGGTAGTAGAGGCTCTTCATGCCCCGCTCCCAGGCGGTCCAGTGCAGCATGTGCAGGTCCCATTTGTCGACGTCGCCCGGCAGGAAGACGTTAACCGACTGGCTCTGGCAGATTTCCGGGGTCCGGTCGGCGGCCAGTTCGATCACCCAGCGCTGGTCCAGCTCGAAGGCCGTCTTGTAGACGTCCTTGTCGTCCTGGCTGAGGAAGTCGAGGTGCTGCACCGAGCCTTCGTGGCTGAGGATCGAATCCCAGACGGCCGGGGTGTTGTTGCCGGTCTCCTCGAGCAGGCGCTCAAGGTAGGGGTTCTTGACCGCGAAGGTGCCCGACAGGGTCTTGTGGCTGTAGATGTTGGCCGGGATCGGCTCGATGCCGGCGCTGGTGCCGCCGCAGATGATGCTGATCGAGGCGGTGGGAGCAATCGCCAGCTTGTGGCTGAAGCGCTCCATGACGCCGCGATCGGCCGCGTCGGGGCAGGGGCCCTTTTCCTCGGCCAGGGTCTTGGACGCCTTGTCGGCCTCGCGACGCAGGTGCTTGAACAGCCGCATGTTCCAGCTCTTGGCCATGGCGCTCTCGAACGGAACGTTCTGGCCCTGCAGGAAGCTGTGGAAGCCCATCAGGCCCAGGCCCACCGACCGCTCGCGCTTGGCGGCGTAGACGGCGTTCTTGGCGTCGATCGGCGCGCGCTGGATGAAGTCCTCCAGCACGTTGTCGAGGAAGCGCATGACGTCCTCGATGAACTTCGGCTCGTTGCGCCATTCCAGGAAGGTCTCGGCGTTGACCGACGACAGGCAGCAGACGGCGGTCCGCTCATTGCCCAGGTGGTCCTTGCCGGTGTGCAGCATGATCTCGCTGCACAGGTTGGACTGGCGGACGCTCATGCCGAGGTCCTTCTGGTGCTGCGGCATGGCGCGGTTCACCGCGTCCGAGAAGATCAGGTAGGGCTCGCCGGTCTGCAGGCGCAGCTCCAGCACCTTCTGCCACAGGGTGCGGGCGTCGACTTCCTTGAGGACCTCATTGGTCTTGGGGCTGCGCAGGCCAAACTTCTCACCGTTCTGCACGGCGTGCATGAACTCGTCGGTGATGTTGATGCCGTGGTGCAGGTTCAGGGACTTGCGGTTGAAGTCGCCCGAGGGTTTGCGGATCTCAAGGAACTCCTCGATCTCCGGGTGGAAGATGTCGAGGTAGACGGCGGCCGAGCCGCGGCGCAGCGAACCCTGGCTGATGGCCAGCGTCAGGCTGTCCATGACCCGGATGAAGGGGATGATGCCGCTGGTCTGGCCGGCGCCCTTGACCTTCTCGCCGATGGAGCGGACGCCGCCCCAGTAGGTGCCGATGCCGCCGCCGTTGGCGGCCAGCCAGACGTTCTCGTTCCAGGTGTCGACGATGCCGTTGAGCGAGTCGCCGACCGCGTTGAGGAAGCAGCTGATCGGCAGGCCGCGATCGGCCCCGCCGTTTGACAGCACCGGGGTGGCCGGCATGAACCACAGGCGGCTCATGTAGTCGTAGACGCGCTGGGCGTGCTCGGGGCTGTCGCTGAAGGCGGTCGCCACCCGGGCGAACATGTCCTGATAGGACTCGCCCGGCAGGAGATAACGGTCTTCCAGCGTGGTCTTGCCGAAGTCGGTCAGCAGCGCATCGCGGCTGCGGTCGACCTCGATCTTGGGGACCAGTGAAAGCGAAGGACGATCAACCAGCCAGGCTTCGGAGCCGGCGGCTTCACCCAGAGGAATCTGACGTGCGACGTCACCCATCATGTGCCCAAAACCCGTAAAACAAACAGCCACTTCGGGAGACAACTCCGCCCGAAGACCCCATATCTTGTGGGCGAAGCGCCCCGCTGACCCACTATATGGGGCCATGGAGGCTAACGGTTCGTCAACGGGGTCGGAGGCCTCGGCGGCGACTTTTTCGTTAACAAGCTGTTGACGAATGGTCGCACAAACGTCGCAAACCCAACAGGGCCGGGCGTTCGGAGCGAACATTAAATCTGGCCTATGACACGAGCGTGATGATGCGTCGCAGGCAACCTGCGATAGCCGGCCAACCTGTCGCACCATCCGGGGTATAACCGAGCCGCACAACAATTAGGCGCCGGGACGGCACAACCAATATGAGCTGTCCGTCGAGACCCCGGGCGTGGAAGGCGTCGGCCGGCGATCCGCCCAGCAGGGACGGGCCCGCGGCCGGTCCGGGCGCCCCTTCCAGCCACCAACCGGCGCCGTAAGTCGACTCGAGCGTCGGCGTGCGGGCGAATCGCACCCAGCCTTCGGGCAGCAGCCGTGCGCCGCCGACCAAGCCGTCGCCCAGGTAAAGGCTCCCCAGAACCGCGAAGTCCCGCGCTGTCGCCCACATCAGTGAGCCGGCGTAGAAGGTCCCTTGCGGGTCGAACTCGAAGAGGGCCCTGGCCATGCCGGCGGGCTCGAACAATCGCCGGCGCATCCAGTCGGCCATCGCGGCGCGCCGCTGAAACGGGTCGGTCAGGGCGGGGAACAGCCGGGCGCTCAGCTCGCGGGCGACCAGATGATAGGCGCCGGTTGAGTAGTTCCAGGTCGTTCCGGGGGGCTTGCGTTCGCCCGGCCGGCTGGCGGCGAATTTGGCGACGTCCAGGCGGCCGGAGCCGAACAGCAGGCGCGAGGCGTCGGAGGCGATGGCGGCCGGCTGGCGCGCCTCGTCCCAGGGCAGGCCGTCGGTCAGGATCAACAGATGGCGCAGGCTGACGCCGGCGTTGTCCGGGATCGCCGCGACCGGCCGGTCGATGTCGAGGCCGTCGTGCAGCACGGCGGCGCCGACCAGGGCGTGGGTCGCCGACTTGGCCATCGACCAGCTGACGTGGCGGGTCGTGGGGCTGTGGTCGTCACCATACCGCTCGAACAGCATCTCGCCGTCCCGCAGGACCAGCAGCGCGTCAGTGCGGCCCTGGCGGGGATCCTTTGACGCCGCGTACCAGAGGGGATCAAGCGCGTTCGGTTGCCGGGGTCTCGGCTTCATGCCGACGGCCAGCAGGGCCCCCAGACCGACGATGAGTTCGCGACGACGCATCCCTAATCCTAGACCCTTCTCCCGCTTGTCGGGAGAAGGTGGGCCCGTAGGGCTCGGATGAGGGCGGCGCCGACCCCTGAAGATTGGCGACGGCGCCGACTGGCGCCAGAACGTGCGCCCCTGGGATGAGCTGGCGCTGCCTTCATCCGACCCCCTTCGGGGGCCACCTTCTCCCGGCAAGCGGGAGAAGGAACCTGTTCCTTTCACCGAACGCTGTTTGACGCTTCCGCCAATTCCGCCCCTGGCGGCTGGGCTCCCCCAAGGTTAGGTTCCGCGCAAATTTACCCTCCCTTCGAGAGTCCCGTTTCGATGAAATCCTTCCTTCTGGCCACGGCCATCGCCATCCTGCCCTTTTCGGCCATGGCGGCCGACCCGCTGTTCGACGAGGCCCGGCTGACCGAGCATGTGAAGGTCCTGTCCTCCGACGCCTTCGAGGGCCGGGGCCCCGCCACCGAGGGCGAGAAGAAGACCGTCGCCTACATTGCCGAGCAATACGCCAAGGCCGGCCTGCAGCCCGGCGGCGACAAGGGCAAGGACGGCAAGCGGGCCTGGACCCAGGACGTGCCGCTCGGCCGCTTCGACATCGACGGTCCGGTGGCGGCCAGCTTCACCGTCGGCGGCAAGGCCACGCCCCTGGCGCAGGGCGACGACATCGCCATCCGCGCCTCCCTGACCAACCAGAAGGCCGTGTCGCTGAAGGACGTGCCGATCGTCTGGGCCGGCTACGGCGTCAAGGCGCCGGAGCGGAACTGGGACGACTTCAAGGGCATGGACGTCAAGGGCAAGATGATCGTCGTGCTGATCAACGACCCCGACATCGAGACCGGTGAGGGCGACTTCGGCGGCAAGGCGATGACCTACTACGGCCGCTGGACCTACAAGTACGAGGAGGCCGCCCGCCTGGGCGCCGCCGGGGTGCTGATCGTCCACGAGACCAAGGGCGCCTCCTACGGCTGGGCGACGGTCAAGAACTCCAACACCAACACCATGTTCGACATCGTCCGCAAGGACGCCGCCAAGCAGCACACCGCCGTCGAGAGCTGGATCACCCGCGACGCGGCCGTCGCCCTGTTCAAGGCGGCCGGCCTCGACTTCGAAGCCGAGAAGGTCAAGGCGCGCGGTCGCGACTTCCAGCCGGTGGAACTGAAGGGCGCGACCTTCTCGGCCGACTTCAAGGTCAAGCCGGAGGTCATCGTCTCCAAGAACGTGGTCGGCGTCCTGCCCGGCAAGACGCACCCGGACGAGTACGTCATCTACTCGGGCCACTGGGACCATCTGGGCATCGGCCGCCCGGACGCCAAGGGCGACACCATCTATAACGGCGCCGTCGACAACGCGACCGGCACGGCCTCCGTCATCGAGATGGGCCGCGCCTTCGCCAAGGGGCCGCGCCCCGACCGCTCGATCGTCTTCATGACGGTGACGGCCGAGGAGAAGGGCCTGCTGGGCTCGGAATACTATGCGGCCAACCCGGTCTATCCGCTCAGCAAGACGGTGGCCGTGTTCAATACCGATGCGCTGAGCCCGCTCGGCCCGACGAAGGACTTCAACGTCTCGGGCGACGCCGGGCAGGACCTGCTCGACATGCTGATCGCCAAGGGCAAGACCGAGGGCCGGGTGTTCAGCCCCGATCCGAACCCGGAGGCCGGCCACTTCTACCGCTCCGACCACTTCCCCTTCGCCAAGCGCGGCGTGCCGGCCATCTCGTTCGGCTCGGGGATCGACGTCATTGGCGCCAAGCCGGGCGAGGCCCAGGCCTGGGCCGACGCCTATACCAAGGACAAATACCATCAGCCGGCGGACGAATGGTCGGCCGACTGGCGGATGGACGGCATCGTCGCCGACCTGGTCCTGCTGCATGACCTGGGCGCCGACCTGGCAAACAGCCGCATCTGGCCGGAGTGGGCGCTGGGCTCGGAGTTCAAGGCCACCCGCGACGCCACCAAGGCGGAGCGGAAGTAGGCGCGGGCCATGACCGCCAGCGTCTTCGACCTGTTCAAGCCAGGCGTCGGCCCCTCCAGCTCCCATACCATGGGGCCGATGACCGCCGCCGCCCGCTTCGTCGCCGAGCTGAAGGCAGGCGGGCTGATCGCCGGCGCAGCCCGGGTACAGGTCAAGCTCTACGCCTCCCTGGCCCTGACCGGCCGGGGTCACGCCACCGACCGGGCGGTGATGCTGGGGTTGATGGGCTTCGAGCCGGCGGGGCTCGATCCCGACGCCGGCGACGCCGCCCTGGAGGCCCTGCGCGCTTCGGGCCGCATGCGGCTGGGCGGTGAGGCCGACCTGGCCTTCGACGAGCAGGTCGACATCGTCTGGGCCGGCCGCCAGCGGCTGCCGCAGCACCCCAACGCCCTGACCTTCACCGCCTTCGACGCCCACGACGGCGTGGTCCTGCAGAAGACCTACTTCTCGATTGGCGGTGGGTTCGTCTGCGAGGAATCGGAGATCGGTCGCAACGCTCCGGCCGAAGAGACGCCGATCCCCTATCCCTTCGATTCCGGCGCCGAACTGGTCGCGAAGGCCGACGCCGCCGGCCTGTCGATCGGCCAGCTGATGATGGCCAACGAGATCGCCCGCGCCCCCGAGCCGGTCGTCCTGGAGCGGCTGGACGCCATCTTCGGGGCCATGGAGGCCTGCATCGACCGGGGCATGCGCATCGGCGGCCAGCTGCCCGGGGGCTTGAACGTCAAGCGCCGCGCCAAGCAGGTGCATGAGGCGATCATGGCCAAGGTCGAGCGCCAGATCAGCGATCCCCTGGCGGCCATGGACTTCGTCAACCTCTGGGCCCTGGCGGTCAACGAGGAGAACGCCGCCGGCGGCCGCGTCGTCACCGCCCCGACCAACGGCGCCGCCGGCCTGATCCCGGCCGTGCTGCGCTTCTACGACCGCTTCCTGCAGGGCACGCCCGAGGGCCGCCGCTGCTTCCTGCTGACCGCCGCGGCCATCGGCGCTCTCTACAAGAAGAACGCCTCGATCAGCGGGGCCGAAGTCGGCTGCCAGGGCGAGGTCGGGGTGGCCTGCTCGATGGCCGCCGCCGGCCTGGCCGCCGTCATGGGCGGCTCCAACGCCCAGATCGAGAACGCCGCCGAGATCGGCATGGAGCACAACCTCGGCCTCACCTGCGATCCGATCGGCGGCCTGGTCCAGATCCCCTGCATCGAGCGCAACGCCATGGGCGCCATCAAGGCCATCGACGCCGCCCGCCTGGCCATGCTCGGCGACGGCCAGCACTCGGTCAGCCTCGACAAGGTCATCGCCACCATGAAGCGCACCGGCGAGGACATGAACGAGATCTACAAGGAGACCTCGCTCGGCGGCCTGGCGGCGGGGATGCCGGTCAACCGGGTGGAGTGCTAGCGCCCGCTCAGGACCACGAGAGTTGGTTCTTCGGCAGGCGGCCGGACGGATCGTGCACGATGATCCGGTGAGGCTTGTCCTGGCCCCAGCGCCAGAGGACCAGATTGCGGTCATCGGCCGTGGCGCCCGGCGCGAAACTCGGCGCGATGACGCCCGCCGCGCCGTCAGCAATCAGCCGGTTGGCCATCGCCCAGGTCGGCGGCGTCTTGCCCTGATGGACCAGCAGCATCCAGCCGCAGGCCAGGTCGTCGGCCGTCACGCCTGCCGCCGTCATGCCCGCCGGCGTCGTCAGGTCGAGAATGTCCTCGCAGTCGACCTCGTAGCTGCACAGCACCAGGGGTTCGATCTTCAGGGCCAGGCCCTGGCTGGCCTCCTTGATCGCCGTCATCGGGGCCAGGGCCAGATACAGCGCCGGCGTCCCCTTGGGATTGAACCGCCCGCCGTGGATCGCCGCGCCGTCGCCCGACAGCGGGCTGAACGACCAGCGCGGATCGTGCGCCCGGAAGGCTGTGCCCTGAAACCTCAGGCGAAGCCGCCCAGCGCCAGATGGTCGAGGTAGTCGCGCACCAACCCGGCCTTGCCCGACTTGACCAGCGCCTCGGCGGTGCGGCCGTCCAGCGCCGCGATCGGCTGGGCGCGATACCAGGCCATGGCCTGGATGCGGCCACCGGCCCAGGCCTCCAGCCGGCTGATGATCTCGATCAGTTCGGTGACCCGCGCCTGGGTCTTGGGAGCGTTGCGGCGGGCGGCCTTCTGCAGGGTGTCGCTGGCCAGGCCGACGGTTTCGGCCAGCTGGCTCTTGGTCATGTTGAACACCTCGGCGGCGCGCTCGACATCGACGCCGTCGGCGCCCAGCAGGCCGCCGAACATCGGCCCGCGAAACGGCGCCCCCATCTCGGCGACGCCGGGGCCGGCCAGCTTTGGAACGGACTTGCGGGGCTGCGACGGCATGTCTGAAAAATGTCCTCAATCAAGGACAAAATAACGGCACACGCTGATTTCGTCAAGGCCGCCGCCGATGCGCCGGGGTGACGGCCGGGAGCGAAGTGGTAGAACCACCCCAATGTCCCACGACCACGCCCACCACGACCACCACCATGGCGGCCACAAGGACCATCACCATGGTCCCGGCGGCCACAGCCATGCGCCCAAGGACTTCGGCCGCGCCTTCGCCATTGGCGCTGGCCTGAACATCGCCTTCGTCATCGCCGAGGCCGGGGCCGGCCTGTTCACCGGCTCCCTGGCCCTGCTGGCCGACGCCGGCCACAACCTGTCGGACGTCCTGGGCCTGCTGATGGCCTGGGGCGCGGTGGTCATCGCGCGACGCGCCCCGGCCGGGCGGCGGACCTATGGCCTGGGCAAGAGCACCATCTTGGCCTCATTGGCGAATGCGGGCCTGCTGCTGCTGGCCGTCGGCGGCATCACCTGGGAGGCCGTGCGCCGCTTCGGGGCGCCGCAGGACATTCCGCCGGGGCCGGTGATCGTCGTCGCCGCCATCGGCGTGGTCATCAACACCGCCACCGCCCTGATGTTCATGCGCGGCCAGGAAGACCTCAACGTCAAGGGCGCCTTCCTGCATATGGCGGCCGACGCGGCGGTGTCGCTGGGGGTGGTCTTCGCCGCCGTCCTGCTGTGGATGCAGCCGGAATGGCGCTGGATCGATCCGGTGATCAGCCTGGTCATCGCCGCCGTCATCGTTGCCGGGACCTGGGGCCTGCTGCGCGACAGCCTCGATCTGGCGCTCGACGCCGCCCCGCGCGGCATCGACCCGGAGAAGGTCAAGGCCTGGCTGGCCGGCCGGCCCGGCGTCACCGAGGTGCACGACCTGCACATCTGGGCGATGAGCACCAGCGAGACGGCCCTGACCGCCCACCTGACCCGGCCCGACAACGCCGATCCCGACACCTTCCTCGACGAGCTGTGCCACGACCTGGTCCACGCCTTCGGCATCGGCCACGCCACCCTGCAGCTGGAGACCGGCCATCGCGGACCCTGCCGGCTGGCCGACGCCCACGGCGGGCATTAGGTGGCGCTGTCGCTGAGCCTCTACCGGGCGGCCATGGCGGCGCTGCAGCCGTTCGCCCCCGGCCTCCTGCGCTCGCGGGCGGCCAAGGGCAAGGAAGATCCCGCCAGGCTCGGCGAGCGCCTCGGTCACGCCTCCGTCGCCAGGCCCGAGGGCGGCCTCGTCTGGATCCATGCGGTCAGCGTCGGCGAGAGCCAGGCGGTGCTGCCACTGATCGAGCGGCTCGCTAAGGCGCGGCCGGACCTCACCCTGCTGGTGACCTGTGGCACGGTCACCGCCGCCGCCCTGCTGGCCAAACGGCTGCCGGCCGGCGCCATCCACCAGTACGCGCCGCTCGACACGCCCGCCTCGGCCCGGCGCTTCCTCGATCACTGGCGGCCGGGCCTGGTGGTCCTGGTCGAGAGCGAGATCTGGCCGGGCCTGATCCTCGGGGCCAAGCAACGCGGCGCGAAGCTGGCGCTGATCTCGGCCCGCATCACCCACAAGACGGCGCGCGGCTGGGCCCGGATGGCGGCCGGCATCAGGCAGGTGCTGGCGGCCTTCGACCTGGTTCTGCCGCAGGACGAGCTGTCGGCCGAACGGCTGCGCTATTTCGGGGTCGAGACCGATGGCCGGCTGAACCTCAAGCTGGCCGGCGAGCCGTTGCCGGCCGACGCCGCCGAGCTCGCCGCCCTGAAGAAGGCCATTGGCAAACGCCCGGTGGCGCTGGCCGCCAGCACCCATGCCGGCGAAGAGGCCATCATCGTCACCCCGATGCTGACCGCCATCCGCAGCGAGGCGCCGGACACCCTGCTGATCATCGCCCCCCGTCATCCCGA
The DNA here is from genome assembly GCF_058809015.1 of Caulobacter sp. GW821-FHT11A05. Lineage (NCBI taxonomy): Bacteria > Pseudomonadati > Pseudomonadota > Alphaproteobacteria > Caulobacterales > Caulobacteraceae > Caulobacter > Caulobacter sp. GW821-FHT11A05. Next base: position 1,654 of record NZ_JBXASF010000028.1, on the reverse strand, counting down.
TCGCAGCGGCGAGGTGCTGACCGCCCTGGGGACCGGCCACGGCCCGGTGGCCCTGCGCTCGCGCGGCGACAGGATCACCCGCCAGACGGCGATCTACGTGGCGGACACACTGGGCGAGATGGGCCTGTTCTTCCGCCTCGCCAACGTCGTGGTCATGGGCGGCAGCTTCGTGCCCGGGATCGGCGGCCACAATCCGATGGAGCCTGCCCGGCTCGGCGCGCCGGTGATCAGCGGACCGCAGGTGTTCAACGCCGCCGAGGTCTACCAGGCCATGGTCGAGGGCGAGCGCGGGGCGATGATCGTCGAGACGCCGGGCGATCTGTCGATGGCCCTGGCCGGGCTGCTGGCCGCGCCGGAGGCGGCCAGGGCGTTGGGGGCCAGCGGCCAGGCCTTCGCCCAGGCCCAGTCAGCGCAACTCGATGCTGCCTGGACGCGGCTGGAAGCCCTGCTGCCATGAAGCTCTCGACGCCCCGCTGGTGGTATGTGCGCGACAACGCCCCGGGTGTCGTCACCCGCATGGTGCTCACCCCCCTCAGCTGGGTCTGGGCGGCGGTGACGGCCTGGAAGATCGACAAGGCCACACCCGTGGACGCCGGTGTGCCGGTGGTCTGCGTCGGCAACCTCACCGCCGGCGGGGTCGGCAAGACGCCGGTGGTGCGGGAACTGCTGCGGCTGCTGCGCGAGGACGGCGTGGCGGCCCACGGCCTGTCGCGCGGCTATGGCGGCAATGAGCCGGGGCCGCTGAAGGTCGATCCGGCCATCCACGGCACACAGCAGGTCGGCGACGAGCCGCTGATGCTGGCCGCCGACGGGCCCTTCTGGATCTCCCGCGACCGGCCGGCCGGGGCCGCGGCGGCGCGCGAGGCCGGCGCCCAGGCGGTGGTCATGGACGACGGCCACCAGAACCCCTCCCTGAAGAAGGCCCTGTCACTGGTCGTCGTCGACGGCGAGACCCGGGGCAACGAATGGCCGTTCGGCGACGGCGCCGTCTTTCCGGCCGGGCCGATGCGCGAGCCGCTGGGCGTGGGCCTGGCCCGGGCCGACGCCGTGGTCCTGCTGCTGCCGGCCGACCTCGACGCGCCGGCCCCGGACCTGGTCGCCCTGTTCAAGGGCAAGCCGGTGCTGATCGCCCGGCTGGAGCCGGCCGGACCGCCGCCGGACCATCCGGTCCTGGCCTTCGCCGGCATCGGCAAGCCGTGGAAGTTCGAGCGCTCGCTGATCGCCGCCGGGGTGGTGCTGAAGGACTTCGCGCCCTTCCCCGACCATGGCGAGTACCGCGAGGAGGACCTGCGCTTCCTCGAGCAGCGCGCGGCCCAGCTGGGCGGCCAGCTGCTGACCACCGAGAAGGACTGGGTCCGCCTGCCGGGGCCGTGGCGGCGCAAGGTCGGCTATTGGCCGGTGCGGGCGCGGTTCGAGGACGAGGCGGCGGTCAAATTCCTCCTCCGGCAGGCCTTGGCCTGACGGGGGAGGGGGACCGCCGGGCCGACTTAGGCCCGGTGGTGGAGGGGGCAGCGCCAGCGGATGGGTTACCCTGAACGCAGCTGCCACAGCCGCGCCAGAACGCGGCCAGCCACTCCAGCCGGCGCGGGGGGGGGGGGGGGGGGGGGGGGGGGGGGGGGGGGGGGGGGGGGGGGGGGGGGGGGGGGGGGGGGGG
>NZ_JBXASF010000027.1:31474-36896 GCF_058809015.1 Caulobacter sp. GW821-FHT11A05 | reverse complement strand
ACCACCCTCAACGCCATGCTCAGAGACAACAAGCCCTGGACACAGCTCACCGCCTAACCAAACACAGTTGCTCATCCCTCGGCTTCGCCGCCACCTTCTCCCGACGAGCGGGAGAAGGAATCCGTGTAGGCGTTGCCCATGAGCGCAATCCTCCTCGGCGTCCTGCCTGTCTTCGCCATGATCGCCCTGGGCTGGGGCCTCAAGGCCAGCAAGTTCATTCCCGAGGAGCACTGGCCCGCCATCGAGCGGATCACCTACTTCGTCTTCTACCCGGGATTCCTGATGCCCGCCGTCTGGAAGGCCGACTTCTCGGTCCTCGCGGCCGGCCCGCTGGCCATCGGCACGATGGGCGGCATCGCCATCGTCGCCATCGCCGTCCTGCTGGCCAAGCCGCTGCTCAAGCTCTCGGACGCCGCCTACACCTCGGTCTTCCAGGGCAGCCTGCGCTGGAACGCCTTCGTCTTCCTGCCGCTGGTCGCCGTGGTCTACGGCCCGGTGGGCGCCAGTCTCGGCGCCATGATCCTCGGCGCCCTGATCCCGGCCATCAACATCATCTGCGTCCTGGTCATGAGCCGCTGGGGCGAGGGCCAGGGCGGCGGCGTCAAGGCCGCCCTCAAGGGCCTGGCCCAGAACCCGGTGCTCTGGGGCTGCGGCGTCGGGGCGCTGTTCAACATCCTCCACGTGCCGAAAATCCCAGTGATGATGAGCACCCTGGACCTGCTGTCCCAGGCCGCCTTCGCGCTCGGCCTGCTGGTCGCCGGGGCCGGGCTCAACTTCGCCTACGTCCGCCGCCGCCAGCTGCTGATCGCCTGCGTCAGCGCCGTGAAGATCCTCGTCCTGCCGGTCCTGATGTGGGGCCTGACCCGCCTGGCCGGCGGCGACGAGACCGCCCAGGGCATCGCCCTCCTCGCCGGCTCGGCCCCCGGCGCCGCCGCCTCCTACGTCCTGGCCCGCCAGATGGGCGGCGACGCGCCGCTGATGGCCGGCATCGTCGCCCTGACCACGGCCGCCAGCCTGCTGACGATTCCCGCCCTTCTCATTATCTTCCACCTGCCGTAAGAGGGCGGCCCATGACGGCGAGCGCCCCGGGAATCGACGACCTCCGAAGCAGGACCTTCCCCTTCCCGTTCCGCCATTTCCTGTCGGCGGGCGATCTCAACATCGTCCAGGTCGGCGAACTGCTCGACCTCGCCGACCACTTCGTCGATTTCAATCACCGCGCCTCCAAGAAGCTCGACCTCCTCAAGGGCCGGACGGTGATGAACCTGTTCTTCGAGCCCTCGACCCGCACCCAGTCCAGCTTCGAGATCGCCGCCAAGCGCCTCGGCGCCGACACCGTCAACATGAGCCCGCGCTCCTCGTCGATGACCAAGGGCGAGACCCTGATCGACACCGCTGTCACCCTGAACGCCATGCAGCCGGACATCCTCATCGTCCGCCATGGCAGCAGCGGCGCCGCCGCCCTGCTGGCCCAGAAGGTCGGTTGCAGCGTCGTCAACGCCGGCGACGGCCAGCACGAACACCCGACGCAGGCTCTGCTCGACGCGCTTGCCATGCGCCGGGCCTTCGGCGACGTGAACGGCCTCACCGTCGCCATCTGCGGCGACGTCGCCCACAGCCGGGTGGCCCGCTCCAACGTCGCCATGCTCAGCGTCCTGGGGGCCCAGGTCCGTCTGGTCGGCCCGCCGACCCTGATCCCGGCCGGGGCCGAACATTGGGGCGTCGAGATTCATCACGATATGAAGACCGGCCTGAAGGGCGTCGATGTGGTGATGATGCTGCGCCTGCAGCTGGAGCGGATGCAGGGCGCCCTGGTGCCCTCGACCCGTGAGTACTTCCGCTTCTACGGCCTTGATCGCGAACGGCTTTCCTACGCCGCCAGCGGCGCCAAGGTGATGCATCCCGGCCCCATGAACCGCGGCGTCGAGATCGACAGCGACGTCGCCGACGACCCGGCCGTCAGCCTGATCCAGAACCAGGTCGAGATGGGCGTCGCCGCCCGCATGGCGGTGCTGGCCAGCCTCGCCCACCGGCTGGACAACGCCTGATGGCCCGCCCACAACCCACCGCCTTCCAGAACGCCCGTCTGGTCGATCCCGAGAGCCGCTACGATGGCCCCGGCTCCCTGATCGTCTCCGAAGGCGTCATCGCCGACGTCGCCAAGGGCCGTGAATTCAAGGACCTGTCGGGCGATGTTCGCGTCATCGACTGCGAAGGCGCCATGCTCTCGCCCGGCCTCATCGACCTGCGGGTCAAGACCGGCGAACCCGGGGCCGAGCCCAAAGAGACGTTGAAGTCCGCCGCCCAGGCCGCCGCCGCCGGCGGCGTCACCTCGATGGTCGTGCAGCCGGACACCGACCCGGCCATCGACGATCCCTCGATGGTCGACTTCATCCTGCGCCGGGCCCGCGACATCGAGCTGGTCAACGTCTACCCGGCCGGCGCGGCGACCAAGGGCCTCAAGGGCCAGCAGCTGGCCGAGATCGGCCTGATGCGAGACGCCGGCTGCGTCTACATCACCGACGCCGACCATTCGATCGTCGATTCAAGGGTCTTCCGTCGCATCCTGGCCTACGCCAAGGCCTTCGGCATGCTGGTCGCCCACCGCCCGGCCGACCCCTGGCTGACCGACGGCGCCGCCGCCACCGAGGGCGACTTCGCCGCCCGTCTGGGCATCCCCGCCGCCCCGGCCGCCGCCGAAACCATCATGCTGGAGCGCGATCTCGCCCTGGCCGAACTGACCGGCGCCCGGCTGCTGGTCGACCAGGTCACCTGCGCCGCCAGCCTGGCCGCCCTCAAGCGCGCCAAGGACCGGGGAGTGAAGGTCCACGCCACCGTCTCGATCAACCACCTCAGCTTCAACGAGCTGGACATCGGCGACTACCGCACCTTCGCCAAGCTCGACCCGCCCCTGCGCGGCGAGGATGATCGCCAAGCCCTGATCGACGCCCTGGCCGACGGCCTGATCGACGTCGTCGTTTCGGCCCACGCCCCGGCCCCCGCCGAGGACAAACGCCTGCCCTACGCCGAGGCCGCGCCCGGCTCGGTTGGGCTGGAGACCCTGCTGCCGGCCCTGCTCGCCTTCCACCACGACGAGCGCGTGCCCCTGGTCGACCTGATCCGGGCCGTCACCCTGGCCCCGGCCCAGCTGCTGAACCTGCATGCCGGTCGCCTCGCGCCTGGCGCCCCCGCCGACCTCGTCCTCTGCGACCTCGGCGCCCCCATCCTCGTCGACGCCGACAGGCTGCGCTCCAAGTCGAAGAACTCCGCCTTCGACGGGCGGAGGCTGCAGGGGCAGGTGCTGATGACCCTGGTGGATGGCAGGACGGTCTACCGCACCGCCGACTAGGTCACGCAACTATAGAAACTACCGCTCATCCCGGCGAATGCCGGGACCCAGATTCAGCCGCGTTGTTGGCAGTTCCATCCTGAATGGCCGGAGCTCAGGCGGCTGGGTCCCGGCATTCGCCGGGATGAGCGGTAGGGTTGGGAAATCAGGGCGCGTTTTGCCTTGCCCCCTTCCCCCTTGCCGATCAACCCATGGCGCGGCATCGTCCCCCTCTCGGGAGGAACAAACATGGAATCCTTGGCCGGCGCCGCCGTCCTCACGCTCGGGCTGGTCGCCGTTGGCGGCTACCTGCTGGGCTCGATCCCCTTCGGGCTGCTCAGCGCCCGCATGGCCGGCATCGACATCCGCACCGTCGGCTCGGGCAACATCGGCGCGACCAACGTGCTGCGCACCGGCCGCAAGGACCTGGCCGCCCTCACCCTGATCGGCGACTCCGGCAAGGGCGCCCTGGCCGTGGGCCTGGTCTACGCCTTCGCCCGCTGGCAGCAGATGGGCGACCAGACCGCCTACCTGCTGATGGCCATCGCCGCCGGCGCCGCCTTCACCGGCCACCTCTTCCCGGTCTGGCTGAAGTTCAAGGGCGGCAAGGGCGTGGCCACCTTCTTCGGCACCATGTTCGCCATCGCCTGGCCCGTCGGCCTGCTGGCCGGCATCACCTGGCTGCTGATGGCCTTCCTGTTCCGCATGTCCTCCCTGGCCGCCCTGACCGCCGTCGCCCTGGCCCCCTTCTTCGCCCTGGCCACCGAACAGCCCTACCCCGTGGTGGTGCTGGCGGTGTTCATGGCCGTGCTGGTCTTCATCCGCCACCGCGACAACATCGGCCGCCTGCTCAAGGGTCAGGAGCCGAAGATCGGCGGCAAGAAGGACCAGCCCCCGCCGGCCGACGGAACGTCGGACGTCCAGACCTAGACTCCCTTGATGACGGACGAGGAGCGCCTTGCCTGGCTGCGCCTGGCGCGGACCGAACAGGTCGGCCCGGTCACCTTTGAAAACCTGGTCGGCCGCTATGGCTCGGCCGGCGCGGTGCTCGACGTCCTGCCCGACCTCACGCGGCGCGGCGGTCGCGCCGAGCCCTTGCGCATCCCCAGCCGAGACGACGCTCGTCGCGAGCTGGACGCCGGCCTGCGCATCGGTGCGACCCTGCTCTGCGCCTGCGAGCCCACCTTTCCCCATCTGCTCGCCGCCCTCGATCCACCGCCGCCGCTGATCTGGGTGCTCGGCGACCTCGCCATCGCCGGCCGTCCGACCGCCGCCATCGTCGGCGCCCGCATCGCCTCGGCCGGCGGCCAGAAGTTCGCCCGCGGTCTCGCCGCCCAGCTGGGCGAAGCCGGCGTCACCGTCGTCTCCGGCCTAGCCCGCGGCATCGACGGCGCGGCCCACCTGGGCGCCCTGCCGACCGGGACCGTCGCCGTCCTCGGCGGCGGCCCCGACGACATCTACCCGCCCGAGCACCGCGACCTCCACCGCCAGATCGCCGAGCGCGGGGCCATCGTCTCCGAGAGCCCGCCTGGCTACCGCGCCCAGGCCCGCGACTTCCCCCGCCGCAACCGCATCATCTCCGGCCTGTCGCTGGCCGTGGTCGTGGTCGAGGCCGAACTGCGCTCCGGCTCGCTGATCACCGCCCGGCTGGCCAATGAGCAGGGCCGCGAGGTCCTCGCCGTCCCCGGCTCGCCGCTTGATCCCCGCGCCCGGGGCACCAACGACCTGCTCCGCCAGGGCGCCCAGATGTGCGAGACCGCCGACGACGTCCTGAACGCCATCCGCGAGATGTCCCTGCGCGAGCGCGATCCGCCACCCTGGAGGGGCCCCGCCGCCAGCGATCGCGAGATCGACGCGGTCCGCGAACGCCTGGCGCAGCTGCTGTCACCGACCCCCGTCTCCCGCGACGAGCTGGTCCGCGCCACCGGCGCGCCGGTCCCCGTGGTGCTGGCCGCCCTGACCGAACTGGCCCTGGCCGGCCGCGCCGAACTGCTGCCCGGCGGGTTCGTCACGCAAGGCTAGTTCCTCCCCCTTCGGGGGAGGGGGACCACGCGCAGCGTGGTGGAGGGGGTCCCCGCCGGCGGGGGGCCCCCC
>NZ_JBXASF010000027.1:0-31464 GCF_058809015.1 Caulobacter sp. GW821-FHT11A05 | reverse complement strand
CCCCCCCGCCCCCCCCCCCCCCCCCCCCCCCCCCCCCCCCCCCCCCCCCCGCCGGCGGGGACCCCCTCACCCGGCTTCGCCGGGAGCTCCCCCGAAGGGGGAGCAGACGTACCCAAGTTTCGACTTGGCCTTCAAACGCTTGTTCGGCCATGATGCGGCCAACAAACCAGAAACTGCGGAGACTTCAGGATGGACGCGCAATCGAACTGGACCGGCCTCGACGCCGACCGCCTGGAACGCATCGGCGAGCACCTCAAGCGCAACTACATCGACCCCGGCAAGATCGCCGGCTGCCAGATCGCCGTCACCCGCCACGGCCACCCCGCCTACAACGCCGTGTTCGGCAGCATGGACCTCGAGCGCAACAAGCCGCTGACCGAGGACACCATCTTCCGCATCTATTCGATGACCAAGCCGATCACCTCGGTCGCCCTGATGACCCTGTTCGAGCGCGGCTTCTTCCAGCTCGACGATCCGGTCAGCCGCTTCTTCCCCGAGTGGAAGACCCAGCGCGTCTGGGTCAGCGGCGAGGGCGACGAGATGAAGACCGAGGCGCTTGAGCGCCCGGTCAGCATCCGCGACGTCCTCACCCACATGAGCGGCCTGACCTACGGCGGCGGCCTGCCCGGCGTCGGCATCCAGCACCCGGTCGACAAGGTCTACCGCGCCCTCAAGATCCGCAGCATGGGTGGCGCCGACACCCTGCCCGAGTTCATGGCCAAGCTGGCCCAGGTCCCCCTGCTCTACCAGCCCGGGACCAAGTGGATGTACAGCCTCGCCACCGACGTCTGCGGCGCCCTGGTCGAGCGGATCAGCGGCGTGCCCTTCGACAAATACCTGCAGGACGTCATCTTCGATCCGCTGGGCATGGTCGACACCAGCTTCCAGGTGGCGCCGGAGAAGGCCCACCGCTTCGCCTCCAACTACCAGCGCAACCCCGACAAAACCCTCGGCCTGATCGACGACGCCGGGACCAGCGCCTACCTGGCGCCCGCCAGGTTCCTGTCCGGCGGCGGCGGCCTGACCGGCACCTGCGCCGACTACATGCGCTTCTGCGAGATGCTGCGCCGGGGCGGCGAGCTGGACGGGGTCCGCATCCTCGGCCCCCGCACCCTCGACCTGATGACCCGCAACCACCTGCCCGGCGACCAGGACCTGACCGAGATGGCGCTCGGAACCTTCTCCGAAACCGCCAACACGGGCGTCGGTTTCGGCCTCGGCTTTGCCAGCACCATGGACGTGGTCAGCACCGGCACGCTGGGCGAAGGCGACTTCTACTGGGGCGGCGCCGCCTCGACCATCTTCTGGGTCGATCCGCACGAGGAACTCAGCGTCGTCTTCATGACCCAGCTGATGCCGTCGGGCACCTTCAACTTCCGCGGCCAGCTCAAGAACATCATCTACTCGGCGATGGTGGACTAGCTTTTGGGCGGCGGCTCGGTGACCGGCTGGGCCTCCACCCAATCGCCGGGCCGCTCCTCGCGCACCCAGCGATAGCGCTCGGCGCTGTCGTGGTTGCCCTTGGGATCGACCCGGCTGGCGCTGGCGGCGGCGATCAGGCCGGCGCGGCCCTTGGCGGCGCAACCGCCCTCCTCGACCACCACGCCGGGGTAAGGTTCGAGCGTCTGGTGGCGCGGCTTGCCGCCTTCCGTCTTCGTTCCGTCTGGCGGCGGCGGACCGCATTTCAACCGCCAGGCGCGCAAGGCGATCACCCGGCCGCTCTGGTCCAGCCGGACGCCGTCGACGCCGTAGAAGCTGTAGTAGCCGTCCCCGGGATCGCTCGGACCTGTCTGGGCGACCTGGAAGTCGCTGGAAACAGCCAGCCTCATGGCCTTCATCAAGGCCGGATCGTTCTCCACCGCGTCATCTGGATGGGCCGCTCGGCCTCGCCGGACGATGAAGGCCTCGTCGCAATCCCAGGCCGGCAGGTCGAGCGCCGGATCGGCCGAACAGCCGTCGCCGGCCCACACCCCGTCCCGCGCCAGCGGCAGGGCGTCGCGGTCGGCGGCGAACAGCACCGGGGTCTTGGTGGTCAACACATCGTCGTTGCAGGCGGTCAGGCCCACGGCGGCGATGAACAAGGCAACGAATGACAGTCTCATCACGACCTCCTCACGCCCCCGTGAACAGTGCGTGAGAGTCGCGTGATTGTCCAGCCGTCCTATTTGTCTCCGTCGCGGACCCAGCGGCTGACGTCGTCCTTGTCGGTTCCGGTCTCATAGGCCGCCGACAGCCCGGCCGCGCCGATCAGCGAGGCCTTGTCGGCCGGGGCGCAGCCGGAGAGGTCGCTGTCCATGATGATCCCCGGCGAGGGCTCCAGCGTGCCGTAGCGCGGGTTGCCGTCCGGCTTCTTGGCATCCTTGGGCGGTGGCGGGCCGCACTGCACGATCCAGCCGCTGTAGGAAACGATCCGGCCCTCCTTGTCGTGCTTCAGCGGCCTGATGCCCATGTAGAGGTAGATGACGGCCTTCTTGCCGTCCTCACTGATCTTGTCGTCCTCGATGCGGATCTGCAGGACGCGCGGATCGCCGGCGGCCAGGATGAAGGGTACGTCGAACGCCTTGCCCTCGTCCCCGACGCCGGTCATCGACGAGCCCTTGACGACCAGCCAGTGGGCGCATTCGGGCCATTTGCTGGCCGGCGCCTTGATATCGACCTTGCAGTCCTTCTCCTCGCTGACCCACAGGCCCTCACGAAGCGTCGGCTTGCCCTGGTCCTGCGCCAGGAAGGTCGGCTCGGTGGTCACCACCATATTGCAGGCGGCCAGCGAGGCGGCGAGGCCTGCCCCGACCAGTCCCTTGAACGCCAGATGCGCGATCCGATGCCACATGCTTAATCCCCCTTGGAAGGCTATTAAGCATTATCCCCCATTGCTCGGCTGTCTACGAGGAGAGTCGCCCGTGCCCATGCCCGCCGCCGAACTGGAACGCCGCCTGACCGAGGCCTTTCCGGACGCCGAGATCACTATCACCGACCTGGCGGGCGACGGCGACCACTACAAGGCCCGTATCGTCTCTCCCGCCTTCGCCGGCCTGCCCCGGGTGCGCCAGCACCAGCTGGTCAACAAGGCCCTCGCCGACGTGCTCGGCACCGTGCTTCACGCCCTCGCCCTCGAAACCGCAGCCCCCTAAGGCGCCCCATGCGTTACCGCCCCTTCGGCGCCACCTACGGAATGGCCGTCTCGACGGTCTCCCTGCTGCTTGACGATTCCAGCCGCAGGTCGGCCCGCGACTGGCGTGAGCTGATCGACGCGGCCATGGGCGCCGGCATCAACGCCTTCGAACTGGCCGGCCATAGCGACGGCCTGCTCGACGCGCTTTCGCAGGCCCTGGGCGACATCGAGCGGCGGCTGCTGTTCCTGGCCTGGCGCGCCCCGACCATCGGAAACCTGGACGACGCCGCCGGCATGATCCTGCGCCGGTTGGGGACCGACTATCTCGATCTGGTCGTCGTCGAGGACCTGGGCCAGGTCGACTTCGCCCGCACCCTCAAGCACAGCCGCGCGGCGCGCCAGGTCGGCGTCGCCGGCTCCGGCGAAACCATGGACCTGGCGCTCGACAAGCCCGGCGTCGACTGCCTGATCACCCCCTACAGCCTGACCTCCGGCTGGAAGGAGCGGCATCGCCTGAAGGTGGCCTCGGAGAAGAACATCGCCGTCATCGCCCGCGACGTCTGTCCGGCCGAGCTGACCGGGGCCGACAAGCCCAGCCTGCTGAAGGGCTGGTTCAAGAAGAAGCCGAAGATCAGCCCCCGCAGCGCCTACCACTTCCTCGAGGACACCCACGGCTGGACCGGTGAGGAGATCTGCCTGGCCTTCGCCCTGTTCGAGCCGGCGGTGACCAGCGTGCAGATGGAGGCCGACAGCGTCGAGCGCGTCAACCGCCTGGCCGCCGTGCCCGAGCGCGACCTGCCCACCGGCGTGGCGGCGCAGATCGAAATGGCGCGCTTTTCCAACGGCGAGAAGTCCTAAACGTCGCGGGTTCTTGACCCGGAGCCCCTCGGCGCCTAGCTGAGGGATGAGTTTTCTTTGAGGATTTGTCCCATGTCCGACGCTGCTGTCGCCGATCGCGTCCAGGCCTTCATCGCCCAGGCCGTGGCCGAGAACCCCGTCGTGGTCTTCATGAAGGGCGAGCCGGAACAGCCGCGCTGCGGCTTCTCCTCGCTGGTGGTGCAGATTCTCGACCACCTGGAGGTCGATTTCGTCGGCGTCGACGTGCTGCAGTCCGACGACCTGCGCCAGGGCATCAAGACCTACAGCGACTGGCCGACCATCCCGCAGCTTTACGTCAAGGGCGAGTTCGTCGGCGGCAGCGACATCATCCGCGAGATGTACCAGGCCGGCGAACTGAAGACCTTCCTGCAGAGCCAGGGCGTTCTGCCGGCGTGAGCCGGACGCTTAGCCCGCCGGACGGCCGCCAGACCTTCAGCCTCGATTTCGCGCCCAAGCCGGCCGACATCGACGAAAACGGCCACGTCAACAACGTCGTCTACCTGGGCTGGATGCAGGACCTGGCCACCGGCCACTGGCGCGCCCGCCTGCCGCCCGAGGAACAGGCCAAATGGGCCTGGATCGCCCTGCGCCATGAACTCGACTACCGCCGCGCCCTGCTGCCCGGCGAGACCGCCGCCGGCGTCACCTGGCTCGGCGAGCGGCGCGGGCCGCGCTTCGACCGCTTCTACCGGATCGACGGACCGGGCGGTGAGATGTGCTCCCAGGGCCGTTCCGAATGGTGCCTGATCGACGCCGTCACCCGCCGCCCGGTCCGCGTGCCGGAGTGGATGGAGACGATGTTCAGCGAGATGCCAGCGGGTTGACGATGGCCACCGCCTGGCCGGGCTTGAGGCCCAGTTCGGCGTAGCTGAAGGCGATCTCCATCGGCTGCGGCGCGGCCTTGCAGGCGTCGATCCTTTTGCGCCCGAACGCCACCGCCACCCGATTGCCCGCCTTCTCGACGAACCAGACGATGTCGTCCTTGGCCGTGCAGCCGGTCGAGGTCACCCGGATGACCAGCACATCGGCCCGCACCTCGGCGGCCAGCAGCGGCTCCAGCTCGACCATGCCGGCGTCCGGCGAGGAATAGACGGCCTTGGTGGCGCAGGCCGAAACCAGCAGCAGGGCGGCGAGCAGGGCGTGGCGTCTTGTCATGCGACGAGCAAAGACAGACCCGTGGTTCTTGTCTAGCCTCGCCGCATCGTCCGGGAGGCTCCATGCGTAAAGTCGTCGCCGTTTTCGCCCTGCTGATGCTCGCCACGCCGGCCATGGCCAGGCCCTTCGACGGCAAGGCGCTCGACGCCAAGGTCGCCCGGGCCATGCGGGACACCGGGGCCAACGGCCTGGCCGTCGCGGTGATCGAGGACGGCAAGGTCGCCTATGTCCAGGCCTATGGCGCGCGCAACGCCAAGGGCGAGCCCCTGAGCCCCGACACGGTGATGTACGGCGCCTCCCTGACCAAGGCGGTGTTCGCCTACACCGTGCTGCAGCTGGTCGACGAGGGCGTCATCGATCTGGACGCGCCGATCTCGAAATACCTGGCCAAACCGCTGCCCGAGTACGCCGGCTTCGGCGAGGCATACGCCCCTTACGAGACCCTGATCGACGCGCGCTGGCGCCAGATCACCCCGCGCATGCTGCTGACCCACAGCGCCGGCTTCAGCAACTTCTACTGGGACAACCCGGGCGAAAAGCTGGTCATCCACTTCGACCCCGGCAGCCGCTACGCCTACAGCGGCGACGGCATGATCCTGCTGCAGTTCGTGCTGGAGAAGGGCCTCGGCCTCGATCTCGGCAAGGAGATGCAGCGGCGGGTGTTCGACCGCTTCGAGATGAACAATACGAGCATGACCTGGCGCCCCGACTTCGCCGCCGAACTGGCCGATGGCTGGAAGGCGGACGGTTCAGTCGAACCGCATGACGAGCGCAGCCGCGTGCGCGCCGCCGGCTCGATGGACACGACCATGTCCGACTTCGCCGCCTTCTCCGCCGGAGTCATGCGTGGCGAGGGCCTCAGCGCCGCCTCCCGCGCCGAGATGGTCCGGCCCCAGCTGGCCATCACCACCGCCAGCCAGTTCAACAGCCTGCAGCCGGAGCTGCCGCCCGCGAAACGCCGCCCGGACCTCGCCGCCGGCCTGGGCGTGATCGTCTTCGACGGTCCGCAGGGCCACGGCTTCTACAAGGGCGGCCACAACGACAGCACCGGCAACACCTGGGTCTGTGTCGAGAAGCGCCGCCGCTGCGTCGTCTTCCTGGGCAACGACGTGCGGATCGAGAAGGCCTACCCCGACCTCGTCCGCGCCGTGCTCGGCGAGACTGGCGTCCCCTACGACTGGGAATACGGCTTCACGCCGAAAGCCCCATAGAAAAAGGGCCCCGGATCGCTCCGGGGCCCTCGATCTCTTGGTCCGATCCGACGCTTACGAGGCGTAGAATTCGACGACCAGGTTCGGCTCCATCTTCACCGGGTACGGCACTTCGGCCAGTTCCGGCGCGCGGACGAAGGTCGCGGCGAAGGCGCGCAGGTCCACGGTGACGTAGTCGGGGTGGTCACGCTCGGACGAGCCGAGAGCTTCCAGAACCAGGGCCATGCTGCGCGACTTTTCACGCACCGAGACGACGTCGCCCGGCTTGACGCGGTAGCTGGCGATGTTGACGCGCTTGCCGTTCACCAGCACGTGGCCGTGGTTGACGAACTGGCGGGCGGCGAACACGGTCGGCACGAACTTGGCGCGGTAGACGATGGCGTCCAGGCGGCTTTCCAGCAGCGCGATCAGGTTTTCCGAGGTGTTGCCCTTGCGGCGGGCGGCTTCTGTGTAGGTCTTGGCGAACTGCTTCTCGGTCAGGTTGCCGTAGTAGCCCTTGAGCTTCTGCTTGGCCTTCAGCTGCAGGCCGAAGTCGGAGACCTTGGACTTGCGGCGCTGGCCGTGCTGGCCGGGACCGTAGGAACGCTTGTTCACCGGGGATTTCGGACGGCCCCAGATGTTTTCACCCATCCGGCGGTCGATTTTGTACTTGGCGCTATGGCGCTTGGACATGAGTCACTCATCTATTTCGATCCGGGCCGGCGCCCCCGCTAGTGGGAGCACGATCTCAACGGCGGCTACGGATCACCCGTCATGTAATCCATCACCGTCCGGCGGGGCCGGCGGCGTGGAAGGCGCGGTGTATGACGGCGCGGACGCACCAAGTCAAGGCTTGGGAAGCCGCCGTCAGCCGTCGACGGGCTCGGTTTCCGCCGGCGTGGTTTCATCGCTGACCGTCAGCGGCCGGCCGAGCGTCGGCGACCAGTCGATCAGCCGCTGCATGGTCGGGCCCTGCACCGCCACCACGATCTTCTTCTCGCTGATCGAGCGGATTTCCACCGCCGCCCCCTCGATACCGCCGCCGAGCGACGGCGCCACCGGCTGGGCCGCGTTGGCCTCGGCCAGCCAGTCGGCCATCCTGGCGTTGAGGGCTCGCTCGCCCGGCGTCGCCGGGTCGGCCAGCTGGTCGAGCAGCAGTCGCCGGCCGGTCCGCCGCAGCAACGGCCCGTCCGGCGCGGGTGAGATCTCGTAGCGGGTCAGGGTCAGGATCGCCGGCCCCTTCCCAAGGCTGGCCTCGAGGTCGGCGGTGCGCTGGTCGTAGGCCCATTCGAGACAGATCGGATCCTCGGCGCAGGCCTTGCGCGCATAGCTCAGGAAGGAGCGCTGGCCCTCCAGCAGCCGGTGTCGCTGACCGGCCGGAAACTTCGCCATCTGGTTTCGATAGCTCTGGGCCATCCGCTGGTCCGCCGTCGCCAGGCCCGGGTTCTCGCAGGCCATCCGCTCGACCGAGGCCTTGGCTTTGGCGCAGTCGAAACTGGGCTTCGGCGGCGGCGCGGCCGCGACCTCCACCACCGGCGCGGCGGCCTTCAGCGCCGGTGGCGCCGGCCGCTCACAGGCCCCCAACACCGCCGCGAGCGAAGCCGCGGCCGTCACAAGACAAACCTTCCTTTTCATGGTTGTTCCGCCAGGAAGCCCGGCCGGTCCATCCGGCCGTCGCTCCAAGAACGATGTTCATCGCTTCCCCTTTTGTTCCGCAAGTCACCGCTGCGTGTCCGGCGCCTTGTTTTGCCGCCTTCCCCTGCGCAAAGTCGCCGCGAGCACGGGAATCGCCATGGCCGACACCACTTCGCCCCTCCGCACGGTCGCCATCGTCGGCGGCGGCTTCAGCGGGACGTTGCTGGCCCTGAAGCTGACGGCGGCGAAACCGGCCTGGCGTATCCTGCTGGTCGACCCGGCGGTGCGGCCTGGGCGCGGCCTGGCCTACGGGGCCTGCGAGCCCTACCACCTGCTCAACGTGCCGGCCCACCGCATGGAGACGGGCCTCACCCCGCCGTTCCAGGACTGGCTGTCCGGCGCCGGCCACCACCTCGACGAAGCCCTGGTCGAAAGCGAGGGCGTCCTGGCCGACGCCTTCCTGCCGCGCGGCCTGCTCGGCGACTACCTGCAGGAACGCCTGGAAGACGCCCGGGCGGAAGACGACGGCCCCGGCCTGGCCACCATCCGGGGCGAGGCGGTGGCCCTGCTCGATCCGCCGCGCCGGGGCGTGCGCCTGCTCGACGGCCGCGAGATCGCCTGCGAGCTGCTGGTGCTGGCCACCGGCAACCTGCCGCCCCGCGCGCCCCTGCCCCACGACGCCTGGCTGCACGATCACCCCGCCTTCGTCCCCGACCCCTGGGCGCCGCGCGCCCTGGCCGGCGGCGACCCCGAAGCGCCGATCCTGATGCTGGGCACCGGCCTGACCATGGTCGACGTCGCCCTCAAGCTGGCCGCCGAGGGCCAGAAGGGGCCGATGTTCGCCGTCTCCCGGCGCGGCCTCGTTCCCACGCCGCACAAGGCCGGCGGCGCCTGGTCGCCGTTCGTCGCGCCGCTGCTGCCGGCCTCGCCGCTGATGCTGACCCGGGCCATCCGCGCCGCCGCCGCCCAGGCCGAGCGGCAGGGCACGCCCTGGCAGCGGGTGATGGACGCCGTCCGCCCGGCCATCGCCCGGGTCTGGGAGACCTGGACCCCGCGCCAGCGCCGCCAGTTCCTGCGCCACCTGCGCCCCCGCTGGGACGTCCACCGCCACCGCATGGCGCCGCGCGTCGCCGCCCGCCTGGACGCCCTGCTCGAAAGCGCCGCCTTGACCGTGCTCGGCGGCCGGGTGGTCGAATGGACCCGCCGCAAGGGCCAGGTTTCCGCCCGCCTGCATCTGCGCGGCCTGAAGACCGAACAGACCCTGACCGTGGCCAGGGTGATCAACTGCACCGGCCCACGCAGCGACCTGGACCGCCTGGCCAACCCGCTGTTCGCCGACCTCGCCCGCCGCCGCCTGATCCGCCCCGACCCGCTGGGCCTGGGCCTGGAGAGCGACGACTGCGCCGTGCAGGACATCGACGGCCGCGCCTCCGACTGGCTCTACGCCGTCGGTCCGCTGACCCGCCCGGCCCTCTGGGAAGTCACCGCCGTCCCCGAGATCACCGCCCAGATCGACCGCCTGACCCACGAACTGGCCCAGGACGCTGAACGGCCGAAGGCCCCCCTGGCCGAGACCTTCATCGACATGGGCGCGGGGATTTAGCGGCCGCGCGACACGGCGCCGGCCGCATCCTAGCCGCAATCGACACCACTACTCGCATGGCGTGAGTTCGGGGGAGGAATGATGCGCCATCGATTCATTGCGAGTCTCGCCGCCGCCCTTGTGCTGCTGACCGGTCAGAGTCAGGCCCGGCAGCCATCAGTGGTCGCCGATCCCACCCCGGCCGTCGGCATCGAGGCGCCCCGCGCCCTGACCGCCCGTGGTCAACGCAACGTGGAAGCCTTCGCCCGCCTCTACGGCTACGTCCGCTTCTTCCACCCGAGCGAGGAGGCCGTCGAGGCCGATTGGGACCGTCTGGCCCTCGCCGGCGTACAGCATGTTGAAGGCGCCAAGAACGACCTGCAGCTGGCCGCCGCGCTGCGGGAGGTCTTTCTGCCTGTCGCGCCGACCCTGGTCATCCAACCCGGCGCAGCGCCGCCGCCGACCCTCCCGGCGGCGGCCAAGCAACTGGCCTGGACGCACGAAGGCCTGCAGTTCGATCCGAAAAACACCTATGTCAGCCGGCGCGGTCCGCCGCCGCCCGGCATGGCCCCCGACGCGGCCGTGACCCTGGACCTCGGCGGCGGCGTGGTCGCCCGGATGCGCCTCGTCCTGCCGGCCACCGGCGCCCCGGTCGTGACCCGGCCGGTGCTCAGACCCGAAAAGCCGGACGGCTTCTCATACAGCGGGGACGATCGGGCGACGCGATTGGCCGATGTGGTCATCGCCTGGAATGTGTTCCAGCACTTCTACCCCTACTTCGATGTCGTCCAGGCGGACTGGCCGGCGGAGCTGTCCCGGGGGCTCAAGGCTGCGGCGACGGACAAGGACGCCTTCGCCTTCGAGACCACCCTTCAGCACCTCGTCGCCGCCCTTCACGACGGCCATGGCCGCGCCAACCTGCCGCGAAAGACGCGGCTCCTGCCGGTCTACTGGGAGATGGTCGAGGGCCAGCTGGTCATAACCGAGGCGGTCGCCGACAAGGCCGCCGGTCTCAAGGTCGGGGATGTGGTGCTCGCGCTCGATGGCCGGCCGGTCAAGGAAGCCATCGCCGATGAGGCCCGCCTGATCTCCGCTGCGACGCCCCAATGGCGGCTCGCCCGGGCGCTGCGCATGCTGAGCGAGGGCGAGACCGGCGATACCGCCGTCCTGCAGGTCCGCAAGGCCGACGGCGCCGTCGTGGAGGTCACCCTGACCTATGAGCTGTTCGGCAAGACGGCGCCGCATCTCACCGAGACCCGGCCACCGCCAGTCAGTGAGCTGCGGCCCGGGCTGCTTTACGTCGACCTTGAGCGCGTCTCCGCTGACGACCTGATCGCCGTGCAAGATCAGCTGTTCACGGCCAAGGCGATCATCTTCGACATGCGCGGCTATCCCACCGCCGGCGCCCGCTGGCTGCTGCCCCATCTCAGCGACAAGACGCTCTATTCCGCCCACTGGAACGTGCCGATCGTGACCAGACCCGACCGCCAGGGCTGGGGCTGGCGGCAGACCGGCCGTTGGGAACTCAAACCCGAGGCGCCGGTGATCACCGCCAGGCAGGTCTTCATGACGGACGGCCGGGCGATCAGCTTTGCGGAGTCCGTGATGGGCATTGTCGAGGCCTATCGGCTGGGCGAGATCGTCGGAAGTTCGACCGCTGGGACCAACGGCAACATCAACCCCTTCACCCTGCCGGGCGGCTATCGCCTGTTCTGGACGGGGATGAAGGTGACCAAACACGACGGCTCGACGCACCACGGGGTCGGCATCCAGCCGACCATTCCGGTGGAACGCACGATCGCGGGCGTCCGCGCGGGCCGGGACGAATACCTTGAGGCGGCGATCAAGGCCGCTGGCTTCTAGAGCCGGGCCGCGTGCCAGGCGATATGGTCGGCTATGAAGCTGGTCATGAAGAAGTAGCTGTGGTCGTAGCCCGGCTGGCGGCGAAGGGTCAGTTTCTGGCCGGCGGCGGCGCAGGCGGCTTCCAGCAGCTCGGGTTTCAGCTGACCTTCGAGGAACTGGTCGCCCAGGCCCTGGTCGACCAGGATGTCGTCGAACCTCGCCGCGCCGGCCTCGATCAGCAGGCAGGCGTCATGGTCCGCCCAGGCCCCGCGACCCCCGCCGAGATAGGCGGTGAGGGCCTTCTCGCCCCAGGGACAGCGGGTCGGCGAGACGATCGGCGCGAAGGCCGACACCGATCTGAACAGGTCCGGGTGGCGCAGGGCCAGGGTCAACGCCCCGTGGCCGCCCATGCTGTGGCCGAACACGCCGCGCCGCGCCGGATCGGTCGGGAAGGCCCCGTCGACCGCCGCCAGCAGGTCCCGCGTGATGTAGCTCTCCATCCTGAAGTGCGGCGCCCAGGGCGCCTGGGTGGCGTCGAGATAGAAGCCCGCCCCCTGCCCCAGGTCGTAGGCCGGATCGTCGGCCACGCCCTCGCCGCGCGGGCTGGTGTCCGGCGCGACGATGATCACCCCGTGCTCGGCCGCCGCGCCGTAGGCGCCGGCCTTGGTGGTGAAATTGTCCTCGGTGCAGGTCAGGCCCGACAGCCAGACCAGCACCGGGAACGGCCCCTCGCCCGGCGGGACGAAGATGCTGAACTTCATCGGCGTGCCGGTGGCCGCGCTGTCGTGGCGGCAGTAGCTCAGCGCGCCGCCGTGGACGCGGTGGGTGGCGGTGATCTCGGGCATGCGGGCTCCTGCGATAGCGCCTCTTCCTAGACGATCCGCGGCTGATCCGGCACGGCAAAATCCTCGCCGAGGACAAACGCATGACAGATGTTTACAAACGTCTGACACATGTTAACGTCCACCCATGGTCGGTCTTAACAAGCCCCTGAGCGTGCGATTGGCGGATGACGACGCGGTCTTCCTGGCCGCCCTGCGCATCGACGACGCCATCACCGCCAGCGACAAGGTCCGGGCCCTGATCCGCCAGGCCCGCCAGCGCGCCGACACGCCGGAAGGCTACGGCGGCGCCCTGGCCGTCAGCCGCGACCTGCTGGCCGAACCGGCCCAGGCGGTGCGTGAGGCCGAGGACCGGGCCGGCGCCCATTCCGGCGTCGTCCGCACCCTGCTCAGCGAAGCCGAGGAGCTGCTGGCCGTCGCCCTCGCCGCCCCGGCCGAGATCCGCTCGGGCGAGCCGCACGACCTGGCCCGCTACGAGGCGCGGCTGGTCGAGCGCGCCGCCCGCATCGCCGAACAATTGCTGCGCTGGTCGGTCACCCCGACCGCCCCCGCCTACGACCCGGCCGTGGTGTCGCGACGCATCGCGGCCCTGGCCGATCTCATCGCGCTTCACACCCCCAAGAAGGAGTCCTCCCATGGCTGACAGCCTTGGCGCCCGCGTCGGCCGCATCGTCAGCGCCAGCGCCCATGCCCTGGTCGACCAGGTCGAGGGCGCCATGCCCGACGCGGTCATGCAGCAGACCCTGCGCGAGATCGACGCCGCCATCGACGAGGTGCGCACCGAACTGGGCAAGGCTATCGCCTCGCGCCACCTGGCCAGCAAGCGGCTGACCGAACAGAGCAGCCGCCACGAGGACCTCTCCGAACAGGTCGAGATCGCGCTCGGCCAAGGCCGCGAGGACCTCGCCAAGGCCGCCATCGAAAGCCAGCTCGACATCGAGGCCCAGGTCCCGGTGCTGGAGAGCACCGTCGCCGACACCGCCAGTCGCGAGCGCGAGCTGGAAGGCTACGTCGCCGCCCTGCAGGCCAAGCGCCGCGAGATGGAGGAAGGTTTCCAGTCCCTGCTCGCCGCCCGAAAGTACGCCGCCGAACAGGTCGGCGCCGCCCCGGCCGGCGGCAACGGCCCCGGTGTCGCCCGCCGCATCGACGACGCCACCACCGCCTTCAACCGCGTCATGGCCCGGGAGGGCGGCTCGGGCGTCGGCCGACTGGACCGGGGGCTGGACTCCCGCCTGGCCGAACTGGATCGTCTGTCGCGCCAGAACCGCGTCGAGGAGCGGCTGGCTTCACTGCGTGCTAAGGTCGGCAAAGCCTAACAGGGGATAGCGTCGATGTGGGGGTTTCTGACGGCCGGGGGCAATGTGCCCTTCGTCGCCGCCTTGTTGCTGATGATCCTGCTCGGGGCCGTGGAGGCCCTGGGCCTGGGCGGCGCGCTGTCGGGCGACGGCGAGGGCGAGCTCATCGACGGCGAAAGCCCCTCCATCCTCTCCTGGCTCAACATCGGCCGCCTGCCGCTGCTGATGCTGATCGTCGTCTTCCTGTTCAGCTTCGGCATGACCGGAGTGATCGGCCAGCGGCTGCTGCACGCCATCGCCGGCGTCTACGCTCCCTTCTGGATCTCCGTCCCGCTCGGCCTGCTGGCCGCCCTGCCCCTGACCCGCGTCTTCGGCCGCTGGGTCGCCCGCATCATGCCCCGGGACGAGACCACCGCCGTCTCCCGCGACAGCCTGGTCGGCCGGGTGGCCGCCATCGTCACCGGCGAGGCCCGCACCGGCTCCGCAGCCCAGGCCCGGGTCCGCGACGAGCACGGCCAGGTCCACTACGTCATGGTCGAGCCCGACGACGAGGGCGAGACCTTCAAACAGGGTGACAGCGTCATCCTCGTCCGCATGGCCGGCGCCAAATTCTACGCCATCGCCAACACCAGTCCGTCGCTGCGCGACGCCATTGTCTAACCAGGAACAGTCATGACCGGCTTACCCGCCATCTTCGAAATCCTCATCCTGGCGGGCCTCGGCCTCGTCGGCCTGCTCATCCTCGGCCTCATCGTGGCGCGGCTCTACAAGCGCGCCTCCAAGGAGACCTCCTTCGTCCGCACCGGCTTCGGCGGCGAGAAGGTGGTGATGAACGGCGGGGCGCTGATCATCCCGATCCTGCACGAGACCATCCCGGTCAACATGAACACCCTGCGCCTGGCCGTGGAGCGCAAGAACGAGCAGGCCCTGATCACCAAGGACCGCATGCGCGTCGACGTGCTGGCCGAGTTCTACGTGCGGGTCCAGCCCAGCTCCGAAGCCATCGCCTTCGCCGCCCAGACCCTGGGCCAGCGGACCATGCATCCCGAGCAGCTGAAGGACCTGATCGAGGGCAAGTTCGTCGACGCCCTGCGCTCGGTCGCGGCCGAGATGACCATGACCGACCTGCATGAACAGCGCACCCACTTCGTCCAGAAGGTGCAGCAGGTCTCCAGCGAGGATCTGCTCAAGAACGGCCTGGAGCTGGAAACCGTGTCGCTGACCGGTCTCGACCAGACGGCCATGGAGTATTTCAACCCCTCCAACGCCTTCGACGCCGAGGGCCTGACACGGCTGACCGAGGAGATCGAGCGGCGCAAGAAGATGCGCAACGACATCGAGCAGGACACCCAGGTCCAGATCAAGAACAAGAACCTGGAAGCCCAGCGCCAGACCCTGACCATCACCCGCGACGAGGAATACGCCAAGCTCGAGCAGGAGCGGGAGATCGAGATCCGCCGGGCCGAACAGTCCGCCGACGTCGCCCGCCAGCAGGCCGAGAAGGCGCGCGAGGCCGAAGGCGCCAAGATCACCGCCGAGCAGGAGATCGAGCAGGCCAAGATCGAGGCCGAGCGCAACGTCGGCCAGCAGCGCATCGCCATGGAACAGGAGCTCAAGGAGCGCGAGATCTCCAAGGAGCGCGCCGTCGAGACCCAAAACATCGAGAAGGCCAAGGCCATCGAGCTGTCGGAGCAGGACCGGGCCATCGCCGTGGCCGAGAAGTCCCGCGACCAGTCCAACGCCCAGGCCCAGGCCGACAAGGCCCTGGCCCTGGCCGTCCAGGCCGAGGAACAGGTCAAGACGGTGCGGGAACGCGAAGCCGCCGACCGCCAGAAGATCATCGAGCTGATCGAGGCGTCGAAGGAGGCCGAACGCGCCGCCATTGGCATCAAGGTGGCGGCCGAGGCCGAGAAGGTGGCCGCCAGCGACCAGGCCGAGGCCCAGCGCGAAATCGCCCGCGGCGCCGCCGACAAGACCAAGATCGAGGCCGAGGCCTCCGCCGAGGCTGTCCGCGCCGCCGCCGAGGCCTCGCGCGTCCGCTACGAGGTCGACGCCGCCGGCGCCAAGGCCATCAACGAGGCCGCCAACCTGCTGTCGGCCGAACAGGTGGCCATGCAGATTCGCATCAAGCTGATCGAGAACCTCGACCGGATCATCGCCGAGTCGGTCAAGCCGATGGAGAACATCGACAGCATCCGCATCGTCCAGATGGACGGCATGAACGGGGCCGGCGGCGCGGCCAGCGCCGAGGCCGGCTCAAACGGCGGCAACCTGGCCGACCAGGTGGTCTCCGGCGCCCTGCGCTACCGCGCCCAGGCCCCGCTGATGGACCAGCTGATGGCCGAGGTGGGCCTCAGCGGCGGCGACCTCAACGGCCTGACAGCCGCCCTGCGCACCGCGCCGCCGGCGCCCGAACCGGAACCCGCGCCGCCCGCCAAACGTCGCAAGAGGGCCGCCGAACCCGTCGCCTCGGAAGAGGACGCCGAGACCGAAGAAACCGGGGACGACGCCGACGCCTAGCGGCAGAGCCTTTCGGGGGCGAAGGGAGGGGTCGACGGTTCGCCGGCCCTCTTTTCGTTCACTCCAAACCACCGCTCATCCCGGCGAATGCCGGGATGAGCGGATTTGTGGGGGAGCCTAAAACACCACCACACTGCGAATGCTCTCGCCCGCGTGCATCAGGTCAAACGCCTCGTTGATGCGTTCCAGCGGCAGGGTGTGGGTGATCATCGGGTCGATCTCGATCTTGCCGTCCATGTACCATTCGACGATCTTCGGGGTGTCGGTGCGGCCGCGGGCGCCGCCGAAGGCCGTGCCCTTCCAGACCCGGCCGGTGACCAGCTGGAACGGCCGGGTGGCGATCTCCTTGCCGGCCTCGGCCACCCCGATGATGATGCTCTCGCCCCAGCCCCGGTGGCAGGCCTCCAGCGCTTGGCGCATGACCGTGACATTGCCGGTGGCGTCGAAGGTGTAGTCAGCGCCGCCGTCGGTCAGGGCGACCAGATGGGCGACGATGTCGCCGTCGACGTCCTTGGGGTTGACGAAATGGGTCATGCCGAAGCGGCGGCCCCACTCCTCGCGGGCCGGGTTGATGTCGACGCCGATGATCATGCCGGCGCCGACCATCTTCAGCCCCTGGATGACGTTCAGGCCAATGCCGCCCAGGCCGAAGACGATGCAGTTGGCCCCGGCCTCGACCTTGGCCGTGTTGACCACCGCGCCGACCCCCGTGGTGACGCCGCAGCCAATGTAGCAGGCCTTGTCGAAGGGGGCGTCCTTGCGGATCTTGGCCACCGCGATCTCGGGCAGCACCGTGTGGTTGGCGAAGGTCGAGCAGCCCATGTAGTGGGCGATCGACCGGCCCTTGTAGGAGAAGCGGCTGGAGCCGTCCGGCATCAGGCCCTTGCCCTGGGTGGCGCGGATGGCGGTGCAGAGGTTGGTCTTGCGCGACAGGCAGCTTTTGCACTGCCGGCATTCGGGCGTGTAGAGCGGGATGACGTGGTCGCCGGGCACGACGCTGGTCACCCCGGGCCCGACCTCCAGCACCACGCCGGCCCCCTCATGGCCGAGGATCGAGGGGAAGATGCCTTCGCTGTCCAGACCGTCGAGCGTGTAGGCGTCGGTGTGGCAGATGCCGGTGGCTTTGATCTCGACCAGCACCTCGCCGGCGCGGGGCCCCTCCAGGTCGACCTCCACGATCTCCAGCGGCTTCTTGGCTTCGAAGGCGACGGCGGCGCGGGTCTTCATGGACGGAATCTCCTTTGATCGGAGCGTAACCTAGCGTCTGTCGCCGTCCGGTCCATGGGTTCGCGCATGGAGAGCGGCGGAAACCTGCCGCGCCTCCTCCCACCATATCTGGACGAGGTCCGCCGCCCGGCCAGCGCGGGTCAGGCTGACACCCTGCCCCGCCCACAGCGACAGCACCTCGGCGTCGCCGAGCCGGCCGGCGGCGGCGCGCAGGTCGCGGGTCAGGCGGTTCTGCACCGGATAGGCCGGGACCTCGCCCTCGATGGGCCGCATCGTCCGCATGAAGTCGTTCTCGATACCCCGCGCGTTGCGGCCGGTGAAGGCTCGGGTGACGGCCGTGGCGTCGTCGGTCACCGTCTCGATCCGGCCCCGCCACGGCTTGCTGATCGTCGCCTCCTCGGCCAGCAGGAAGGCGGTGCCCATCTGCGCCGCCGCCGCACCGAGGCTCAAGGCCGCCGCCACCCCGCGCCCGTCCATGATGCCGCCGGCCGCGATCACCGGCAGGTCGACGGCCGCGCGGATAGTGGCGACCAGGGCCATGGTCCCGACCAGGCTGCCCGGGCCAGGCTTGAGGAACTCGCCGCGATGACCGCCGGCCTCGGCCCCCTGGGCGCAGATGGCGTCGGCCCCGACCGCCGCCCAGGCCCGCGCCTCGGCCACCGTCGTCGCCGTGCCGACCACCAGGGTTCCGGCCGCCTGCAGCGCCGCCACCTGATCGCGCGTCAGCACATCGAAGGTGAAGCTGGCCAGCGGCGGGGCGGCGGCCAACAAGGCCGCGAACTGGGCCACGAAGTCGGGGGCGTAGTCGTTCGGCGGGGCTGGCAGCGCGATGCCCAGGCGGTCATGCCAGGGGGCCAGCCGCTCCAGCGCCTCGCTGACCACGGCCGGGTCGGGCGCCGCCGGCCGGGCGATCAGCAGGTTGACCCCGAAGGGCCGGTCGGTCGCCGCCTTCAGGGCCGCGATCTGCTCGGCGATGTCCTCCGGCGCCAGGGCCCCGGCGGCGAGTGAGCCCATGCCGCCGGCCTGCGTCACCGCCAGGGCCATGGCCGGGCCGGAGGCGCCCAGCATCGGGGCCTGGATGATGGGGATGGTGAGGGCGGCGAACAGCTCGGAGGCGGTCATCGGGGGAAGATGGGGCCTGGGGGCGGCGGGCGGAAGGATCAGCTTGTCGAAGCGGTCCATTATAGCAGAAACGCCGCGCGCTGAATTCCTATTTTATGTGTACTTTCAACGTATTATAGCCAAGTTGAAACCAACCTTGGGACGGCTGGCCGTGCCGTTTCGACCCATCACTGTCCTACCGGCCGACCACCCTGGAACCACCGTCAAACAGTCGGGCGGCGGCTGCCTGAAAACAACGGCCCGTCGGACCTCGTTTGGATATGTCTAGACATATTCATCGAGGGAAACGGAGGGGTCAGACGGCGACCATCTCCGGCATCCGCCAGGCGCCGCTGAGCAGCTCATGATCCGGCAGATAGCCGCGCCAGGTCACCGTCCACGGCCCGGCCTTGGGGGCCGGCAGCCAGTTGGCGCTGCGCATCCCCCCGGGATCGATGCGTCCGACCCAGATGTCGAGGCCGCCGTCGGCGCGCCGCTTCATGCCCTTGGTGCGGTCGCCCACGGCGTAGCGCTTGAGGGGGTTGTCGGTGAAGAAGTACTGACCGTCGGCCGTCGCCTCATACATCGACAGCGACCAGAAGGCCCCGACCGGAACCTTGGCCGGCAGACTGAGCCGGTAGAGCTTGTCGCTGTGGAACAGGCCGTCCTTTTCGCCGGTCGGGCGCAGATAGACCGCCTCGGCCACCGGCAGGGCGCCGAGGCCGCCGAGCGCCACGGCGGCGCGGTAGACATAGTCCTGGCCATAGTCGCCCAGGTTGCTGCGCGGGTAGCTCCAACCGTTCACCGGCTTGTCGCGGCCGAAGCCGCCGCCGATCAGCTTGCGGGCCTCGGCGATGCCGGCGTCGATCTGCGCAGCCCGCTCCGCCGCGACCGAGGGCGACCTGGCAAGCCGCGCCGGCGGCGGGCTGGCCAGGAATTCCGAGCACCGCCGCAGGATATTCAGGTCGGTCGCGGGCGGGCGGTTGTCGAAGAGCAGATGCCGGACGCTTGAGAAATAGTCCTCGGCCGGCGCCGCCCTGTCGGCATAGGGGTCATACGAGCTGGCCGCGCCGCCAGACAGCTTGAAGCCCCGCAGCAGCGATTGCACCTGGGCGACATCCTCCGGCCCATCGACCAGGACTCGCGCCAGCACCCAGGCTTGGCGGGTCGCGATTCGGACCGGGCGGGGCGTCTCGTCGCTGACCATGTCCTTGGGCCAGGGATCGGCGTCGTCCGGTCCCGTCAGGGCGAAAGAGCCACCGGCGGCTCCCACCGTGCGGCTGCCGAGCACCGCATTGTTGTTTGTGAACATGTCCATGACCGCCACCGACCAATAGCGGTCGCCCATCGGCGGCACGGTGAGGATCACCGGGCCCTGGCTGAGGTCGATCCAGGCGGAGAGGTACAGGGTGTCGTTGTTGGGGGTCGTGACCTGGCGGCTCTGGTGGGTCGCAAGCGCCCGGCCGCCGACGAACCGGTTCATCGGCGCGCCGGCCTTCAGGTGGCGCGCCCGGGTCGTGGCCATCTCGATCAGTGGCAGGCCGTAGATCCAGGCGTCCCGCGCGGTCGCCTTCAGATCGCCGCCCTGGCCGAACGCGGGTCCCGCCAGCCCGGCCAGTCCAAGGCCGCTGAGGCCCAGCATCAGCTCCCGACGATTCATCCGCGCCTCCTCTTGTTGAGCGGAATGTAACCGTACGGTTTCATTCTGCCAAGACGACTCCACACATCCGATCATCCCGACGAAAGTCGGGACCCAGCTGGCAAGCTGCGTGCTGGTTCAGCTCTGATGAGCGCCAGAGCCTGTTCCGCCGGTGGACACTGGGTCCCGACTTTCGTCGGGATAATCGGATGTGTGTGGGGAGGTTACTCCTGCTTCCCCTCAGCCGCCGCCTTCTGCGCCGCCAGCTTGGCCAGCACCCGGCCGCGCCCCTTCGACAGCGCCGTGACCACGCCGCGGAAGGTGCGCACCTCCTGCTCGGTCATCTGGGCCTTGCCCAGCGCCACGCGCAGGTTGCGGATCATCGACGGCCGCTTGGCCGGCGGGTGGAAGAAGCCGGCCTCGTCCAGCTCCGCCTCCAGCTGTTCGTACAGACCCATCATCGCCTTCTGGTCGGCCGGCGGCAGGGCGTTGTGGGCGAAGGCCTGGCGCGGTCCCTCGTCGATGGTCAGCCGCCATTCGTAGGCGTTAAGCGCCACCGCCTGGGCCAGGTTCAGCGAGCGGAAGCGCTCGTCGACGGGAATGGTGACGATGGCCTGGCAGAGGGCGATGTCATGCGTCTCCAGCCCCGCCCGCTCGCCGCCGAACAGCATGCCGACCGCCTGGCCGGCCGCCACCCGCTCGTGCAGGTCGGCCGCCGCCTGGCGCGGGGTGATCACCGGCAGCTGGGTCTCGCGCGGCCGGGCGGTGGTGGCGAACACCAGGGACAGGTCGCCGATCGCCTCGGCCAGGGTCTCGAACACCTTGGCCCCGTCGAGCGGCCAGTTTGCCCCCGAGGCGCTGGCCCAGGCCCGGTCCTGCGGCCAGCCATCGCGCGGCCGGACGAGGCGCAGCTCCGACAGGCCGAAATTGGCCATCACCCGGGCGACGGCCCCGATGTTCTCGGCCAGCTGGGGTTCATTGAGGATGACGACGGGGGGGCGGGAAGACATGGCGGCTTCCTACTCCACACTGGCCCGCGCTGTCGAACCGGCCGCTCGCGCGTTAGGGTCACGCCATGCGCCTCATCCTCCTCGCCACCGTCCTGCTGCTCGCCGCCTGTGGCGGCCAGACCGACACCGTCGCCAAGACCCCGCCGATCCGGATCAAGGTGCTCGACAAGGGCATCACCCAGCTGGCCGACCGCGCCGATCCGGGCCGGCTGGAGGTGGCGGTGCAGAATATCGACGGCGGCGAGATCTGGGCCCGCAACGCGGTGCAGACCTTCCCGATGCAGAGCGTCTTCAAGGCTCCGCTCGGGGCGGTGGTGCTGGCCGAGGCGGACGCCGGGCGGCTGTCGCTGGACGAGGTCATCACCATCAGCGACATGGAGCTGTCGCCCCAGCTGAGCCCCATCGCCCTGGCCTGGCCGGGGCGCACGACCTACACGGTGCGCGAGCTGCTCACCGCCGCCGTGCGCGACAGCGACAACACCGCCGCCGACGTCCTTATGCGCCGCGTCGGCGGGCCCGGCGCCCTGAAGTCGTGGCTGGTCGAGAAGGGCATCGTCGGCCTGCGCATCGACCGCTATGAGCGCGAACTGCAGGTCGAGGCCGTCGGCATGCCCTCCTTCCGCCCGGCCTGGCGCACACCGGAGGCCTTCGAGGCGGCCAAGCAGGCCGTGCCCGAAGCCGAGCGCCGCGCCGCCTGGGCGGCCTATGCCGAAGACCCTCGCGACACCACCACGGCGTCCGGCTCGCTCAACTTCCTGCGCCAGCTGTCGACCGGCCAGCTGATCTCGCCGGCCTCGACCAGCCTGCTGCTGGGGCTGATGACCGAGACCAAGACCGGCCAGAACCGGCTGAAGGCCGGCCTGCCCGAAGGCGCCAGCCTGGCCCACAAGACCGGCACGTCCGGGACCAACTTCGGGATCACCGCCGCCACCAACGACATCGGCATCCTGACCCTGAAGGACGGGCGCAAGTACGCCGTGGTGGTGATGCTGGCGGATTCGCCGGCCGACCTGAAGACGCGCGAAGGCATCCTGGCCGAGGCGATGCGGGTGGTGGCCAAGGCGGTGGAGTAAAATCCTCCTCCGGGCGCGCAGCGCACGGGGGAGGAATTGCCTAAGCGCCCGCCCGCGACACCACCTCCTCGGCCTTGCGCCCGGTCAGTTCCACCCGGTGGTCGAACTCCGCCTCGAAGGCCCCCAGGCCTTGCGTCATCGAGCGCAGGTCGATGATGAAGTCCTGGCGCTCGGCGTGCGGCATGCAGACCTCGATGCGGTCCCAGCCCGGCCAGCCGTCGCGGGCGTCGTAGCCCAGGATCTGGCCGCGCTTGTTCGACAGGGTCGAGGTGATCCGCGCCGTCGCCGTGTTGGGCGCATAGATGGTCAGCTTCTCGATCGGCTCCAGCAGGATCGGCGAGGCCGCCGCCAACCCCTCGCTCATCCCGATCCGGCCCGCGGTTCGGAAGGCCATTTCGGAACTGTCGACCGGATGCCAGCTGCCATCCACCAGGGTCACCGCCACATCGACCACCGGGAAGCCCAGCGGCCCCTTCTCAAGCGCGTCGCGCACCCCCGCCTCGACGGCCGGAATCCACTGCTTGGGCACCACCCCGCCGGTGATCCGGTCGCTGAACTGGAAGCCCTCGCCGCGGCCCAGCGGCCGGATTTCCAGCAGCACGTCGCCGAACTGGCCATGGCCGCCGGTCTGCTTCTTGTGCCGGCCGCGCTGGGTGACCGCCTTGCGGATGGTCTCCTTGTAGGGCGTGGTCGGCGCATGGCTGGAGACCTCGACGCCATAGCGGCGCTTCAGCCGCTCCAGGGCGATGCGCAGATGGGCCTCACCCTGCCCGGCCAGCCGCATCTCATGCAGCTCGCCGTCGTGCACCAGGTGCAGGCCGGGGTCCTCCTCCAGCAGCTTGGTCAGGGCGCCCGACAGCCGCACGTCGTCCTTGCGGTCGCGGGTCTCGATGGCGATCTCATAGACCGGGAAGCGCATCGTCGCCGACACCGCCGAGCGGCCCGCCGACTTGCCCACCCCCAGCAGGTCGCCGGCGTGGGCCTCCTCGACTTTGCCCAGGGCCACGACGTCGCCGCAACGGGCCGACGACACCTTCTTGGTCGTCTGCCCCATCACCTGGAACAGGCCGCTGACCCGGCCCTTCTCGCCGTCGGCCATGGTCAGGTCCGAGCCGTCGGCCAGATCGCCGCCCAGCACCCGGGCATAGGTCAGCTTGCCGGCCTGGCCGGCATGGCTGGTCTTGACCACATAGGCCGCCGGCCCCGAGGCCCCCAGCCGCTGGGCCGCCGCGTCGGGTTCGGGCGCATCATGGCGCAGCGCCTTCAAGAGCCGCCGCACGCCGCAGCCCTGCAGGGCCGCGCCGAGGAAGACCGGGGCGATCTGGGCGGCGCGGGTCTCGGCGATGATGTCGGCGAACACGGCCCCAAGGTCCGGCGTCTCATCCGACAGCAGCTGTTCCATCAGGGCGTCATCGAAATCGGCCATCTGTTCGAGCATGTGGAAGCGGGCGTCGGCCTCCTCGGTCTTCAGGTCGCCGGGGATGTCGACCTGCTCGGAGGCCTTGCCGGGCCGGTAGACGAAGGCCCGCTCCAGGGCGAGATCGATGAAGCCGGTGACGTGCTCGTCCTTCCAGATCGGCAGCTGGCGCGCCACCACCGGCGCGGCCGACACCGGCTGCAGGGCTTTCAGCAGTTCGTCGACATTGGTCCGCGCCTGGTCGATGCGGTTGACGAAGATGGCGCGGGGGATGCCCAGCCGCTCGATCTCCTTCAGCCAGGGCTGGGCGAGAATCGCCTTGTCGGGTTCGGAATCGATGACCAGCAGGGCGAGATCAGCGCAGGCCAGGGCGTGGTCGGCCTCGGCGCGGAACTCGACGGACCCGGGGCAGTCGATGAGGGCGTATCGGTCGTCCATGAAATCAAAGCTGGCGATGTTCAGCTCGACGGACTGCCCGGCCGCCTTGGCCTCGGGACTGCCGTCGCCCACCGAGCCCTGCCCCACCGGGGACTGGCGATCGGTGGCGCCCGCCGCATGCAGCAAGGCTTCGAAGAGTGTGGTTTTTCCCGCGCCGTTCGGACCGACAAGGACAATGGTCCGGACGGCGCCTGCCTTTCTACCCATGGAGTAACCTCCCACCTTTAGGCGGCGAGGCCTCGCGGCCCGGCCGCGGTTGTAAGGGTCAAGGAAGGGCCAGACCGGCCCTTCACGAACGCCACTTCACGCCTGTGTGCACCGCAGCAGCAAGCTCCCTTCCTTCAGGTCACGCTTTCGGGATCGACAGCACTGCGTCATGCTCCCTCAAAAGAGCGGAACACCCCCACTCCGATCATCCCGACGAAAGTCGGGACCCAGTGTCCACGCTGCTTCAGAAGAGACCTGTGCTTTGCGCAGCGACCCTCATCCGCTGGCGGCCTCTGGGTCCCGACTTTCGTCGGGATGATCGGATGATGGGGTAAGGGGCGGAGGGAACGGACTTGGCAGAGTTGGACGCCATCATCATCGGGGCGGGCTTCGGCGGCCTGTGCGCCGCCATCAAGCTGAAGGAAGCTGGCCTCAAGCGGCTGGTGGTGCTGGAGAAGGCCGACCGCATCGGCGGCACCTGGCGCGACAACACCTACCCCGGGGCCTGCTGCGACGTCCCCTCGCGGCTCTATAGCTACAGCTTCGCTCTCAACCCCGGCTGGACCCGCGCCTACAGCGGCCATGCCGAGATTCGCCAGTACATGGAGGACGTCGCGATCCGCTTCGGCGTCCGCGACAAATTCCGCTTCAACGCCGAGGTCGAGCGCGCCGACTGGAACGGCGCCGCCTGGACCGTCACCCTGAAGGGCGGCGAGACCCTGACCGCGCCGGTGCTGGTCTCGGGCCTTGGCCAGCTCAACCGGCCAAGCTTCGCCGGCATCCCCGGCCGCGAGGCCTTCCAGGGCGAGAGCTGGCACAGCGCCCGCTGGCGCCACGACGTCGACTTAGCGGGCAAAACGGTCGGCTGCATCGGAGCCGGGGCCAGCGCCATCCAGTACATCCCCGAGCTGGCCAAGACCGCCGGCAAGGTCATCGTCTTTCAGCGCACCCCCAACTACGTCGTCCCCCGCCTCGACAAGGCGATGACGCCCCTGCGCCGCGCCCTCTACCGCTTCCTGCCGGGCCTCGACCGCGCCCACCGCTGGCTGGTCTGGAAGATGATGGACGCCCGCTTCCAGGCCTTCAGACAGGGCACCAAGGCGGCGACCGACTTCAAGAAGGTGGCCACCGACTACCTGGAAGCCACCGTCGCCGACCCGGCCCTGCGCGCCAAGCTGACGCCGGACTACCCGATCGGCTGCAAGCGCATCCTGGTCTCGGACGACTACTACCAGGCCCTGGTGCAGCCGAACGTCGAGCTGGTCACCGAGGACGTCAAGGCGATCACGGCCGACGGCGTGCGCACCGGCGACGGCGCCGAGCACGCCTGCGACGTGCTGGTCTTCGGCACCGGCTTCGAAACCACCGACTTCCTGGCCCCCCTGGCCATCCACGGCGAGAACGGTCTATCGCTGGACGAAGCCTGGAAGGACGGGGCCGAGGCCTACTACGGCGTGACGGTGGCGGGCTTCCCCAACCTCTTCCTGCTCTACGGCCCCAACACCAACCTCGGCCACAACAGCATCATCCTGATGATCGAAGCCCAGGTCGGCTACATGGTCGAGGCCCTGAAAGCGGCGAAGGGCAAGGCCTTGAAGGTCAAGCCGGACGCCCAGGCGCGGTTCAATGCCCAGCTGCAGGCGGACCTGTCGGACACCGCCTGGGCCGGCTCCTGTTCCAGCTGGTACAAGACCGCCTCCGGCAAGATCACCAACAACTGGAGCGCGGATACGGCGACCTACATCAAGGTGATGAAAGCGCCGGTGATGGCGGATTACGAGGTGTCCTAACCCCCACACTCCG
The DNA here is from genome assembly GCF_058809015.1 of Caulobacter sp. GW821-FHT11A05. NCBI lineage: Bacteria > Pseudomonadati > Pseudomonadota > Alphaproteobacteria > Caulobacterales > Caulobacteraceae > Caulobacter > Caulobacter sp. GW821-FHT11A05. The sequence continues at coordinate 5,497 of NZ_JBXASF010000027.1, read as the reverse complement.
ATCATCCCGACGAAAGTCGGGACCCAGCTGGCAAACCAGAAGACAGGCTGGCGCTGATCGGAGCTGACCCGTTTACGTTGGTGGACACTGGGTCCCGACTTTCGTCGGGATGATCGGAAGGGGGGTGGTCACCCACCCCCAATAAACGTCACGATCTCGATCCGGTCCCCGTCGATCACGGGCGTGTCGCCATAGGTCGAGCGCGGCACGATTTCGAGGTTTCGCTCCACCGCGACCTTCCTCGGATCGAGCTCCAGAGCGGCCACCAGGGCCGCGACGGTCGCCACGTCCTCAAACGTCTGTTCTTCGCCGTTCAGCTGTATCCGCATGCCTGCGCTTGTTACCCCGGCCTCGTGGCGATACAAGGCCCGTCTTGAATCGACGGCGGGGCCGGATGCCGAAACCGATCTTTGTTTTGAGCGGGCCCAATCTCAACCTGCTTGGGACACGCGAACCCGAAATCTATGGATACGACACCCTGTCGGATATCCACGACCGCTGCGCCGCGCGCGCGGCCCAGTTCGGGCTGACCATCGAGGCCCGCCAGTCCAACCACGAAGGCCAGCTGATCGACTGGGTGCAGGAAGCGCGGACCAGCGCCAGCGCCCTGATCATCAACCCGGCCGGCTATGGTCACACCTCCGTGGCCCTGCTGGACGCGCTGAAGACTCTGGCTATTCCGGTGGTGGAATGCCACCTGTCGAACCCAGCGGCGCGCGAGGCGTTCCGCAAAACAACCTATGTTTCGCTCGCGGCGACCGGCATCGTGTCCGGATTCGGCGCGGCGAGTTACGAACTGGCGATCGAAGCCGCCGCCGGCCTTGTCGGCGCGACCCGCTCGTAAGCTTAAAGACCAAGAAGCAAGGCTTATCCTGATGTCCAATACCCCGGCCGACGACTCCGCTGAGCACAGCGCCGCCATCGACACCCGGACCGTCCGCAAGCTTGCCGACATCCTCAAGAGCACCGGCCTGACCGAAATCGAGGTGGAACGCGGCGACCTGCGCATCCGCGTCGCCCGTGAGGTCACCGTCGCGGCCGCGCCGCAAGCCTCCTATGTCGCCGCCCCGGCTCCCGCCGCGCATGCGCCGGCCGCCGCTCCCGCCGCCGCGCCGGCCGAAGCGGCCCCGGCCGCCCCCGCCGCCCGCAAGGGCGACGAGGTCAAGTCGCCGATGGTCGGCACCGTCTACCTGCAGCCGCAGCCCGGCAGCCCGGCCTTCATCAAGGTCGGCGACAAGGTCGGCGAGGGTCAGACCCTGCTGATCGTCGAGGCCATGAAGACGATGAACCCGATTCCCGCCCCGCGGGCCGGCGTCGTGATCGAGATCCTGGTCGGAGACTCCCAGCCGGTCGAGTTCGGCCAGCCCCTCGTCATCATCGAGTAGTGGCCGTGTTCGACAAGATCCTGATCGCCAACCGGGGCGAAATCGCCCTCCGCATCCACCGCGCCTGCAAGGAGATGGGCATCGCCACCGTGGCGGTCCACTCCGAGCCCGACGCCAACGGCATGTGGGCCCGCCTGGCCGACGAGAGCGTCTGCATCGGCCCGGCCCCGGCGGCCAAGAGCTATCTGAACATCCCCTCGATCATCGCCGCCGCCGAGATCACCGGCGCCCAGGCCATCCACCCCGGCTACGGCTTCCTGTCGGAAAACGCCCGCTTTGCCGAGATCGTCGGCACCCACGGCATGACCTTCATCGGGCCCAAGCCCGAGCACATCCGCATGATGGGCGACAAGATCAGCGCCAAGCAGGCGGTCAAGGACGCCGGCATCCCCGTGGTCCCCGGCTCCGACGGGGCCGTGACGACGGAAGAAGAGGCCTTCGCGGCGGCCAAGGAGATCGGCTTCCCGGTCCTCATCAAGGCGGCCGCCGGCGGCGGCGGCCGCGGCATGAAGGTCGCCAAGACCCAGGAAGACCTCTACGAGGCCGTCTCCACCGCCCGCAGCGAGGCCCGCGCCGCCTTCGGCGACGACGCCGTCTACATGGAGCGCTACCTCCAGAAGCCGCGCCACATCGAAATCCAGGTGGTCGCCGACAGCCACGGCAATGTCGTCCACCTGGGCGAACGCGACTGCAGCCTGCAGCGCCGCCACCAGAAGGTGCTGGAAGAGGCCCCCTCCCCGGCCCTGGGCGCCGCCGACCGCAAGAAGATCGGCGACACCGTCGTCGAGGCCATCCGCGCCATCGGCTACCTGGGTGTCGGCACCATCGAGTTCCTGTGGGAGGACGGCGAGTTCTTCTTCATCGAGATGAACACCCGCCTGCAGGTCGAGCACCCGGTCACCGAGGCCATCACCGGCATCGACCTGGTGCGCGAACAGATCCGCGTCGCCGCCGGCCTGCCGCTCAGCTTCACCCAGGCCGACGTGGTCTTCGAAGGCCACGCCATCGAATGCCGCATCAACGCCGAGAACCCGCGCACCTTCACCCCGTCGCCGGGCAAGGTGACGGACTTCCACGCGCCGGGCGGCCTCGGCGTGCGCCTCGATAGCGGCCTCTACGCCGGCTATTCGATCCCGCCCTACTACGACAGCCTGGTCGGCAAGCTGATCGTCCACGGCCGCGACCGCGCCGAATGCATCGCCCGCACCCAGCGGTGCCTGGGCGAAATGGTCGTCAGCGGCATCGAGACCACCATCCCGCTGTTCCAGGACCTGCTCCAGAACGACGACATCCGGGGCGGCGACTACAACATCCACTGGCTGGAAAACTGGCTCAAAGCGCAGGGCTGACCCCCTTCCAAACACCGATCATCCTTCCAAATTCCGATCATCCCGACGAAAGTCGGGACCCAGTGTCCACCGTCGCTTGGGATTAGACCTGTGCTTTGCGCGCCTGCCCGGCACCGCTCGCGGCCCCTGGGCCCCGACTTTCGTCGGGGTGATCGGTAGGGGGAGCGTGGACGACACCTTCACCCCCGAAGACCTGATCGCCTGCTACCAGCGCGGCGTCTTCCCGATGGCCGACTCGCGGGACGACGACGGCGTCTTCCTGATCGACCCGCAACGACGCGGCGTCCTCCCCCTCGACGGTTTCCGCCTGTCATCGCGCCTCGCCCGCACCGTCAAATCAGACCGCTACGACGTCCGCATCGACACCGCCTTCGCCCGCGTCGTCGACCTCTGCGCGCAGGCCGCGCCGGGCCGCGAGGATACCTGGATCAACCCGGCCATCGAACAGCTCTACGGCGTCCTCCACCGCCGCGGCCAGGCCCACAGCGTCGAGACCTGGCAAGAGGGCCAGCTGGTCGGCGGCCTTTACGGCGTCTCACTGGGCGGAGCCTTCTTCGGCGAAAGCATGTTCTCGCGGGCCCGCGACGCCAGCAAGGTGGCCCTCGTCCACCTGGTGGCGCGGCTGAAGGTCGGCGGCTACCGCCTGCTCGACTGCCAGTTCGTCACCGACCACCTGACCCAGTTCGGCGTCGTCGAGATCCCACGCGCCGAATACCACAGGAGGCTGGCGCAAGCGCTTGACGTAAAAGGCGATTTTCGCCGCTTCGAAGGCGGCGCTCAGCCCGCCTTGCAGGCGATCAGCCAGGCGTCATAGACCGGGTGCTGCAGGGGGTTCAGCCCCGGCGACGAGGCGAACATCCAGCCGCGGAACACCTGCCGGGTCGGCGGGCTCGGCCGGCCGGGCTGCGGCTTGGGCGAAGAGTCGACCAGCAGATAGGCGGCCGATTCCGGCGCCGTCTCGTCCGGCGCGGCGCTCTCGCAGGCCCGCACGGTGAAGACCAGCGACTTGTAGCGGACCGATTCGCCGACCGGCACCTCGAAGCGCAGGGTCTCGGCGGTCACCTTGTCCAGCGCCTGGATGATGGCCGAGCCGGAGCGCACCCGCTTCAGCGGCTCGACCGGCTTGGCCTCGGCGGCCTTGGCCTTGGGGGCCGGCTTGGCGTCGGGGATCGGCACGATCGGCACCGGGGCCGAAGGCGGCGCGATCACCGGCGGCTGCGGCGCGACATCGGCCGGCGGCGGCTCTTCGGGCGCCGGCGCGCTGGGCGGCGCCTTGGGCTGCGGCGGCGAGGCGCTGTTCTGAGCGCTGGCCACACCGGCCAGCGTCAGGCTCATCGCCGCCAGGATGCGGACAGCAGCCTTCATGCCTATTCCGGAGTCCAGGGCAGATAGTCGCCGGTCGCCTTGTCACGCTGGCCGTCGCCGGCGATCGAGCCCTTGGGCCGCCAGGCGTGGACGGTGCCGGTCAGGTTCGGCCGGTGCTCCTTCTCCCACGACTGGCGCGGCAGCGGGGCGATGGTCGGCGGCTCGTCGAAGGTGTAGCGCAGCCAGCCATGCCAGTCGGGCGGCACCTTCGAGGCCTCGGCATAGCCGTTGTAGATCACCCAGCGCCGCTTGCGACCGACGTCGTAGCTGTCCTTGTCGTCGCGGGCTTCGTAGTAGGTGTTGCCGTAGTCGTCCTGGCCGATCTTCACGCCACGGCGCTTGATGTGGAACGTCTGCCCCAGCGTGGCGCCGTTCCACCAGGTAAAGATCGCTTTCAGCACAGGAGAATCCGTAAGGCGGGAGGGGTCGAACTTCGGCCGGAACATAGAGGGCGTAAGGGGAAAGTGGAAGCGGCATCGGGCGGAGGCGCGCGCCTCCCTCCCCTTTATGGGGAGGGACAGCGAGGCGAAGCCTCGCAGGGTGGGGAACTCAGGTTCAAGCGCGAACGTCGACAGGTCTTGGGATACCAAGACAACCGGCTCTGGGCGCGCGGCATCCGACTTCCCCACCCTGGCGGCTTTGCCGCCTGTCCCTCCCCATAAAGGGGAGGGAGCGCGATGCCGGTGACGCAACATCTTGTGGATGACCCTACGCCGCACCCCATCATCTATTGCTTGCACCCGCCCCGCGCCCTACCCTGCCCGCCTCAGCGTGGGAGCTAGCGGGCGTATGCGTTTCGAGCGGCGGCGAGCCAAGGCCGCGGGGCCGGAAGTCGAGCTTCGCACCCTGGAGGGGCCCAGCGCCCTGACCGGCGTGCTGGCCCCGGTCAGCTGGCCGAGCGCCCGGGTCCAGGCCTGGGCCGACTGGGCCGAGACGCTGGCTGAACCGGCCCTGGCCGAAGACCTGCCCAACGTCCTGAACCAACCCCTGACCCCCATCGGCCTGCTTGGCGGCGGCCCGGCCCGCAAGGCCCAGGACCTCGCCAACCGGGGCTGGACCGCCGGCCTGTTCGCCCGCCCCACCGACGCCGGCGCCTTCCGCGACGAGCTGTTCGCCCTGATGAGCCACGGCGTCGCCGCCTTCGCCAGCCCAGCCCGCGCGGCGCCCCTGCCTGTCCTCGACCTCGCCGCTCCCGACGCCGACCGCCGCCTGGCCGCCTTCGCCGCCGACATCGCCGCCCACGACCTGGCCGCCCCGGCCCTGCGCACCCTGACCGAGCGGCTCGCCGCCGTCAGCGACGCCGTGCGCCGCTGCGAGGGCGACGCCTCGGCCTGCGCCGACCCGTCCGCCAATCCCGCCCTGGCCCGCATGGCCCGCGCCGCCCGCGCCGCCGGGGCC
>NZ_JBXASF010000026.1:0-45628 GCF_058809015.1 Caulobacter sp. GW821-FHT11A05 | reverse complement strand
GCCGGCCCCCAAGGCCGTCGCGCCCGCGCCGGTCGCTCCGCCGCCGGCCGCGATCGTCGCCCCCCCGCCGCTGCCGGTCCCCGAGCCGCCGGCTCCCAAGCCGGCCGCCCCGCCGCCGCCGGAAGCCAAGCGCCCGCCGACCGACCCCGACTCGCCGCTGTCGACCCGCGATCCCGGCGGTCGCTAGGCATGCGGACCAAGGCGGAGCTGCTGGCCTTTCTCGAGGGCCTCGGGATCGCGCACACCACGCTGGACCATCCGGCCGTGTTCCGGGTCGGCGAGGGCGGCGATGTCAAGGCCGGCATGCCGGGCGGCCACAGCAAGAACCTGTTCCTCAAGGACGCCAAGGGCCGGCTGTGGCTGATTTCGGCGCTCGGCGAGACCCAGATCGACCTCAAGCGGCTGCATCCGGTCATCGGCTCGGCCCGGCTGTCGTTCGGCCCGGCGGCCTTGATGGAAGAGACGCTCGGCGTCATCCCCGGCTCGGTCACCGCCTTCGCCCTGGCCAATGACACCGACCATCGGGTGACCTTCGTGCTCGACGCCGCCCTGGCGCTGAGCGACCCGATCAACTTCCACCCCCTGACCAATACCGCCACCACCGCGATCAGCCAGGCCGACTTCCGGCGATTCCTGACCGCGCTCGGGCGGGAACCGATCGTGGTGGATTTTGGCGCCATGGCGCGGGTGGAAGGCTAGTCTGCCCACCCCAAATCCGACTTCCCCGACGAAAGTCGGGGCCCAGTGTCCGATACCGGATGGGCCTGAGCGCTGATCAGCGCTGAGCCCTTTGGCGACCTGCCAGCTGGGCCCCGACTTTCGTCGGGGTGATCGGAACCTGGGGAGAGAAGAAGACCAAATCATCCCGATGTGCGTTGAACGGTCGCGCCCCAGCGACCATGTTGCGGACCACGACCTTGAACTTCACGGACTCCGCATGACCCTTATCGGCGAAACCACCCCGGCCCCCGCAACCCCTCAGGGGGCGGCCGACCTGATCAAGGAAGGTTCCGACGCCGGCTTCCTGGCCGACGTCATCGAGGCCTCCAAGGTCCAGCCGGTCATCGTCGACTTCTGGGCCACCTGGTGCGGGCCGTGCAAACAGCTGACCCCGGTGCTGGAAAAGGTTGTCGCCTCGATGGGCGGGGCGGTGAAGCTGGTGAAGATCGATGTCGATCGTAACCCCGCCTACGCCGGCCAGCTGCGGGTGCAGTCGATCCCGACCGTCTACGCCTTCGTGAACGGCCAGCCGGTCGACGGCTTCCAGGGCGCCCTGCCCGAGAGCCAGGTCCGCCAGTTCATCGAACGCCTGGCCGGCCCGCCCCCGGCCAGCGCCATCGACGAGGTCCTCGCCCTCGCCAAGGAATCCATCGACCTCGGCGACGTCGGCGGGGCCGCCCAGGCCTACGCCCAGGCCCTGCAGATGGACCCCGCCAATGTGAAGGCCATCGGCGGCCTTGCCCGCATCTATGTCGCCCAGGGCGACCTGGAACAGGCGGCCGAGATCGCCGCCCTGGCCCCGGAGGGCGCCAAGGATCCCGACCTCGAGGCCGTCCGCGCCAGCCTGGCCTTGGCCGCCGGCGCCGCGGGCGAGACCGCGCCGCTGGAAGCCGCCCTCAAGGCCAATCCGGACGATCACCAGGCCCGCTTCGACCTCGCCGGGGCCTATGCCGGCCAGGGCCGCTACGAGGACGCCGCCGGCCTGCTGCTCGACATCATCGCCGCCGACCGCACCTGGAACGAGGAAGCGGCCCGCAAGCAGCTGCTGGTGGTCTTCGAGGCCGCCGGCCTTACATCAGAGGTGACCAGGGCGGGCCGGCGGCGGCTGTCCTCGATCCTGTTCAGCTAGGAGGCCGCGCCATGGTCACGGGCTATCGCAAGATCGACGACCTGCCCCAGGCCATACCGGTCTTCCCGCTCGACGGGGCGGTCATGCTGCCCGGCGGCCAGCTGCCGTTGAATATTTTTGAACCGCGTTATCTGAACATGTTCGACGACGCCATGGGCGGCGACCGGATGATCGGCATGATCCAGACCAAGGCCGGCGGCGACCGCGAGCGCCCGGCCCTGGCGCCGGTCGGCACGGCCGGCCGGGTCACCGCCTTCGCCGAGACTGGCGACGGCCGCTACCTGGTCACCCTGACCGGCGTCTGCCGCTTCCGGGTCAAGGAGGAGTTGGGCGTCATGGCTCCTTATCGCCAGGTGCGGGCCGACTACCTGCCCTTCATCGGCGACCTGCAGCCGCCGCCCGAATGCGCCATCCAGAAGATCGAATTCCTCGACGCCCTGCGCGGCTATCTGGAGCCGCGCGGCCTGGCCGTCGACTGGGACGCCGCCGGCTCGGCCCCGGCCGAGAGCCTGATCGACAGCCTGGCCATGGGCCTGCCGTTCGAGCCGGCCGAGAAACAGGCCCTGCTGGAGGCGGTCACCCACGACGCCCGCGCCGAGGTCCTCATCGCTCTCCTACGCATCGGCGCGGTGATCGGGGACGACGACGAACCTTCGATGCAGTAGAAGCCCGCCTATGACCGAAGCCCCTACCCCCATCGACGTCGACCCGCGCCTGCTGGAAGCCCTGGTCTGCCCGGTCACCCACGGCCCGCTGGAGTATGACCGCGCCGCCGGCGAACTGATCAGCAAGGGCGCCAAGCTGGCCTACCCGATTCGCGACGGCGTGCCGGTCATGCTGCCGGAAGAGGCGCGGGAACTGAGCGAGTAAAGTTCCTCCCGCTCTCGGGGAAGGTGGCAGCGGCGCAGCCGCTGACGGAGGGGGTCACCGCCCAGGCCGGGGGGTAAACCTGTTCGAAGCTGAACCGCCCGTGGGGACCCCCTCCACCATCGCTGCGCGATGGTCCCCCTCCCCCAAGAGGGGGAGGAACTCGGGTCTACAGCGCCTCGCCCCGCAGCAGCCGCGGCAGATCGCCCACCGCCCCGCCGGCCTCGCGCATGAAGAACCGACGAGCCGGGGCGATCTGGTTGACCACCGCCAGCCCCAGTCCGCGCGCCGCCCGCAGCGGGGCGAAGTCGTTGCTGAACAGCCGGGTGAAGACGTCGGTGGCCGCCGCCAGCATGGTGTTGTCGAACCGACGCCAGGCGGCGTAGCGCTCCAGCACGCCCTCCGCCCCGATGTCCTCGCCCAGCCGCAGGGCCTCGACCAGCACCTGGGCCAGGGCCGCAGCGTCCTTCAGGCCGAGGTTCAGGCCCTGACCGGCGATCGGGTGCACCCCGTGGGCGGCGTCGCCGAGGATGGCCACGCGGGGGGCGCACATCTGCTCGGCCAGCGACAGGGCCAGGGGATAGACGAACACCGGCCCGACCACCTTCGGCGCGCCGAGGAACTCGCCGAACCGCCGCTGCATATGGGCGTGGACGATCTCCAGCCGCGCCCCGCGCAGGGCCTCGGCCTGGGCGGTTTTTTCGGTCCACACCAGGCTGGCCCGCTGCCCGGTCAGCGGCAGGATGGCGAACGGCCCGCCGGGCAGGAAGTATTCGTGGGCCACGCCCTCGTGGTCGCGCTCCAGCTCGACGGTGGCGACGACGCCGGACTGGGCATAGGGCCAGCCGACGACGCCGATGCCGGCCTGCTGGCGGATGATGCTGGTCTTGCCCTCGGCCCCGACCACCAGCGGCGCCTTCAGAACCCGGCCGTCGGCCAGGGTGACCAGGGCGGCGGCCGGCGTCACCTGGAGCGAGGCCACGCGTGCCGGGGCCAGGACGGTCAGGCCGGGCGTGGCTTCGATGGTCTTAGCCAAACCGCTGCGGATGCGGCGGTTCTCCAGCATGTAGCCGAGCGGCTCGCCGCCGGAGACATCGCCGATCTCGGCCGAATCGAAGCGCAGGAAGGCTGAGCCCGGGCGGGATGCGGCGGCCCCGGGGCTGGTCCCGTCGGTGACCAGGATCTGCTCGATCCGCTGGGCGTGCGGCTCCAGCTCGCCGCCGGCCCCGAGCGCCTTCCACTGGCGGAAGCTGGCGTAGGCGATGGCGGACGAGCGGCCGTCGAAGGTCGGGGCCAGCTGGGCGTCGAACGGGGCGGGGTCGACGAGGATGGCGGTCATACCGGCGCTGGCCAGCGCCAGGCCGAGCGTGGCCCCGGCCATACCGGCCCCGGCGATGATGACGTCGGCGTCGAAAGCGGTGTCAGTCATGGAAGGGGATATGGGCCTGCAGGCGATCGAAGGGGAAGAGGGGACACATTGAATTCCGAGGAATTCAATGTGTCCCCGTTTCTAGAGGACGAACGCCGCCGATACGATCTCCCCGTCCGGCGTCAGGGCCGCCCGCTTCATCCCCTGGCTGACGTACGGCATGGTGATCGACCCATCCGCCGCCACCGCGATCAGCCCGCCGTCGCCGCCCATGGCCGCGATCTCGCCCAGCACCGCGTCGGCCGCCTCGGCCAGGCTCTGGCCGCCGAACCGCATCCGGTGCGCCACCTGGGCGGCGGCCGCGACCTTGACGAAATACTCCCCCTGGCCGGTGCAGCTGACCGCCACGGTCTTGTCGGCCCAGCACCCCGCCCCGATGATCGGCGTGTCGCCGACCCGCCCGGGCATCTTGCCGAACACCCCGCCGGTCGAGGTGCAGGCCGCCAGCCGGCCCTCGCCGTCCCGCACCACACAGCCGACCGTCCCGTGGGCCAGCGCGCCCGGCGGATGGTTGTCCTCGAAGGTCCCCGCATGGGTGTACCAGGCCTTGGGATCGACGATCCGCGCATAGCCCCGCGCCGCCGCCAGCCCCGCCGCGCCACTCCCGGCCAGCATCACATGCTGCGTCCGCTCCAGCACCTCCCGCGCCACGGCGATCGGGCTCTCGAACCCCTCCAGCGCCGCCACCGCCCCGCAGCGATGCAGCCATCCATCCATGATCGCCGCATCCAGCTCATAGACCCCGTCGGTGTTCGGCGACGCCCCCCGCCCGGCGACATACAGCCCCGACACCTCCAGCTCGCGGGTGGTCTTCTCGGCCACATCCAGGGCGCTCGCCCCGGCCTTCAGCGCGTCCCGCGCCGCCTCGACCAGGCCGCGCATATGGGCGACCTCCTTGTCGTAGTCGCGGCCGGCCTTGGCCCCGGCGCCGCCATGCAGAACGAGACTCAAACATTTGTTCGCCATCGCGGGCCTCCGGCCTTATGAACGTTTCAACGGCGGCGATAGCCTCTGTCGCCTCAACAGAAAAGCGGGAGAGTTGGCATGAAGGCGGTGCTCAGCAAGGTCGTGGGCGGTCCAGAGACCCTGGTCGTGGAAAATGTGGACGAGCCGACCGCCGGTCCGGGCCAGGTTCTGCTGTCGGTCAAGGCCTGCGGGGTCAACTATCCCGACGTCCTGATGATCCAGGACATGTACCAGTTCAAGCCGCCGCGCCCCTTCTCGCCGGGCGGTGAAGTCTCCGGCGTGGTCAAGGCGCTCGGCGACGGCGTTGCCGGCGTGAAAGTCGGCGACCGGGTGCTGGCCAGCACCGGCAGCGGCGGCATGGCCGAGGTGGTGGCGCTGGACGCCGCCCGCCTGACCCCGATCGCCGACGCCATGCCCTTCGACGAGGCGGCGGCCTTCATGATGACCTATGGCACCAGCTGGTACGCGCTGAAGGATCGCGGCCGGCTGCAACCGGGCGAGACCCTGCTGGTCCTCGGCGCGGCCGGCGGCGTCGGCCTGGCGGCGGTGGAGCTGGGCAAGGCCATGGGCGCGCGGGTGATCGCGGCGGCCTCCAGCCAGGAGAAGGTTGACCTGGCCATCAAGCACGGGGCCGAGTCCGGCGTCGTCTACCCCACCGGCCCCTTCGACAAGGACGGACTCAAGGCGCTCGGCCAGCTGTTCAAGGACGCCTGCGGCCCGGGGGGCTGGGACGTCGCCTATGACGCGGTCGGCGGCGACTATGCCGAGGCCACCATCCGCGCCGCCGGCTGGGGCGGCCGCTTCCTGGTCATCGGCTTCCCGGCCGGCATCCCCAAGGTGCCGCTGAACCTGACCCTCTTGAAGAGCTGCGACATCGTCGGGGTCTTCTGGGGCGCCGCCGTGGCCCGCGACCCCAAGGGTCACCAGGAGAACGTCAAACAGCTGATGGCCATGTACGCCGAGGGCAAGATTCGCCCTTACGTCTCCGAGCGCTTCAGCCTGGAAAAGGCCGGCGACGCCATCGCCCACCTGGCGGCCCGCAAGGCCATGGGCAAGGTCGTCGTCGTTACCGAATAGCCGCGCTACAGGCCCGTCCGGCTCGATCCGGGCGGGCCCAATAATCAAGGATCAGGGAAGGACGGAGCATGGCCGGAAGGCTTGAGGGTAAGGTGGCCGTGATCACCGGCGGGGCGTCGGGGATCGGGCTGGGCGCGGTCGAGCTGTTCGTGGCCGAGGGGGCAAAGGTCGTCGCCGCCGACCTGCAGGACGAAAAAGGGGCGATGCTGGAGAAGCGCTTCCCCGACACGGTCCGCTACGCCCATTGCGATGTGACCAGCGAGGCTGATGTGGCCAAGGCCATAGGCTTGGCTGACAGCGCCTTCGGCGGTCTCGACGTGCTCTTCAACAACGCCGGCCACGGCGGCACGACCACTGGCGTCGCCGACATGGACGCCGATGGCTGGGACGCCACCTTCGCCCTGCTGGTGCGCGGGCCGATGCTGGGGATGAAGCACGCCCTGCCGCTGATGCAGAAGCGCGGCGGCGGCAGCATCATCAACACCGCCTCGATCGCCGGCCTGCAGGCGGGTTTCGGGCCCATCGCCTACAGCGCCGCCAAATGCGCCGTCATCCACATGAGCCGCTGCGCCGCCGCCGAGCTCAGCCCCCAGAAGATCCGCGTCAACGCCATCTGCCCGGGCCTGATCGCCACCTCCATCTTCGGGGCCAGCTTCGGCCTGCCGCGCGAAGTGGCCGACCAGATGGCCGCCCAGGTCGCCGAGATCGGCCATAAGGTGCAGCCGATCCCCAAGTCCGGCGCCCCGGAGGACATCGCCCGCGCCGCCCTCTACCTGGCCAGCGACGACTCGGTGTTCGTCACCGGCACCCACATCGTCGTCGATGGCGGCATCACCATCGGCGGCCGCGGCAGCTGGGATCCCAACGTCGGCTCGCCGATCCTGGAGGCTCTCGGCATCACCCCCGAACAGGCGCAACAGATGCGCGCCGCCATGCTGGCCCAGCAGGCCGGCTAAAGGAGCGTTCTGTGCAGCTGACGATAGACCCGGCTCTCGACCCCGCCGTCCTGGCGAAGGTCTTCCGGCGCCTTGGTCGGCTGCACATCCCGGGCTTCTTCGCCGGCGACGGGGCCGACCGGGTGGCCAAGGCCCTGGCCGGCCCAGAGGTGCCCTGGATCAAGACCTGGCGCACGACGGGCCCCAGCTTGGACGGCTCCCTGGCCCAGTTCGAGGGCATGGACGCCGCCAACCGCGCCGCCTTCGACGCCGAGATGAAGACGGCCGCCCAGCGCGGCTTCTGCTTCCAGTTCGACGCCTGGCGGGTCGGCGAGGAGCTGGACGTCGGCATCCGGCGCGGCGGCGATCTTGCCCCCATCGAGGCGGTGCACGCCTTCGTCAACAGTCCGCAGTTCCTCGGCTTCGTCGAGACCCTGACCGGCGACAGCCGCGGGACCTTCGCCGACACCATGGCCAGCCGCTACCGCCCCGGCGACTTCCTCTCGGCCCATGACGACCACGTCAGCGGCAAGAATCGTCTGTTCGCCTACGTTCTCAACTTCACCCCGGTCTGGCGGGCCGACTGGGGCGGTGTGCTGAGCTTCCTCGACGAGGACGGCCATGTCGCCGAGGGCTACACCCCCAGCTTCAACGCCCTCAACATCTTCGCCATCCCCAGCGCCCACGCCGTCTCCTACGTCGCCCCCTATGCCGGAGCCCACCGCCACGCGGTCACCGGCTGGGTGCGGTGCTGATGCCGGAGGAACTTCCTCCGCTTGGCGCCGCGGACCGGGCCCGCGCCGCCTACCGGGGCCTGACGCCCAACCTGCAGGGGGCCCTGTGGATGCTGGCCTCGGCGGTCGGCTTCACGGCCATGACCAGCCTGATCAAGGTCCTGGGCTCCGACTACCCGGCCGCCCTGCAGACCTTCTACCGCTCGGCCGCGGGCCTCGTGATCCTGCTGCCGATGATCCTCAAGGACGTGAAGGGGACCTTCCGCACCACCCGGCTGGGCATCCTGCTGTTCCGCTCGGCCGCCGGCACGGTGGCCATGATCCTCAGCTTCTACGCCTTCCAGAAGCTGCCGCTCGCTGAAGCCAACGCCCTCAGCTTCACCCGCACGCTATGGCTCGTCCCCCTGGCCTTCTTCATCCTGCGCGAAAGCCTGGGCGTCTGGCGGATCGGCGCCGCCCTGGTCGGTTTCGCCGGCGTCTGCGTCATGCTGGCCCCCGGCTTCGCCAGCGGCGGCCACGGCTTCGGGCTTGCCCAATTCGCCGCCCTGGCCTCGGCCGGGCTGTTCGCCATGACCATCACCGGCATGAAGGTGATGACCCGCGACCACAGCCCCTTCACCCTGCTGGTCTATGCGGCCGTGCTGGGCGTCGCCTTCTCCATCCCGCCGGCCCTGTTCGTCTGGGCCTGGCCGAGCTGGCCCGATTTCCTGCTGCTCTGCCTGATGGGCATCCTCGGGACCCTGACCCAGGCCTGCTACATCAAGGGCATGCAGATCGGCGACGCCGCCGCCATGGCCCCGATCGACTACACCCGCCTGGTGTTCACCGCCTTCGTCGGCTTCGTGGTCTTCGCCGAGGTCCCGACCTGGACCACCTTGCTGGGCGCCGCCATCGTCGTCGCCTCGACCCTGGTCATCACCTGGCGCGAACAACAGGCCGGCAAGCTGGCCCGCGAGAGGGCCGAGCGCGAGATCGACCCGCCGGCCAGCTAATTTCCCTCAAAAGACGTATTGACTAAAAAACCCGCTTAGAACGAACTGTCGCCCGACCCTGCGGGAGGACGACATGACCACGACCGGCTTCGACCAATCCAGCTATCCGGGCGATTCCTGGATGCAATGGCTGCGCTCGGGCAGTCCGATCGCCGTGACCGGCTTCTACCTGGCCCCGGCCCCCTACCATTCGGACACCAGCTGGATGCCGACCCGGGCCAGTCTGGCGGCGGCCGGCTGGGGCTTCCTGCCGGTCTTTGTCGGCCTGCAGGACGGCGCCTCGTCCCTGAGCGCCTCGCGCGGGACCACCGACGGCCAGTCGGCGGCCAGCCTGATGCGCAACGCCGGCTTCGCCTCGGACTCGACGGTCTTCCTCGACATCGAGACAGGTGGGCCGATCTCCGCGCCGTTCGAGGCCTACATCGACGCCTGGGTCGCGGCCGTGCAGGCGGCGGGCTTCACCCCCGGCATCTACTGCTCGCACATCCTGATCAGCTGGGCCCAGCCGAAGGTGAGCCAGATCTGGAGCTTCCACATCCCGGACGCCGGCGGCCAGACCTTCGATCCGGCCAACCTGCCGGCCGGCTCCATCGACCCCGGCGCGGTGGCCACCCAATACCGCCAGAACGTCTACCTGGAGGGCTACGCCCACGCCGCCGTCGACCTCAACATCTGCAACGCGGCCGATCCTTCAGCGCCCTAGGGCGCTGCGGCGTCTATCGAAGCGGCGACCATTATACCGCGGCTCGCCCGACCCACAAAAAAGGCGGTGTTCCTCGAAAACCGGCGAAAGCGGGCCGAACCCCTTGTCCTGTTGGCTTTGGCGTGGGTTCGCTGCCTGGGAATGTCGCCTTGCGCGTGGGTCCGGCGTAGGTCGATTGGCGGGGTTTGCAGGTCGAAAGCGCTGCGCGGCGACCTACGCCGCCGGCCGAGCCTCTGGTCATGCCTCGGCAGAGGCCCTCAGAGCCGATGAATATGTCTAGACATATTGCCGGAAGGCCCGGCGGGCGGGCGTTTCAGAGCCGCGAGGTGATCCACAGGGAGAGGAATCGCTCGGCGAACAGCAGCTGGGCGCCGAAGTAGAGGAACCAGACGGCCCAGGCGGTCAGGCGGGTTGAGCCGAAGACCTTGAAGCCCTTGAACATGTCGGCGGCGAGGATGGCGTCGGAGGCCATGAACAGCAGGGCGGCCACGGCCAGATGCGCCCCCTGCTGCGAAACCGTCAGGCTGGCGACGACCATGGCGCCGATCACCACGGCGTAGGCCACGACCGGCCAGCGCATGTCGCCGAGCGCCGGCCACAGCCAGCGCAGCATCCACAGGACGGCGGCGACCACGAAGCCGGCGACGATCCAGCCGGGCACACCGAGCGTCGGCTCGCCCCAGGGGGCGGGGACCGGCATCAGGAACATGGCCACATAGGCGACGTGGCCGAGCAGGAAGGCGACCAGCCCCGGCAGCAGCCAGCGCTTCGGGTCCCCGGCCAGGAAGCCATCGCCGATGGCGCAGAGGGTCAGGCCGACGGCCGCCGCCCCGCCGATCCAGCGGGTGCTCTTCAGGAAGGCGGCGAAGCGGGGGTCGGCGGCGTCCTGGGTCAGGCTGGCGTCGCCGAGCCACATGTAGAGGCCGAACAGGGCCAGGGCCCCGACGGCCATCACCTTGACGATGGTCCGCACCGCCGACGGCGGCCGTCCCGCCAGGACGAAACCGTAGGCCAGCCCGGCCGCCAGGGAGACGAGGAGCGCGAGTGTGCCGCCGTTGAAGACCATGCCCCTGCTCCAGCCCCGATAGGGGGAGGAGAGGGCGACGGGGCGCCGACGTCAAGGATTTGAGTGTTCAGCCGCCGTCCGGATTGAGGAACCTGCGCGCCGCCTCGCGGTGCCTGGCCTTCACATTCTTCCCCACCACGGCCAGCAAGGCCGCGATCACCGCCGCGTCGTCGGTGAAGCCGACGCCGGCCAGGACGTCGGGGATGACGTCGGTGGGCAGGACGAAATAGGCCAGGGCGGCCATCATCAGGCCCTTGGCGGCCAGCGGGGTCTCCGGGTCGCGGGCGCACCACCAGACGCTCAGCACGTCGTCGAGGAAGGGGACCCTGGCGGCGACCCGGCGGACCTTGGGCCAGAAGCCCTCGCGCACCCGCACCTCGTTGACGCGCAGGGTCTCGGGGACCAGCGCCTTCGATGGATCAAGAATCTCGCCCGGCTTGACGTCGGGTGACGGCTTGGCTTTCGCGCTCACGGGGCTAAACCCTCTTTTCGAAACAGCATTCAACACGATCTCGATGGGAGACGTCCATGAAACTCGATAGTTCCATTTCCGCCGTTGTCACCGGCGGCGCCTCCGGCCTCGGCGAAGCCACGGTGCGCGCCCTGGTCGCCCAGGGTGTGAAAGTGGCCATCTTCGACCTCGATCGCCAGTCGGACCGCGGCGCGGCCCTGGAGAAGGAACTGGGGGTGACCTTCTGCGCCGTCAACGTCACCAGCGACGCCGAGGTCGACGCCGGCTTCGAAAAGGCCCGCGCCGCCAACGGCCAGGAGCGGATCCTGGTCAACTGCGCCGGCACCGGCAACGCCGCCAAGACCGCCAGCCGCGACAAGACCACCGGCGAGATCAAGCACTTCCCGCTGGCCCACTTCGACATGATCATCCAGATCAACCTGATCGGCACCTTCCGCTGCATCGCCAAGTCGGCGGCCGGCATGCTGACCCTGGAGCCGCTGGAAGACGGCGAGCGCGGCGCCATCGTCAACACCGCCAGCGTCGCGGCCGAGGACGGCCAGATGGGCCAGGCGGCCTATTCGGCCTCCAAGGGCGGCGTCGTCGGCATGACCCTGCCGATCGCCCGCGACCTGATGAGCGAGGGCATCCGCGTCAACACCATCCTGCCGGGCATCTTCAACACCCCGCTGATGAACGCCGCCCCGGAAGCGGTGAAGGCCGCCCTGGCGGCCTCGGTGCCCTTCCCCAAGCGCCTCGGCCATGCCGAGGAGTACGCCCAGCTGGCGCTGCAGATGATCACCAATGGCTACTTCAACGGCGAGGACGTCCGTTTGGACGGGGCCATCCGGATGGCCCCGCGGTAACCCACCCTCCGTCATCCCGGAAGGCCGCGAAGCGGGCTATCCGGGACCCAGGGGGTGCGTGAT
Source organism: Caulobacter sp. GW821-FHT11A05 (assembly GCF_058809015.1). Lineage (NCBI taxonomy): Bacteria > Pseudomonadati > Pseudomonadota > Alphaproteobacteria > Caulobacterales > Caulobacteraceae > Caulobacter > Caulobacter sp. GW821-FHT11A05. Next base: position 33,630 of record NZ_JBXASF010000026.1, on the reverse strand, counting down.
CTCGCTATCAAACGCGGCTTTGCGGCCGGGCGCTGCGGCCCCTAGGTCCCGGATAAGCGCTGCGCGCTTTCCGGGATGACGGCCGTGGGGGGATCAGTTCCGGACGTCTTCCGGCCGCACGATGCCCGGCCCGAGGTTGGCGACCACTTCGCGGGCGTTGAAGCTCTCGGCGGCCGGCGAGGGCGAGGCGCCTCGGTACATGACGATCTCGGCGTTGGCCTCGAACCGGGTGACGGTCCGCATATCCATCTCGTCGGCCCAGAAGCGGTTGCTGTACCAGGGATCCCAGGCGCGCCAGCCATAGCGGGGCCCGAAGTAGCGCCAGCTGGGCCGCCAGTAGCCGTAGCCGAAGCGGCCGCCGGGAGGCGGGTCGTAGTAGGTGCGGCTGTCGCGGTTGACCTCGCGGCCGGCCATGACGAAGCCGTCGTAGCCCTCGGCCAGGGTCAGCTCGGCGGCGCGGTACAGCAGGTAGCGCTCGACGGTGTCGCGGGAGGTCAGGCTGTTGCCCGAGAAGCTGACCTTGAAGCGGTTGCTGGTGATGCGCTGGTCGGTGTAGCCGCCGGAGACGGAACTGCCCCGGACGTTGGGCTGGTATGGCGTGGCGGTGGCGCAGGCTGCGAGGCCGCTCAATCCCAGCAACGTTGCAATCGCTGCGGCCTTAGCGAATGTCATCCCGGGTCTCCTAATCCTTGCGGTTCTCATGACCGACGGCGTCCCCGAAGGTAACGCCATCAGATCGTCCCGAGTTGCGCAACTACCCTTCAAAGGGGCGCAACGCTGAGTAGAAATTGCATCGACATTCTGATAACGTCGTTCTTAATGGTCGCATCTTTGCAGATTGGGGGCGAAAGTGAACCAAGTACCGAAAAATTCGGCCCGGAAAGTGGCCAGAAGCGTCATTTGCGCCGCAGCCGCTTCAGTTTTCGCGTTCACGGCGACGGCCGCCTTGGCCCAGGCGTCAGTAAATTGCCAAGTTGCAATAAATCAGCTCCAGCAATATGTCGGACAAGTAAACCAGATCGCAAATAACGAGTACTACTACGGAATTCCACAGCGTTGTGGAATGAATGGATACTGTCAACAGTCTTTTCTTCAGCAGCTCAATTACTGGTATATGGGCCAAGCCAACATGGTAAACGGCTGGTATGGACAGATAGTTCAGGCTTGCTCGTCCTCTGGTGGTTCAGCCGGGGGGGTTGATGTCCAGCGAGGTGGGGGAGGACAGCCACCGGAGATGGATGAAGAGGATATTGAGGACATCGAAATCGACGACGAGGATCAGACTGTACGGATCAAAATACCGACCACGCCCAAGGGCTTCAGGCCGAGGTAATCCGGTGAACTGTTCATGTCACACACGCCGGGGCCTTATCCTCGGAGCCGCTGCCGGGCTGGCGATTTCCGGCGAAGCGTCCGCGAAATCGGCTCGACCCTTCTGCGAGTATAGTCTGAACCACGGATGGAGCGACACACCGCACGACTACGTGGCTCGCCGCGCCCGAAGAAACAATGACCCTTCGGGTATTCCTCAAGTTGTTGGCCAGATTATGTCTAGCCTCTCCTTCGCGGTTGACTTTGATATCTACATCACCAAGCAAGAAAACAATGCATCCGCTACAGTGGCGGGTGGCCGCAAGGCGCTGCTTATCGACGTGGAGTTTTTGGAGACTCTAAACCGTCAAACTGGGACCCAGTGGGCCGCCATTCAGGTGATCGCCCACGAAGTCGGGCACCATATTGCCGGCTTTTCGTCAGACAGTCATCAGAGCGAGTTCAATGCTGACTACTGGAGCGGCCAGGCATTGCGGCGACTGGGAGCCGCCAAGGAGTCCGCTACGGCTGCCATTCTGACGGTGGGCACCGACTACCCGACCCGCTCGCACCCCGACAAGCGCTCAAGAGCTAAAATAATCAGTCGCGGTTGGGATGATGCAGCTCGGGGGTCGGTAGATTACAGTTTTTGCATAAGTTGTCGCCCAAGCGGCTGACTAACCTCGTATCAAGATCATCGCCGCCGCGCCGATCAGCAGGCCGCCGACCAGGAAACGGAACAGGCGGCGGAAGCTCGGCCGGGTCATGAACACCGCCAGGGCCGCGCCGCCGAGGCCGTACGCAGTCATGGTGATCATGTCCATGCCGAGGGTGGCGGCGGCGAACAGGCTCATCTGCGCCGGCATCGGCCGGGCGACATCGACGAAGGGCGGCAGGACGGCGGTGAAGAACAGCAGGGCCTTGGGGTTGGACAGCTGCACGGCGAAGCCGTCGCGGAAGGCCGAGCGCTCCAGGTGGGTCGCCGGCGTCTCGGCGTCCGGATCGTTGCGGACCCCCGAGAGGATGGAGGACAGGCCCAGCCAGGCGACATAGGCCGCCCCCGCCCAGGTCAGGACCTGGAAGACCCGGGGGAAGGCGGCGAGCAGGGCGCTGAGGCCCAGGGCCGCGCCGACGAACCAGACCAGGGTGGCGCAGCTCATCCCCGCCACGCCGCGGATCACGGCCGCGCGACCCCGGTGCATGCCGGTGGCGATGGCGAACAGGTTGGCCGGCCCCGGGGTGATCGCCATCACCGCCATGACACCCAGGAAGGCGAGGTATTTCTGCGGATCGACGGGCAGCTGCATGCCGCCGCTGCTTGAAGCGGTTGGCCGTCGGGGTCAATGATGGCAGGGTATGGAAACCGGTGTCATTGATTGACGGAGTATTCCGATGAACCTGCTCGCGCCCCTGATCGCCGTCCTGCTGGCCGCCGCGCCGGCCGCCGTCCCCCCTGCCGTGATCGTCCGCGAGGCCGATGTGGCGCGGGAGGAGGTCCCGCCGCACAAGGGGGTGGGGATGAGCACCGCCTACCGGATGTCGGACGCCGCGCCGGGCCGCAATTTCGAGTTCCGTAAGCGCACCCTGCATCCGGGCGCCTCGATCGGCCTGCATGTGCTGGGGCACGACGAGGTCTACTATGTGATCTCGGGCGCCGGCGTGGTGACCTCCGACGGCAAGGACGCGGTCGTCGAGGCGGGAACGGCGGCCTATCTCTACGAGGGCGCCGACGTCGGCATCCGCCAGACGGGCGCCGAACCCCTGGTGCTGATCATCGCCTATCCCCTGAAGGCGCGGGTCGCGGTTCCCAAACCCTAGAGGCGCACCCCCCGAGCGGCAGGGCTATCGCATATGAAAACAGGTGGCCAAGATTGGGCCAGCCGCCGTGAGAGGTCCCTTCTCCCCTTGCGGGAGAAGGTGGCCCGAAGGGCCGGATGAGGGGTCGATAGGTCTTTCAGCTGCGCAGAGGCGGTGGCGACAGGCTGTGTCGGAGGCCGGGGGGCCCCCTCATCCGTCGGCTTCGCCGACACCTTCTCCCGCGAGGGGAGAAGGGAGCCCAGAGGCGAACTCACAAGCATTCCATCGCAGCCCTATGCGATTGCCCTGCGTAGACGGGGAGAGATGAGAGGCGTCTACAGCCCCAACCTTCTCGCCCGACCCGCGATGGTCAGCGCCAACCGCTCTGCGATCAGCCTGTCGGGGCTGCCGGTCTGTTTGCAGGCCTTGTCGGCGGCGAGGATCTCCGGCTGCAGGGCGTCGATGTGGGCCAGGGTCCAGGCCCGGGCCTGGCGCAGGAATTCCTTCTCCTGCTTCCAGAAGACACCACTGGCCTTGGCCGCCTCGGGCAGGCCGGCTCCGCTGGAGACCAGGGTCAGGGTGCGGCGCAGCTTGGCCAGGTGCATGCCCATGGCCCGCACGGCCGGCGGTCCGGCCTCGCCCTCGGCGGCGGCCCGGGCCAGGCCGGCCTGGGCGGCGCCCAGCCGGCCGCCGAAGGCGTCATTGGCGGCCTCGAACAGCGAGGCCTCGGGCTCGACGCCGAGGAATTCCTCCAGCTCCACGGCCCCGACCTGCCGGCCGCTGCCGGGGCCGATCCACAGGATCAGCCGCTCGATCTCCTGGCGGGCGACGCCGCGCTCCTTGGGCATGCGTGAAGCGAAGAGGTCCAGCGCCGCCGAATCGAGGCTGACCTTGTCGGCGGCCAAGGCCTCGCGGGCCATGCGGGCGACATCGCCCTGTTCGTCCTCGTAGCAGGGGATGGCGGCGGCGGCGGGCGCCTTCTCAGCCGCCTTGCGCAGGGCCGAGTCGCGGCCCAGGGCGCCGGCCTCGACGATCAGGAAGGCGTCGGGGTTGAGCCGGCCCTCGGCATGGGCGGTCAGGGCCTCGGCGCAGGTCTTGTCCGGCGCGGCCCGCTCGCCGGTCAGCCGTACGCGGATCAGCCGCCGGCCGCCCATCATCGAGAGGGCGGTGAGCTCCTCCTCCAGCTTGCCGGCCTGGTCGAGGTCGGTCTCGGTCAGCATGGCGACGTTGAAGGGGTCGGTGAGGTCGGGGGTGATGCGTTTGGCCAGCCCGTCGGCCCGCTCGCGCACACCGCCGCGGTCTTTGCCGTAGAGGAGGACCGCGCGGATGGTGTCCGGCGGGCCCTTGAGGATGCGGTCGACGTCGGGGCGTTTGGAGACGATCATTGCTGCCCCTTCTACCCTGTCATCCTCCGGCCGCGAAGCGATCCGGGGGACCCATTTTTCCGCGTGACAATAGCCGGGAGTCTTTCCAGAGCCGCCTTGGGTCCCCCGGTCGCCCTGCGGGCGCCGGAGGATGACAGCGTTGAGGTAAGCTCACCCGTTCCGCTTCAGCATCCACACGGCCAGATCCATCTGGATCTTGCGGGCCAGTTCGTCGGCGACCTTCTGTTCCGCGTCCTGCTGGGCGGCGATGGCGGCGTAGGGCTGTTCGGCGCGGTCGAAGGTGACCTCGGCCTGGCTGATCCCTTGCGTCGCCGTGGAGCCGTCGGCGCGGGAGACCAGCTTCCAGTTGGCGGTGACCACATATTCGTAGCGGCTGGCCACCCCGTCGGTGCGGCGGCCGCGCGGGATGCGGCTTTCCTTGAGGGTCAGCTCCAGGCGCCATTCGGCGGGCCGGGAATCGCGGGCCAGGGCGTCGTCGAGCGATTCGCGCAGCAGGGCGCCTGTGCGGCCTTCCGGGGCGATGGTCTCGACCGCCGACAGCCCCGGCGAGACGCCGGGCGCCGCATAGAGGGGCGTGAAGCCGCAACCGCCCAGCGGAAGGCTGAGCAGTCCAAGCACGGCGAGCAGAACGGGTGTGCGCATCAGTTGGCCACGATGTTGATGATGCGGTCCTGGACCACGATCACCTTGCGAACGGTGAGGCCGGCAAGGTGGACCGAAACGGCGGCGTCCGCCAGCGCCAGGGCTTCGACGGCCTTGGAATCGGCGCCCTTGGCGACCACGAGCTCGCCGCGCCGCTTGCCGTTGATCTGCACCGGCAGGGTGACCTCGCTGTCGGCGGCCAGGGCGGCGTCGGCTTTCGGCCATTCGGCGTTCACCACCATGCCGTCCTTGCCCAGCTTCTCCCAGCAGGCCTCGGCCAGGTGGGGGGTGAAGGGGTTTATCAGCCGGGCCAGCACCTCCAGGGCCTCCTGGCGGGCGGCGAGGACGGCGGCGGTGGCCCCGGCGGCCGGGTGGGCTTTGAGGATGTTCAGGAACTCGTACAGCTTGGCGACGCCACTGTTGAACCGGAAGCGCTCGATGGAGTCGCCGACCGGGCCGATCAGCTTGTGGGTGGCGCGGCGCAAAGTCAGGGCGGCCGCGTCGCTGTCGTCGAAGGCCAGGGCCGTGCTTGCCGGCTGGTTCTCGAACTCGGCCCAGACCCGGTGCACGAAGCGGCCGGCGCCCTCGACGCCGGCGTTGGTCCATTCGACGTCGCGTTCCGGCGGGCTGTCGCTCATCACGAACAGGCGGGCGGCGTCGACGCCGTAGGTGTCGAAGATTTCCTCGGGGGCGACGACGTTCTTCTTGGACTTCGACATCTTCTCGATGTCGCCGATGGCCAGCGGCTCGCCGGTCGCCTTGACCTTGGCGATCCGCACTCCGGCCTCGGTGGTGAAGTCGACGCAGGCCGGCTCGACGAAGGCGCCCTCGGCCGTCTTGTAGGTCTCGTGGGTGACCATGCCTTGGGTGAACAGGCCGGCGAAGGGTTCGGCCACGCTCAGCATGCCCTCGTCCTTCAGGGCACGGGTGATGAAACGGGCGTACAGCAGGTGCAGCACGGCGTGTTCGACGCCGCCGATGTACTGGTCGACGGCCAGCCACTTGTCGGCGGCGGCCTTGTCGATGGGCGTGGCGGCGTGCGGATTGGCGAAGCGGGCGAAGTACCAGCTGGAGTCCACGAAGGTGTCCAGGGTGTCGGTCTCGCGCTGCGCATCGGCGCCGCAGGACGGACATTTGACGTTCTTCCAGGTCGGATGGCGCAGCAGCGGGTTGCCGGGAACGTCGAAGCTGACGTCCTCGGGCAGGACCACCGGCAGCTGGTCGTCGGGCACCGGGACCGGGCCGCAGGACTGGCAGTGGATGATCGGGATCGGACAGCCCCAGTAGCGCTGGCGGGAAACCCCCCAGTCGCGCAGGCGATAGACGACGGCGCCCTTGCCCTGGTCCTGGGCCTCGACGCGGGCCACGGCGGCGGCCTTGGCCTGTTCCACCGTCATGCCGTCCATGAAGTCGGAGTTGAAGATCTTGCCGGGACCGACATAGGCCTCCGAGGCGACCTCGAAGCTGGCCGGATCGGCGTCGCCTGGCAGCACCACCGGCTTGACCGGCAGGTCATACTTGCGGGCGAAGTCCAGGTCGCGCTGGTCATGGGCCGGGCAGCCGAAGATCGCTCCTGTTCCATAATCCATCAGCACGAAGTTGGCGATCCAGACCGGCAGCTTCCAGTCGGGGTCGAAGGGGTGGACGACCGACAGGCCGGTATCCAGGCCCAGCTTCTCAGCCCCCTCGATCTCGGCCTCGCTGGTCCCGCCGGCGCGGCACAGCTTGATGAAGTCGGCGACCTTGGGATCGGCGGCCAGCTGTTCGGCCAGCGGGTGATCGGGGGCGATAGCAAGGAAGCTGGCCCCGTACAGGGTGTCGGGGCGGGTGGTGTAGACCTCCAGGCCGTCCTCGAAACCTTCAGGCGCACCGTCGAATTTCCAGGTCATCCGCAGGCCCTGGCTGCGGCCGATCCAGTTCTCCTGCATGATCCGGACCTTCTCAGGCCAGCGGTCCAGGGTCTGCAAACCGTCGATCAGGTCGTCGGCATAGTCGGTGATGCGCAGGAACCACTGGGTCAGCTTTCGCTTCTCGACGATGGCGTCGGAGCGCCAGCCGCGGCCGTCGATGACCTGCTCGTTGGCCAGCACGGTCATGTCGACCGGATCCCAGTTGACCGTCGCCTCGCGGCGATAGACCAGGCCGCGCTGCAGCAGCTTCAGGAACCACCTTTGTTGCTGTCCGTAATATTCCGGGTCGCAGGTGGCGAATTCGCGCGACCAGTCGATGCTGGTGCCCAGAATCTTGAACGGTTCGCGCATCGCCGCGATGTTGTCGTAGGTCCAGCCCTTGGGATGGACGCCGCGCTCCATGGCCGCGTTCTCGGCCGGCATGCCGAACGCGTCCCAGCCCATCGGGTGCAGCACCGCATGGCCCTGGGCCCGCTTGTAGCGCGCCACCACGTCGCCCATCGTGTAGTTGCGCACATGGCCCATGTGCATCCGCCCCGACGGGTAGGGGAACATCTCGAGGATGTAGTACTTCGGGCGCGGATCGTCGTCCGCCGTGCGGAACACATCGGCGTCGGCCCAGGCTTTACGCCACCGGGGCTCGGTTTCCTTGGGGTTATAGCGTGCCATGCGCGGTTCTTAGGGCGACGCCCGCGCGGCAACAAGAGGTGCGGCGCAGGAGCGCGCCGCACTCCCTTTCCTATTCTTCGCCGAGGTTCGCGAGCCGCAGCTTGCGGGCCCGGTCGAGGATGGCGTTTTCCATGTCGGCTTCGGTCTGGGCCGCCGTCGGGGCGTCGACCCAGGTCCCACCGCTGTTGACCTGCTTGAAGACACTGACGTTCAGGGCGTCGGCGCGCAGGCGGGTGTCGAGGATGTAGACGGTGACCTTGAAGCGCTCGTTGGGGGTCGCCGCGTCGGTGTACCAGTCGGTGATGATCACGCCGCCGTAGGGGTCGGCCGAAGCCAGGGGCATGAACTTGATGACGTCGGTGGCGGCGCGCCACAGATAGCCGTTGACGCCGATTTCCGTGCCCTTCGACGCCTTCTTGCCGCCGATGCCCAGGAAGCCGCCGTTGCCGTCCTTGACGGTCTTGGGACCGCCGGAGCCGCAGGCCGCCAAAGCGCCCGCCAACATCACAATCGCGCCCAACCTGAACGCCCCGCGCGCAAACCGCATGCTATCTTGCTCCAAATCCGACTGCGCCCCCGCAAACGGAGATATTCTGTTCGGTGCGTCTACATCATGGCAAGACAAGGTCCAACGGGGAATCTCGTGACCTTCCCGCCACAGGCGAGGTGGGAATCGATCCTTGGTCTGTGCTTGCCGTTGACCCAAAGTCGCCGTGATCGCTTATATGATGCGGAATGAGCTGACGGCCCGGCCCCCGGGCGATATAGAGGTCGGCGCGGGGCGGAAGGTCTTAAAAGGCGATTATGAGCAAGGCGCGTTACATTGCGGCGGCGACTGCGCTGGTCCTGATTGGATCGGCCGGGATGGCGCATGCGCAGAACGTGACCAAGCCGAAGCCGGCTGAGGACTTCCGGGTTCGTGGCGATTTCAACCTTCAGGACAGCCGTCTCGGCCCCGGCCGCGCCGATCGCAGCGTTCAGTTCGACGCCAAGACCGGCAAGTGGGGCGTCAAGCTGGGCCTGGGTTCTCCGGTCGGCCGCGAAGCCGACGCCAAGGACCTGGAAGCCGGCGCCTACTTCAAGGTGACCCCGTCGCTCCGCGTCGGCGGCGCGGTCGGTCTCGCGTCCGAACGCGACAACCCTGTTCGCCGCAACGGCGAAAAGGACGAGGCGCCCCGCGTGCGCCTGGAAACGACCTTCAAGTTCTAGGACGGTCGTGTCGCCAGTTGGCGACGATTATTCTCCACAGTCTCCACCACCCACCGTCGTCATCCCAAGACTTGTTCTTGGGACCCACGGTTCAGCCGCCGCTAGCCCTGAGGCTGGAGGCGCGGCCGCGCCTCCAATGCGCTGATCGTCGACACACCTGCCGTGGGCCCCAAGAACAAGTCTTGGGGTGACGGTGGATGGGTTAGGGCAGGAGCCCACCCTTAAAACCTACGGCCACGCCGCCAGCAGCGCCCGCAGCGCCGCCGCCGTGGCCAGGGGCTGGTCGATCATCACGTGATGATCCGCGTCCGGAATCGCGAACTTGACGATGTCGTCGGGCAGTTCGCGCAGCATGAAGTCCATCGTCTCGGGGAACATCAGCTTCGACCGCTCGCCCCAGACCATGGCCAGCGGGCATTTCACTTGGGCAAGCAGGGCGCCCAGCGGCGGCATGGTGAAATTGTGCCAGAGCTCGGGGTCGAACTTCCAGGTCCAGCCCACACCAGACCCGTCCGGCATCGGCGCCTGGCGCAGGGCCCGGCGGGCGATCCAGTCGGCGACATAGTCGTTCTCGCAGGTCTGCGGCGGCGCCAGGCGGAAGCGGGCCAGGGCGCTGGGCAGGTCGGGGTAGACCTTATTGACGCCGTTGCGACGCGGCGGGCCGTTCCACTGCCGCTCGGGCGGATGGATGGTCGAGTCCAGCATCACCACCCCGCGCAGGCGCTCGGCGTGGTGGACGGCGCAGTAGAGGGCCGGGAAGCCGCCGAAGCTGTGGCCGACCACCCGGGCCTTGCCGCCGTCGGCCTCCAGCTGGGCCGCCTCGATGGCCCCCAGGATCTCGGCGGCGAAGATGTCGGCGTCGTACCTGGGCCGCCAGTCGCTGTCGCCCATGCCCGACCAGCTGATCGCCGCGACGCGGAAATCACTGCTGAGCAACGGGGCGATGAAGCTCCACCAGTCGGCATGGGCCCCGTTGCCGTGCAGCAGCAGAACGCCGGGCTTGCCGACCTCGCCCCAGGTCAGGAGCTCGATGGCCGCGCCTTGAACGTCGTAGGTCGAGCGCTCCGGCGCCTGGGCGATGGCGGCGTCGAACCAGGCCGGGGCCGGCGGCTTTTCACCGTGATAGGGGGCGAGGGGCGGCGGAACATCCGGCCAGATGGGGTGGCCGTCAGCCATGCAGCACCTCGGTCTCCTTGGCTTCGATGAAGGCTTTTTCGCCCGGCCGCGGCGGGCGCGGGCCGATGGTCTTGAACACCCCGACGCCGGTCATGATCAGCCTCTCGCCCGACCAGATGCGGCCGCGCACGGTGAAGACGTCGTCCTCTTCCGCGACCATCTCGGCCTGGCCCTCGATCCAGTCGCCCAGCTTGCCGCCGGACAGGAAATCGCAGGTCAGCCGCACCGTCACCCAGTAGTGGCTCTTGGCCACCGAGATCACCCGGCCCCAGGCCATGTCGGCGAAGCTCATCAGCATGCCGCCGTGGCAGTTGGCCATGCCGTTGGTGTGGTGCTCCTCGACCCGAAAGGCCAGGGTGGCGCCGGCCGCGTCATGCTTCTCGTACAGCGGCCCGATCTGGCGGCCGAAGCCCCGGGTCCAGTTGAGAATCCGGTAGCCATCGGGGATGTCGGCCGTCTGGGCTTCGGTGAGATCGTCGGACATGAGGGAAGTCTAACGTTTGTTTGAACGGGGGTGAAGCGCGATCCGTTGTCCTTGACGCCACGTCATCATTGCGCCGGGCGCCGATAAGGCTCCAACCTCCGCCTCAACGAGACGTCGGGGGAATGCGCGTGAGTTCTGCGGAAACGGTGGTCCCGGCCTTCAAGCCGCCCTACCACGTCAAGTTCGCCTATGGCCTCGGCCAGACGGTGCAGAGCGGCGGGTTCGATGTCGCCCTGCCCTTCACCTTCTTCTACTACACCCAGGTCCTCGGCCTCTCCGGGGTGCTGACGGGCATCGCTGTGGGCCTCAGCCTCTGCCTCGACGCCATCATGGACCCGCTGGTCGGCTCGATCTCCGACAACATCCGCTCGCGGTTCGGGCGGCGGCTGCCGCTGATGGTGCTCAGCATCCCATTGGTGGCGCTGGGCTTCGGCCTGATCTTCTCGCCGCCGAAGGACCTGGGCGAACCGCTGCTGTTCGCCTGGCTGCTGGGGGCCTCGCTGATTGCCCGCGGCGCCACCTCGCTGTTCAACGTGCCCTATGTCGCCCTCGGGGCCGAACTGTCGGATGGCTATCTGGAGCGGTCGCGGGTCGTGGTTTGGCGGACCATGATCGGCCTGGTGTCGGCGGTGGTCGTCATCTTCCTGGCCTACAGCGTCTATCTGACGCCGCCGGAAGGCCTGTTCAAGCTGGCCGCCTATCCGGCCCTTGGCTGGTCGGTGGCGGGGCTGCTGACGGTCTGCATGCTTCTGTGCTGCGCCGGGGCCGGCCGTTATGCCATGGGCCTGCCGCAACCGGAGACGACCGAGCGGTCGATGATCAGCCGCCTGCCCGGCGAGGTGGCGGAGATCTTCTCCAACCGCTCGTTCCGGATCCTGTTCCTCTCCTGCCTGCTGATCATGGTGGCCATCGGGGTCAACGGCACCACAGGGGCGCACCACAACACCTTTGTCTGGAAGATCGACACCGACCAGATCCAGCGCCTGACCTTCGTGCTGCTGATCGGCACGGTGGTCGGCGTGGCTTCGGCCTCGGCCCTGGCGCGCTGGTTCGAGAAGCGGTCGGTGGTGGTGATCGGCGTCACCATGCTGAACCTGGTCTGGCTGGTCGCGCCGCTGCTGTGGATCAGCGGCCTTTACCGGCCGTCGGGCGCGGCCGCCATTCCGCCTCTGCTGGCGATGATGGTGGTGGCCGGCGTCGGCATCGGCCTGGTGCTGGTCGCCTTCCCGGCGATGATGGCCGACGCCGCCGACGAGCACGAACTGCGCTTCGGCCATCGGCGCGAGGGGCTGTATTTCTCCGGCATCACCTTCGCGGCCAAGGCGGCCAGCGGGGTCGGGGTGCTGCTGGCCGGTATCGGCCTGGACCTGATGGGCATGCCGCCCAAGGCCGACCCGCTGGTGGCCATCGACCCGGACGCCCTGATCCGGCTGGTGCTGGTGCACGGTCCGCTGGCGGCGGTGATCTCCTGTGTCGGGGTCGCCCTGATCTGGCCCTACGCCATCACACGCAAGGTCCACGACGAGATTTCAATGCAGCTGCGCGGTCACTAAAGGTCGCGCCGCTCCAGCCGGGCCAGCAGGATCGCCAGCCGGTCGGCGTCCTTCTGCACCTCTTCGCGCCTGGGCCCGTGCAGGTCCGAGCGCGCCGTCGGCGGGCTGACCCGCACATCGACCAGATTCTCCATCTCGTTGGGGTCGGCGACCAGGTCGTACATCTCCCATTCCTGCGGGTGTTTGCCGGAGGGGTCGAAATAGCGGGCCAGCTTGTGAGTGTTGGTGCGCACGCAGCGGACGTTGTTGGGCTGCTTGATCGAGCCGGGGGTCAGGTGCACCGGCCCCTTGCCGCCGGCGCCGGTACGGACCGATTCGACCACCGCCTGGAAGACGGCGAACTCCTCGTAAGAGTGCTTCTCCTGGGCCGTGCGCGACGGCGGCAGGGGGGCGGTGATCTCGTCGTCGGTGATGAAGAGGACGCCTTCGCGCACCCCGCCGTCGGGCTCGATGATCGCATCGTCGACCGGGCCGCCAGCGACGGCCTGTTCCAGCAGCCTCGACAGGTCGACGCCGGGCAGGGGCGGGACCGGACGGCTGAGGGCCAGGTCGGCGCTGATCTTGTGGCGGCGGTGTTCATGCACCCCGGCCAGGCCCAGCACGGTGGGCAGGATGTCGATGTGGCTGGTCAGGGCGTCGCACTGCACCGGGTCGGAGACCCCCTGGTGGTCCTTCTTCGCCTCGGTGTCGGCCCCCGGGACGATCGGGAAGCGGACGATCATCGGCACATGCAGCGCCTCGGCGTAGGCGGTGTGCCACTTCTCCAGCATCATGCCGTGGGCGGCGGCGTACTCGCCGTGGTCGGCCAGGAAGATGACGATGGTGTTGTCGGCCTGGCCCGACTCCTCCAGCGCGGTCAGCACCGCGTCGATGTGGCGGTCGACCACCGAATGCAGCCAGGCATAGAGCTGGATGAACTGCGCGGCGCCCTTCTGCGGATCGTCGGCCAGCTGCAGGGGAATGCTGCTCTTCAGGGCGAAGGCGACGGCTGCTTCCTCGGCGTTGGTTCCGGGCAGCTTCGGGAAGGCGCCGGTCACGCCGCTGACGATGTTGAAGCCGCCCTTGGCGGCCAGGGCCAGGCCGACCTTGTAGGCCGCCTCATGCTGGCAGCTGGGCTTGCTCGACAGGTCCTCGTTCTGGCTCGGCGAGGGCCGGGCGCAGTCCTGCGGGAAATCGAGCGGGTTGAGCGGCACCTGCAGGGTCCCGGCCACCGGCGGCGGCGTCTTGTCGCCCTGGTTCGGCACCGTCAGCGGGCCGAACACCCCTTGCGTCCCCGAGCGGTTGTCGGGGTCGGGCAGGGCCTGGCCGATGACGCCGGGATAGGTGGCGATGTCGTGCGGGTTGGTGAAGGAGACCACCGCCAGCCAGGGCGGGATGTCGTCGACGTCCGGCCCGCTGGTCGACGGGTCATTGACCGACATCGAGGCGTAGGCCCGGTTGTAATTGCTGGCCAGGCCCTGGCGGCGCAGGAAGGTGCAGGCGCTGTCGGTGAAGCCGACGTCGCGGTAGACGCCCAGGTTGTTGGCCTGGGCCCCGTGCGGCTCGGGATAGGACTCCTCCCAGTTGTCGAAACCGTAGCGTTTGAGGCTGTGCTCGGGCGGGTTGGAGACGTGCCACTTGCCGAAATAGTGGGTGCTGTAGCCTGCCTCGCGCATCCAGGTCCCGAGGGTGGGGATGCCGCCGGCCTCGAGCCAGGGGAAGTTGGAGGAGTCGCCGTTCTTGAACAGGCCGTCGGTCTGGGTGACGCCGGTGCGGGTGCCGTACTGGCCGGTGTAGATCACCGTCCGGCTGGGGGTGCAGGCGCTGGCGGCGATGGTGTGGTTGCGCAGGTTGACGGCGTTCTCGCGCAGGCGAAGCAGGCCGGGGAAGAACTTCTTGTAGGGATTGGCGTGCGGGTGGCTCAGCGGCTGGAAGCCGAGGATCTCCTTCAGCGGCTGGTCGAAGCCGTGGTCGGGTCCGTAGGAGAACCGGGGGAACCGGTACTGGTCGCAGGTGATCAACAGGATGTTGGGGCGCCCCTTCTTAGCCAGGTCGCCCCCGTGGTCGCTCGTCGACATCAGCCCCTCCATCACAGGATGGGCGCAAATTCGCGTAGCATTGTTCAAAAAGCAACTTAAAGATGAATATGGTTCGTCGGGCCGCAGTCAGGCGCGGCGGGCCATCAGCAGACAGACGCCCCAGTCGCTGTCGACAGGTCCGCCATAGCGGACGAAGCCGGCCTTTTCGTAGGCGCGGATGGCGCGGGCATTGTCGGGATGGGGATCGGTGACCACCACCGGCGCGCCATCGGCAATGAGCCGGTCGCAGAACTGGCGCACGAAGGCCGGGCCGTGGCCCTGGTTCAGCAGCTCCGCCTCGCCAATGTACTGGTCGACGCCGCGGGTTCCGGGCGGTTGACCCTCGAAGTGGTGGCCGGGCCAGGCGTGCGGGTCGTAGGCCTGGATGTAGCCGATCGGGCGGCCGTCCAGATGCACCAGGAAGGGCCAGGTATGGGCGTCGGCCAGCGCTTCCTCGGCCTCCTCCGGACCGCTGTCGTCCTCCCACCACTCACGCACGTGCGGCGCGGCCAGCCAGCGGGCCAGCAGCGGCAGGTCGCCCTTCGTCAGCGGCGTGAAACTGTAGGCCATGGCTCCTCAGACGGTTTCCACCGTCAGTGAGCCGTTGGTGTAGACGCAGATGTCGGCGGCGATGGCCATGGCCTTGCGGGCGATGGCCTCGGCGTCCTGGTCGCTGTCGAGCAGGGCCCGGGCGGCGGCCAGGGCGTAGCCTCCGCCGGAGCCGATGGCGGCCACGCCCTGGTCGGGCTCCAGCACGTCCCCGACGCCGGTGACGGTGTAGATGCTGGTCTTGTCGGCGACGATCAGCATGGCCTCCAGCCGGCGCAGATAACGGTCGGTGCGCCAGTCCTTGGCGAGGTCGACGCAGGCCCGGGCCAGCTGGTCGGGATACTGCTCCAGCTTGGCTTCGAGGCGCTCCAGCAGGGTGAAGGCGTCGGCGGTAGCCCCGGCGAAGCCGGCGATGACCTTGCCGCCGGCCAGCTTGCGGACCTTCTTCGCCGAGCCCTTGACCACGGTCGCGCCCATCGACACCTGACCGTCGCCGGCGATGACGGTCTTGCCGTCCTTGGCGACCGCGAGGATGGTGGTGCCGTGCCAGTCGGGGAAGCTGTTGCTGTGTTGCATGGCTCCGATGTGGCCATGGGCGGAAGTGAGGTCAAGGTGGCGTTCAGCGAGGGCGAGGTCGAACGGTACGCCCGCCATCTGGTGCTGCGCGAGGTCGGCGGGCCGGGACAACAGAAGCTCAAGGCCGCGCGGGTGCTGATCGTCGGGGCCGGCGGCCTGGGCGCCCCGGCCGCCCTCTACCTGGCGGCGGCGGGGGTGGGGCGTCTCACCTTGAGCGACGACGATACGGTCAGCCTGTCCAACCTGCAGCGCCAGGTGCTGTTCGCCACCGAGGATGTCGGAAGGGCCAAGACGGCGGCGGCCGCCGAGCATCTGGCGGCGCTCAATCCGCATGTGGCGGTCCTGGCGGCCCCGGCGGTGACGGCGGCCAATGTCGCCGGCCTGATCGCCGGCCATGACCTGGTGCTCGACGGCACCGACAATTTCGAGACCCGGCTGCTGGTCAGCGACGCCTGCCTGGCGGCGCAGGTTCCGCTGGTCAGCGGGGCCATCGGCCGCTGGACCGGGCAGGTGGGGGTGTTCGCGGGCCAGCCCTGCTACCGCTGCCTGGTGCCGGAGGTCCCGCCGGACGCCGAGACCTGCGTCGCGGTCGGGGTGGTCGGAGCCCTGGCCGGGGTCATCGGCGCGATGATGGCGCTTGAGGCGGTCAAGCTGCTCACCGGGGCCGGCGAGGCCCTGACCGGCCGGTTGCTGATCTACGACGGCCTGGCCGGCGAGAGCCGCACGGTGCGGGTCGGCGCCGACCCGGCCTGCCCCGCCTGTTCCGGCAAGGTGGGGTCGCGATAAGACAAGCTTTATCGGCCCGGAACGCCTATATCCAAAGGGCTGAGGGTTGCGGCGCGCCGCGCCAATCCCCCGGCCCTGAAAGGACGTCATGTCCAGCAATCCCCCCAAGCCCCGCCATTTCCTCGCCGACAGCCGCTCGAGCGGCGCCGTGCGGGTTCCCAGGCCCGCCAATGGCTCGGGTCTCAGCGATCCGCGCTCGACGCGCGGTCCGAAGTGAACGGTTTCCTGCGCTATCTCAACTCGGTGGGCGAAGGCAGCGTCGGCAACGCCGAGATCCGGGCCGAGGCCTGGGCGCTCGGCGGCCGTCACCGGGGCGAGGTGCTGGAAGGCGCCCGCACCGAACTGGCCGCCGGCGGCAACAGCCCGCACCGCACGGCCCTCCTGAAGGCGGTGGTCCGCAACCAGCTGGCCCAGGCCGCCAAGGCGCCATGAGCGAGGAGCTGGCCCGCCTGCAGCGTGAGAACGCCTACCTGAAGAGCCGCGTCGCCCAGCTGGAGGGCGATGTCACCGACCTTGGCGCCGAGGCCAACCGCCTGCGCCAGATCCTCGACACCACCATGGCCCGCCGGGCTGCGGCCCGTCCCAATCCCCTGTCCGGAGGCCAATGATGGCGTTGAGTGAGGGGCTGCTGATCGCCCTGCGTAACCTGGCCCTGAAGCGGGCCGGCAAGCCGGTCGACTTCATCAACATCGCCGACGCCCGGGCCCTGACCGAACTGGGCCTGGCCGCCCGCAGCCGCGAAGGCTGGGAGATCACCGGGGCCGGCGAAGAGGCGTTGGCGGCGGCCGATTCCGCCGGCGACTGACCGGTTTACCCGCCTGTGGAAGCCGCCGGAGCGCGTTCCGATAAGTGGGGCCCGGTTATCGGAGCAAACGCGCGACAACGAAGAGGCTAGAGCAAGCGATTTGATTCCATCAAATCGCGCCCTGCTCTAGGGTGGGCGCATGATCCGCCGCCTCGCCCTGCTGTCGCTCCTCGCCCTCGCCGCCTGCGGCAAGCCCGCCGAGCAAAAGCCGACCGCGCCGGTCGCCGCCGCCACCGAGGCGACCCTTCCGGCCGACGCCGTCGCGGCCCAGCCGGCCTATACCGCCTCCGAAACCGGCATCGGGCCGATCACCGCCGACACCCCCTACGACCGCGCGACCCTGGCCAAGCTCTTCCCGGGCGCCCGGGTCGAGCCGGGAACGGAGAACTGGGAAGGCGAGGCGTTCGGCGTCCTCGATGTGCGTGACGATGACGGCCTCGATCTGCGGATCAGCGACGACAAGGGAAGACTGCACGGTGTCTGGGCCCGCGGCGGACCGGTGGTCGGACCGCGCGGCGAGCGCCTGGGCGATCCCTGGAGCAAGAGCGGCTTCAAGCCGGGCGACTGCAAGGCCGGCTGGGAGAACGACACCGGCAAGATCTTCTGCCGACGTCCCGGCGAGCCACGCCTGGCCTATGTTTATGAAACCCACGGGAAGTGGGAGGACGGCGTGTCCGACAACGCCGTGCCCTCGGCCGCCTTCCTCGCCGCCAACGGCGTCCTGACCGGCCTGATCTGGAATCGGGGCTAGGCCCTCAGGTGCGCATTCTCGCCGTCGATACCTGCCTGGACGCCTGCTCCGCCGCCCTGCTGGACGGGGACGAGGTGCTGGCCTGCGTCTCCGAGCCGATGAGCCGGGGGCATCAGGAGCGGCTGGCCCCGATGGTCGCCGCGATGATGGCCCCGTTCGGGTTCGAGGGGCTGAGCCGCATCGCCGCGACGGTGGGGCCGGGCTCGTTCACCGGTCTGCGGGTCGGGCTGGCCTTCGCCAAGGGACTTGGCGCGGCCCTGTCGGTTCCGCTGGTCGGGGTCGGCTCGCTACCGGCCCTGGCGGCGGGGCGGAGCGGCTTCGTCTGCGCGGCGGTCGACGCCCGGCGCAGCCAGATCTACCTGCAGGCCTTCCGCGACGGCGCGCCGCTGATGGCCCCGGATGCGCTGGCGGTTGGCACGGCGGCGGCGCGGCTGGCCGAACTGGCTGGCGACGGACCGGTGACCCTGGTCGGCTCTGGCGCGCCCCTGCTGGATGGAATGATCCCCGGCGCCGTCATCGAGACCCCCGGCGGGCCCGACCCGGCCTGGGTGGCGCGGCTGGCGGCGGCGGTGCGCGAACCGATCCCGACCGCGCGGCCGCTCTACCTGCGCACGCCGGACGCCAAGCTGCCGGGGGGCATCGATCCTTACGCATGACCCTCCCCCTCAATCCGATCATCCCGACGAAAGTCGGGACCCAGCTGGCAGGCGGTATCCGGGTCCGCTCTGATCAGAGCCCGCGTCTCTCACGCTGGTGGACACTGGGTCCCGACTTTCGTCGGGATGATCGGATTGAGGGGGTAGGCGATGCCTGATCCCGAAACCCTCGCCCTGGTCCACGCCAGCGCCTTCGAACACAGCTGGAGCGCGGCCGAGTTCGCCTCCCTGCTCGAAACCCCCGGGACCTTCGTGATCGCCGAGACCCATGGCTTCATCCTCGCTCGCGCCCTGGCCGGGGAGGCAGAGATCGTCACCCTGGCCGTGGCCCCGGCGGCGCGGCGGCAGGGTCTGGCCCGGCGGCTGGTCGAGGCGGCGGCGGTCCAGGCCCTGGCCCTGGGGGCCGAGGCGCTGTTCCTGGAGGTGGCCGACGACAATGTCCCGGCCTTGAGCCTCTATCGCGATTTCGGCTTCGAGACGGTGGGCCGGCGGCGGGGCTATTATGCGCGCGGAAACGCCGTTCCACCCGTCGACGCCCTCGTGATGCGGCTTTCCCTTAACAGCTAGCCCCGGCGTGACTATCTTGCGCCCGACTCGCCCGGAGGCCCCATGGACCGTCTTGAAAAGCTTTGCGTCGAAAAAGGCATGCGCATGACGGACCAGCGCCGGGTCATCGCCCGCGTGCTGTCGGTGGCCAACGACCATCCGGACGTCGAGGAACTGTACCGCCGCGCCCATGACGTCGACCCGCACATCTCGATCGCCACCGTCTATCGCACGGTGCGCCTGTTCGAGGAGGCCGGCATCATCGAGCGCCACGACTTCCGCGACGGCCGCTCGCGCTACGAAGAGGCGCCCGACCACCACCACGACCACCTGATCGACATGAAGACCGGCCAGGTCGTCGAGTTCGTCGACGAGGAGATCGAGCGGCTGCAGCAGGCGATCGCCCGCAAGCTGGGGTATCGGCTGGTCGACCACCGGCTGGAGCTCTACGGCCTGCCGCTGGAAGACAGCGAGAAGGTGACGCAGTAGCGCTGCGCGGGTTCCTCCCTCCCCTTTATGGGGAGGGACAGCGCGCGAAGCGCGCAGGGTGGGGTACTCACGTGACAGAGCGCGCTGCATCCGACTTCCCCACCCGTCACGCTACGCGTGACACCCTCCCCATAAAGGGGAGGGAGGGCTGATAACTTGCGAGTTGGGGCTGCTGACCCCATAACCCCGGCCATGACGAGCACCGCGCCCCAGAAGCGCCTCTACATCAAGACCTACGGCTGTCAGATGAACGTCTACGACAGCGAGCGCATGGCCGACGTCCTGCGCCCGCTGGGCTATGGCATGACCGACGACCCGGAGGGCGCCGACCTCGTCGTCCTCAACACCTGCCACATCCGCGAGAAGGCCACCGAGAAGGTCTATTCGGAACTGGGTCAGATCAAGCGGATGAAGGCCCGCAAGGCCGAGAGCGGCGACGGCGTCATGACCATCGCCGTGGCCGGCTGCGTCGCTCAAGCGGAAGGCGCCGAGATCATGCGCCGCCAGCCGGCCGTCGATCTGGTGGTCGGGCCGCAGGCCTATCACCAGCTGCCCGAACTGATCGCCCGCGCCCACCGCGCCAAGGGCGAGGGCCTGGCCGCCGAATTTTCCCCGGAGGAAAAGTTCGACGCCCTGCCCGAGACGCGTCACGTCAGCGGCGTCACCGCCTTCCTCACCGTGCAGGAGGGCTGCGACAAGTTCTGCACCTTCTGCGTGGTGCCCTACACCCGCGGCGCCGAGTGGTCGCGGCCCGCCGACACCATCCTCGCCGAGGCCCGCGGTCTGGCCGAGAAAGGCGTCCGCGAAGTCACCCTGCTGGGCCAGAACGTCAACGCCTACGACGGGGCCGAGGGCGGCCTGGCGGCGCTGGTCCGCCAGCTGGCCAAGATCGATGGGCTGGACCGCATCCGCTACACCACCAGCCACCCGCGCGACATGGACGAAGCCCTGATCGCCGCCCATGGCGAGCTGCCGGAGCTGATGCCCTACCTGCATCTGCCGGTGCAGGCGGGCTCGGACCGCATCCTCAAGGCCATGAACCGCGACCATACGGCCGAGAGCTACGTGAAGCTGGTCGAGCGCATCCGCGCCGCCCGGCCGGATATCGCCATGAGCGGCGACTTCATCGTCGGCTTCCCCGGCGAGCGGGAGCGCGACTTCCAGGCGACGCTCGATCTGGTCGCGCAGGTGAACTACGCCTCGGCCTTCTCCTTCAAATACAGCCGCCGCCCCGGCACGCCCGCCTCGGCCATGCCCGGCCAGGTGGCCGAGGAGGTCATGGACGAACGCCTGGCCCGGCTGAACGCCCTGCTCGGTCAGCAGCAGCAGGCCTTCAACGAGGCCCAGGCCGGCAAGGTGCTGCCCGTGCTGATCGAAAAGCGCGGCCGCAAGGACGGCCAGCTGGGCGGCCGCAGCCCCTATCTGCAGCCTGTCCACCTCGACGGGCCGGATCATCTGGTTGGCCAGATCGTTCCGGTCAGGATCGTCACCGGCCATCGGGGCAGTCTCACCGGTGAGCTTGTGCAAGCGCTGGAGCCCGCGTGAGTCGTCCGCCTGAATTCCTGCCCCTGTCCGACGTCGCCGCCCGCGCGGTCGCCGGTCCCGGCAGCCGCCACGCCGCCCTCATCGAGGACGCCTTCAAGGTGCTCGTCGAGACCCCCGGCGGCGGCGTCTCCGTGGACGGCGACGCCCGCGCCCGCTCGCTCGCCAAACGGGCCATCGCCTCCCTCGCCGCCCAGGCCGACGCCGGGGCCGAGGTCACCGAGGCCGACGTGCGTGTGGCGCTGGGCCAGGCCCGCTCCGGCGAAGCAGGCCCCGTCGCCCCGGGCGGCGTCCGCCGTGGTCCGGTGTCGCCGAAGACGGCGACCCAGGCCCAGTACATGGACATGCTGGGCCGCCACGACCTGGTCTTTGGCCTGGGTCCCGCCGGCACCGGCAAGACCTTCCTGGCCGTGGCCCATGGGGCCGGCATGCTGATGCGCGGTGAGATCGACCGGCTGATCGTCACCCGTCCGGCGGTCGAGGCGGGCGAGAAACTCGGCTTCCTGCCCGGCGACCTGACCGAGAAGGTCGATCCCTACATGGCCCCGGTCTGGGAGAGCCTGATCCAGATCATGGGCGCCGAGCAGCTGCGCAAGCGGCGCGAGAAGGGCGAGATCGAGGTCGCGCCGATCGCCTTCATGCGCGGCCGCACCCTCAGCCACGCCTTCATCATCGTCGACGAGGCCCAGAACACCTCGCGTCTGCAGATGAAGATGGTCCTGACCCGCATGGGCGAGGGCAGTCGCATGGCGGTGACCGGCGATCCCAGTCAGATCGACCTGGTCAATCCCCGCGACTCCGGCCTGGCCCATGCCGTGGCCATCCTGGAGGGCGTCGAGGGCGTCGCCCTGACCCGCTTCACGGCCGCCGACGTGGTCCGCCACCCGATGGTCGCCCGCATCGTCAAGGCCTACGACGAAGACGCGGCCAAGCGCGGCTGATGAGCGGGTCGGAGATAGAGGTCGAGGTTGAAGACCCGGCCTGGAACGCGGTGGCGGACGTTGAAGCGCTTGTGACCCGCGCGGCTGTGGCTACGCTCCAGTTCCTCCCCCCTCCCCCAGAGGGGAAGGTACTGGGTGTCGTGGTCCTGCTGACGGACGACGCCTCCGTCGCCGAGCTCAACCAGCAGTTCCGCGACAAGCCCGGCCCGACCAACGTCCTCTCCTTCCCGGCCCCGCCGAACCCCGAGAACCTGCTCGGCGATATCGCCCTGGCCTACGGCGTCTGCGCCCGGGAGGCGGCCGAGCAGGGCAAGTCCCTGGCCGACCATCTGAGCCACCTGACGGTGCATGGCGTGCTGCATCTTGCGGGATACGACCACCAGACCGATGATGAGGCGGAAGCGATGGAGGACCTGGAGCGGCGCGTGCTGGCCTCTCTGGGCGTTTCCGACCCCTACGCGTCCGAACAGAGCTAGATGACCGACAGCGATCAAGACCCGCCCCCGTCCGACCCTCCCCAGCGAAGTCGCGGGGGGCTGGGCGGCATGCTGCGCCAGGTGCTGCGCGCCTTCGGCGAGAGCGACGAGCCCGGTTCCCCTGACGCGCCGGCCGCCAATGAGCTGGCCCAGCACGCCCGAGAGTTCGCCCAACTCGACGTCGGCGACGTGATGACGCCGCGGGCCGACATCCAGGCCATCGAGATCGACACCCCGTTCGACGACGTCGTCGCCCGCTTCATCGAGACCGAGCACAGCCGCCTGCCGGTCTATCGCGAGACGCTCGACGATCCGGTCGGGGTCCTCCACATCAAGGACATCTTCCGCCTGCTGGCCGAGGGCCGCAAAGCCAGCACCGGGGCGCTGATCCGCAAGCTCAAGCGCGAGGTGCTGTACGTGCCAGAGGCCATGCCGGCCACGACCCTGCTGGAGAAGATGCAGGCGGGCCGGGTGCATCTGGCGCTGGTCATCGACGAGCACGGCGGGGTCAGCGGCCTGGCCACCCTCGAGGACCTGCTGGAAGCGGTGGTCGGCGAGATTGACGACGAGCATGACGAGGCCCAGGTCAGCGGCGTGGTCGCCAGGCCCGGCGGGGTGTTCGAGGTCGACGCCCGCGCCGACCTGGAGGACCTGGAGGCGGCGCTCGAGGTCGGCCGGCTGGCCCCGGAGGAGCTGGAAGAGGACATCGACACGGTCGGCGGCCTGGTCACCGCCCTGGCCGGCCGGGTGCCCGAGGCCGGCGAGGTGATCGCCCATCCCGGCGGCTGGGACTTCGAGGTCGTTGACGCCGACATCCGGCGGGTCAAGCGGGTGCGGGTGCGCCGCGCCCAGCGCCACCAGGAAGCCGTGTGAGCCTCTCCCCGGCCTGGAAGACGCGACTGATCGCGCTGGCGGCCGGCGCGGCGGCGGCCCTGGCCCATCCGCCGTTCGGGCTTCTGCCGGGGCTGCTCGGCTACGGCGTCATCCTGCTGCTGGTCGACGGCGCCAGTCCGGAGCGGCCGCTGCGTTCGGCCTTCTGGCGCGGCTGGCTGGCCGGCGTCGCCTATTTCGCCATCGGCACCTGGTGGGTGGCCGAGGCCTTCCTGGTCGACATCGCCGCCCACGGCTGGATGGCCCCCTTCGCGGTGACCTTCATGGCCGGCGGCATCGCCCTGTTCTGGGGCCTGGCGGCGCTGCTCTACCGGGCCAGCCGGGTCACGGGGCCCTGGCGGGTCATCGTCTTCGCCGCCGCCTTCGGGGCGGCCGAATGGCTGCGCGGCCATATCCTGACGGGGTTTCCCTGGAACCTGCCCGGCGAGACCTGGCGGGCGGGTTCGCTGATCTCGCAGTCGGCCTCGGTGGTCGGCGCCTATGGCCTCACCGTCCTCACCGTCGGGATCGCGGCCGCACCGGCCCTGCTCTGGAAGGCGCCGCGCCGACCGGCGATGATCGCCTGCGGGGCGGCGGCCGTTCTGCTGATGGTAATGGTCGGCTACGGCGCGTTTCTGTTCACAGTAACCTGGGCTCAGCCGCCAGGTCCTGTGGTCCGCATCGTCCAGCCCAACGTGCCCCAGGAGGCCAAGTACGATCCGCAATCCTTCAGCCGGATCATGGGGAAGTACCTGTCGCTGACTCGCCTGCCGTCAAAAGACGGCCGGGTCCCCGACATCGTCATCTGGCCGGAAGGCGCGGTGCCGGCCCTGGCCGAGGACTACCTCGCCGAGGGGACCTGGACGCGGGCGGCCATCATCGAGGCGCTGGCGCCGGGTCAGGTGCTGCTGGTGGGCGTCGCCCGGGTCGAGGGAACGCCGGACGCGCCGCGCTATTTCAACAGCCTGCTGGTCCTGCGCCGCCAGGAGGGCGACCTCGTCCAGCT
Organism: Caulobacter sp. GW821-FHT11A05; assembly: GCF_058809015.1. Lineage (NCBI taxonomy): Bacteria > Pseudomonadati > Pseudomonadota > Alphaproteobacteria > Caulobacterales > Caulobacteraceae > Caulobacter > Caulobacter sp. GW821-FHT11A05. The sequence goes on along the minus strand of NZ_JBXASF010000026.1, from coordinate 9,444 downwards.
TGGCCGCTACGACAAGTTCCGGCTGGTGCCGTTCGGCGAATACCTGCCGCTCGACAGCCTGCTGTCGCCGCTGGGGGTCAAGAACCTGGTGCAGATCGGCGACGGCTTCGCGCCCGGCAAGCGGCCGGCCCCGCTGGCCATTCCGGGCCTGCCGGTGCTGCAGCCGCTGATCTGCTACGAAAGCCTCTATCCGGGCTTCACCCGTGAGGGCGCGAAACGCTCCGGCAAGGCCCCCGACCTGATCGTCAACGTCTCCAACGACGCCTGGTTCGGGGCCACCAGTGGCCCCCTGCAACACCTCAACCTGGCCAGCTACCGGGCCATCGAGGAAGGGGTCCCGATGGCCCGCGCCACCCCGACGGGGGTGTCGGCGATGGTTGACGCTTACGGCCGGGTGATTCCCTCCAGCCGCATCGAACAAGGCGCTCAGGCTGTGGTCGATGTCAAACTGCCACCTAGAGTAGTCGAAACTCCCTACCGCAGGTTGGGCGACCTTCCGTTACTGATATTCATAATTGCAGGCCTGACCGTAACAGCGGTCTTTCACTGGCGACGTCTGAAAAACCTCCCCAATATGCCGTCCGCCGCCTGACGGCTGATGTGTGTTTCTTATCGGGGCGCTTCCTTCAATGACTGACGACGCTAGCCGTTCGCCCAATCCGATCGACGTCCATGTCGGCCGGAGGGTCAGACAGCGGCGCAAGGCCATGGGGGTGACCCAGGAGCGTCTGGCCGACGATCTCGGCCTGACCTTCCAGCAGGTCCAGAAGTACGAGCGCGGCGCCAACCGGGTGTCGGCCTCCAAGCTGTACGAGATCGCCGTCGCCCTGCAGACCGGCACCGAATACTTCTTCGAGGGCCTGGCCGACCCCTCCTCGCTGAAGACCGGCGGCGGCGAGGCCGAGCCGGCCTCGGAGAAGTTCGTCAACGCCTTCCTGATGTCGAGCGAGGGGCTGGAGCTGGCCGAGCTGTTCTCGCGCCTGAAAAGCCCCCGGCTGCGCAAGCGGATCGTCGAGCTGGTCCGCAGCATGGTCGAAGACACGGACGGCGAGGACGCTTAGCGCTCAGCGCCCGTCATCCTCGCACTTGTTGCGAGGACCCATGATCTCGAACGGTTGCAAGGCGGCGCCGCTCTGTCCGCGCGCTCCCGCATCCGCTCGCGGGGATGGGTCCTCGCAACAAGTGCGAGGATGACGGACTAGAAGCGAGCTTGCGGATATAAAGATACCTTTATATGGTCCCTCGCGTTGAACCGGGAGCCTTCCGTGAGCCGTCAGAACTACATCTTCACCAGCGAAAGCGTGTCCGAAGGGCACCCCGACAAGGTCGCCGACCGCATCAGCGACACCGTCGTCGACGCCTTCCTGGCCGAGGAGCCCGAAGCCCGGGTGGCCTGCGAGACCCTGGTGACCACCAACCGCATCGTGCTGGCCGGCGAGATCCGCGCCGCCAAGCCCGGCGCCTCCAAGTCCGAGAACAAGGAGCGCAACAAGGCGCTGATCGCCTCGCTCGAGCCCAAGGTTCGCGCCGCGATCAAGGACATCGGCTACGCCCAGAAGGGCTTCCACTGGGAAAAGGCCAAGTACCAGTGCTTCCTGCACGCCCAGTCCGACCATATCGCGCAAGGCGTCGACGCCGGCGAGAACAAGGACGAGGGGGCCGGCGACCAGGGCATCATGTTCGGCTACGCCACCGACGACACACCGGAGTTCATGCCGGCCACCCTGCAGTACAGCCACAACATCCTGCGCCGCCTGGCCGAGCTGCGGCACAGCGGCGAGCTGCCCTTCCTCGAGCCCGACGCCAAGAGCCAGGTCACCCTGCGCTACGAGAACGACCGGCCGGTGCATGTTGAGGAGATCGTCGTCTCCCACCAGCACGGCAAGAAGATGGACGGCGGCGCCCCGACGTCGAAGCGGCTGCTGGGCGCCCTGCGCCCCTACATCCTGCCCCTCTTCGCCGACGGCCTGATCACCAAGAAGACCAAGTGGCACATCAACCCGACCGGCAAGTTCCTGATCGGCGGGCCAGACGGCGACTGCGGCCTGACCGGCCGCAAGATCATCGTCGACACCTACGGCGGCGCGGCCCCGCACGGCGGCGGCGCCTTCTCCGGCAAGGATCCGACCAAGGTCGACCGCTCGGCCGCCTACGCCTGCCGCTACCTGGCCAAGAACGTCGTGGCGGCGGGTCTGGCCAAGAAGTGCACCATCCAGATCAGCTACGCGATCGGCGTCGCCCGGCCGCTGAGCTTCTACGTCGACACCCACGGCACCGGCGAGGTCGATCCGGCCCAGCTGGAAAAACTGCTGCCCGACTTCATCGGCGGCGGCACCCCGGCCGGCATCCGCAAGACCCTGCAGCTCAACAAGCCGATCTACGCCCGCACCACGGCTTACGGCCACTTCGGCCGCCAGCCGGACAACGAGGGCGGCTTCAGCTGGGAAAAGATCGACCTGGTCCCGGAACTGCAAAAGGCCTTCTAGCCTTCCGCCCACGGCGCGGAGGCGGTAAAGGCCGCCTCCCATGCCCAAGCCCCAGCAACCTCACGGCCCCCTGCGCTCCTTCGGGCGCATCAAGTCGCGGCCGATCAAGGCGCGGCAGGCGGCGCTGTTCGACAGCCTGTTGCCGTCCATCGCCGTGCCGGACGCCGCCTTCGATCCCCAAACCCTGAAGCCCGACGCCACGGCGGTCTGGGTCGAGATCGGCTTCGGCGGCGGCGAGCACCTGGCCGGGCAGGCGGCGCGGAACCCGGACCTGCTGATCATCGGGGCCGAGCCCTTCCAGAACGGCGTCGCCAGCGCCCTGCGCCACCTCGACGAAGCGGGGGCCAGCAACGCCCGCATCCACCCCGGCGACGGCCGCGAGGTGCTGGCCCACCTGCCGGACGGCAGCGTCGACCGCCTGTTCGTCCTCTTCCCAGACCCCTGGCAGAAGGCGCGGCATAACAAGCGCCGGCTGGTGAATCCTGAGTTCCTGGCCGAGGCCCACCGGGTGCTGAAGCCTGGCGGCAAGTTCCGCTTCGCCACCGACTGGGCCGACTACGCCGACTGGACGCTTGAACGCGTCCTGAACAGCGGCCTCTTCGCCTGGCCGGCCGACAAGGCCGACGACTGGCGTGTCCCGCCGGCCGATCACCTGACCACCCGCTACGAAGAAAAGAAGCTCGGCGACATCCCGCCGGTGTGGCTGGACTTCGTGCGAGCCTAAGAGGTTTCGTCAATCCAGCGCAGGGCGCGCTGGAAGAGGTTGAGGGTTGAGGCGTGCAGGCGGTCGCCGATGGCCTTGGGCGCCAGACCCGCGCCGGCCCGGGCGTGACTGCCTTCCAGGATGATGCCGAGCTTGTAGCAGGCGAGAACCCCGTACCAGCGGATGTGGCTCAGATCCCGGTCGCTGCCCCTGCCATAGTGGTCGATGACCTCGCCGATCGTCGGAAAGCCCTCCCAGGGGGTAACCGGCGTCAGGTCCTGGCCGGGCTCGGGCCACATGGCCATCAGCCAGCCGAGGTCGAGCAGCGGATCGCCGGTGCTGGCCAGCTCCCAGTCGACGATGGCGGCCAGCTCGCCGCTGTCATGGCGGTACATGACATTGGCCAGGTGGTAGTCGCCGTGGATCAGGCCGGGCCGGAACGACGCCGGGCGATGGGCGTCCAGCCAGGCGCCGACCGTTTCGACGCCGGGAATCTCGTCGGTCCAGGTCGGAAACTCGCGATAGCTCTCGAACTGCGCCCGCCAGCGCGGGACCTGCCGCTCCAGCCAGCCATCGGTCTTGCCCAGGGTCTCCAGTCCGACGGCGGCGATATCGACGCGGCCGAGCGCGATGATGCCGTCGGCCAGGGCGAAGCCCATGCGTCGCCGCACGGCCGGGTCGTTGGCGTGCAGCGGCGGCAGGCCGACCGTCGGATTGAAGCCGTCGATTGGCTCCATCAGGTAGAAGGCCGCCCCGTCCATGGTCTCTTCCGGACTGGCGGCGATCAGCCCCGGATGCGGCACGTCCGACCCGGCCAGGGCGGCCAGCACCCGGGCCTCGCGGCGCATGGTCTCGTTGGAGTTGGCGCGACGCTTCGGCGGCGGGCGACGCAGGACGTAGTCGCGGCCTGAGCGGGTGAACTTCAGGAGGATGTTCTGCGTCCCGCCGGTCAGGACGGTGAGGTCCTCTAGCGGGCCCGAGCCCAGGCGCTTGCCGTCCATGAAGGCTTCGAGGACGGAGAGATCGACGCCCTCAGGGACCGGATTCTCGCTGCCCATCATTCCTCCCGGCCGTCGTGTCGCGGCCTTCGAGGGAAAGCGTAGGAGGTTATCGTGGCGGCAAGCAAATCGCGCTCGCCTTCCTTCCACCGACCACCCCGACGAAAGTCGGGGCCCAGCTGGCAAACCAGAAGACAGGCTAGCGCTGATCAGCGCCGCACCTCATCCGAGAGTGGACCCTGGGCCCCGACTTTCGTCGGGGTGGTCGGAACAGGGGTGGGCGGACCCAGAGGCAAGGGGCGCAGAATACCGGCGCGCAGAGGGAGATGCGCCATGGCCAAAGTCAAGCGGATCGGCGGCGCCGGCGGCTTCCCGGGCGACTCCTCCGTCGCCGCGCGGCAGCTGCTGAAGGGCGGCGGGCAATCAGGGTTCCGGTGGCCCTGGTCGCCCAGTATTGTCCGGCCAGCTACGGAGCAGGCCGATGACCGAAACCTGGAGCGTCTTTCCGGTGCTGGTGGTCGCCGATCTGGCGGCCTCGATCCCCTACTGGCGCGACCGGCTGGGGTTCGCGGTCGGCGGGGTGCTGGGCGATCCGCCGCGCATGGCCTTTCTCACGCGGGGCGGGGTCGAGTTCATGCTGCAGGACGCCGCCAGCCAGCCGACACCGGGCCCTAATCGCGACTACAAGCCGGGCATCTGGGACGCCCATGTCTGGGTCCAGGACGCCGACGCCTTGCACGCCGAACTGGTCTCGCGCGGCGCCGACATCGCCAGCCCGCCCTGCGACACCCCCTATCGGACCCGGGAGTTCGAGGTCCGCGACCTTGACGGCCATGTGATCGCCTTCGCCCACAACACTGCGTGAGCCTCACGGGAATTGCGGCTCGCCCCGCGCGTGTCTCAGCATTGACCGTGCCGAAAACCCGGTCATGGTGAATGAAATCGTCCCGAGAAACGTGGGCGAGGGAGGAAGACATGATCAGGGGTGTGCGCATGGCGCTGGGGTGGATCCTCGGCGCCCTCGTCTGGGCTTTGGTGATTTCACTGGTGCTGGTGGTCTGGGAAGGCCGTGGCGACCTGTCGGCCGGCAATCTGATGGACATGGGACAGGTGGGGCTGACCGGCGTGCCGGCGGCGGCGCCCGGCGCCCTGGTCTTCCTGGGGCTTGGGTTGCTGCTGTTTGGCCTGATGGGCCGGCGCACCGCCCCGGTCGGAGCCGGCGGCTTCGGCGGTCTGCTCTTCCTGCTGGCCAGCGGCCTGGCCTGGAAGTTCGGCGGCGGATCGCCGCTGGTCGCCACCCTGTTCGGCCTCTTTCCCATCGAGGCCTTCTGGGCCCAGCTCATGGACATCGCCAAGGCCGACGGCGCCGTCTACGCCTGGCTGGCGGTGCATGGTCTGGCGCCCGTGATCGCGGGCAGCATCGGCGGCGGGGTCTATGACGCCGTCTCCGGCGCGGCCAAGGCGGCGCGCCGCAAGGGCCGTCTGCCGCCGGTCAATTTCGGCTAGCGCCCAGCCCCGCGTTGTTGGGGGGCTGACAACCAGCGAGGGAGGGTCTATATGAGCCTCCACATCGTTTGAACGCGCTGGATAGCGCATTCGAGCGGCGTCCTCCGGGGCGCCGCTTTTGTTTTGGGTTTTTGGACGACTTTCGGGAGAGGCGCACTTTGCGCGCACGCACGAATGAGGATCGCGGCCTGATCGAGCTGCTCGACCCCGTGGCGGAAGCCGCCGGGTACGCGATCGTGCGCCTGCGCCTGATGGGCGGCCAGACCCGCCGGCTGCAGATCATGGCCGAGCGCCCCGACGGCGAGATGGTCGTCGAGGACTGCGCCCGCCTGTCGCGCGCCATCTCCGAGGTCATGGACGCCGCCGACCCGATCACCGGCGAATACACCCTGGAAGTCTCCAGCCCCGGCATCGACCGGCCGCTGACCCGCCTGAAGGACTTCGAGACCTGGGAAGGCTACGAGGCCCGCATCGAACTCGACCGCATCGCCGAGGGCCGCAAGCGGTTCAAGGGCGAGCTGGCCGGGGTCGAGGATGGCCAGGTCGGCATCAACGTCGAGGGCGACGCCGACACCACCCTCTACATCCCGTTCGACTGGATCCTGGAGGCCAAGCTGGTCCTCAACGACCAGCTGATGAAGGTCGGCGCCGAACAGCGCGCCGCCCGCATCGCCCAGGACGACATCAACTCCGTCGGCAACGACAACGACTGACCCTTTAGAGTTCTAAGGACTTAGACCATGGCCACCGGCATTTCCGCCAACCGCCTCGAACTGCTCCAGATCGCCGACGCGGTCGCCCGCGAGAAGGGCATCGACAAGGAGATCGTCATCGCCTCCATCGAGGAAGCGATCCAGAAGGCCGCCCGCAGCCGCTACGGCGCCGAGCACGACATCCGCGTCGCCATCGACGCCAAGACCGGCGAGACCTCGATCAAGCGCTACGTCACCGTGGTGCCGGACGACGTCGAGGAATTCGAAGAGGGCGACGTCGGCAAGATGCGCCTGGCCGACGCCAAGGCCTTCTATGGCGCCGACACCGAAGTCGGTCAGGTGTTCGACGAAGAACTGCCGCCCTTCGAGTTCGGCCGGGTGCAGACCCAGATGGCCCGCCAGGTGGTGTTCGGCAAGGTCCGCGAGGCCGAGCGTGAGCGCCAGTTTGAAGAGTACAAGGATCGCGTCGGCGAGATCGTCAACGGCGTCGTCAAGCGCGTCGAATACGGCAACGTCATCGTCGACCTCGGCCGTGGCGAAGGCGTCATGCGCCGCGACCAGTCGATCCCGCGCGAGAACTTCAACCTCGGCGACCGCATCCGCTGCTACATCTACGACGTCCGCAGCGAGACCAAGGGGCCGCAGATCATGCTCAGCCGCGCCCACGGCGGCTTCATGGCCAAGCTGTTCGCGCAGGAAGTGCCGGAAGTCTACGACGGCGTCATCGAGATCCGCGCCGTCGCCCGCGACCCGGGCAGCCGCGCCAAGATGGGCGTCGTCTCCAACGATTCCAGCATCGACCCGGTCGGCGCCTGCGTCGGTATGCGTGGTTCGCGCGTCCAGGCCGTCGTCGCCGAGCTGCAGGGCGAAAAGATCGACATCATCCAGTGGAGCCCGGACGAGGCGACCTTCATCGTCAACGCCCTGGCCCCGGCCGAAGTCTCCAAGGTGGTCATGGACGAGGACGACGAGCGCGTCGAAGTCGTGGTCCCCGACGAACAGCTGTCGCTGGCCATCGGCCGCCGCGGCCAGAACGTCCGCCTGGCCAGCCAGCTGACCGGCTGGCAGATCGATATCCTGACCGAGTCTCAAGAGTCCGAGCGCCGCCAGAAGCAGTTCGCCGAGACCACCCAGCTGTTCCAGGACGCCCTGGACGTCGACGAGGTCATCGCCCAGCTGCTGGCCACCGAAGGCTTTGTGTCCGTCGAGGACGTCGCCTTCGTCGAGCCGCATGAAATCGCCGAGATCGAAGGCTTCGATGAGGACACCGCCGAGGAACTGCAGGCCCGGGCCCGCGAATTCCTCGACAAGGCCGCCGCCGAGCTGGACGCCAAGCGCACCGAACTGGGCGTCGAGGACGGCGTCCTGGAGATCGAGGGCATCACCCTGCCGATGGCCGTCGCCCTGGGCGAAGCCGACGTCAAGACGGTGGAAGACCTGGCCGGCCTGGTCCCAGACGACCTGCGCGGCTGGTACGAAAGCAAGGACGGCGAGCGGGTCCGCGAGGCCGGCGCCCTGGAAAGCTTCAACCTGACGCCGGAAGACGCCGAGACCCTGATCATGCGCGCCCGCGTGGTGATGGGCTGGGTCGAAGCCCCGCCGGAGCCGGAATACGTCGAGGAAGAATACTACGAGGGCGAGGAAGGCGTGGAGTACGCCGAAGCCGAAGCCGAAGGCGAACAGCCGGAAGCCTCGGAAGAGGTCGCCCTGGCCGAGGCCGAAGGCGAGGCTCGGGACGCGTGAGCGTCCTTGGCCAAACCCTCGGACTGACGTCTTCGACGATGAACTGACCGGCCTATCCCAGGCTGGTCGACGACAAGGAACGCGACCAGCCCATGCAGGCTGAGACCGACATTTCGGCTCACAAGACCCTGGCGGAAGCCGCCAGGGAACGGCGCGACATCGTCTCGGGAGAGGTGATGGCGGAGCAGAAGCTTGTCCGTTTCGTCGCCAGCCCCGACGGCGTCGTCACCCCCGACATCGCCCGCAAGCTGCCCGGCCGGGGCATCTGGGTCGCCGCCGACCGCGCCAGCATCGAGGCGGCAGCGAAGAAAAACTCCTTCGCCCGCTCGGCCAAGGCCAAGCTGACGGTGCCCGACGGCCTGGCCGATCTGGTCGAGAAACTGCTGACCAAGCGGGTTCTCGACAGCCTGGGCCTTGCGCGCCGGTCGGGCGACCTTACATCGGGCTTCGAAAAGGTCATGTCCGCCGTTCGCGGCGGCAAGGCCGCCTGGCTGATCGAGGCCAGCGACGGGGCGGCCGACGGCCGTTCGAAGATTCTCAACCTGGCCCGGCATATGACCCCGCAGCCTCGGGTCATCGGCGTTTTCACTTCCGCCGAATTGGGTTTGGCCTTGGGAGCCGAGAATGTGATACACACCGCCTTCCTCGGCGGACGGTCGGCCAAGAGTTGGACGCAAGACGTCGAACGTCTGGCCGGATTTCGCCCGCTTCTCCCTGAGGACTGGCGCGAGGAACGGTAGGAGAAGGGCCCGCGGGAAACCGCGACCGGGCCCTTTGTGAGTTTGGAAATTCAGGTAGTGCGGCCGGATCATCCGGTCGCGAGTTAAGCGAGACGCATGAGCGACGAGAACGACAACCGCCCGGGCCGCCCGCCCATGACGCTGAAGCCCCGCACGGGGTCGGTCAGCGCCGGCGTGGTGAAGCAAAGCTTCAGCCATGGGCGGACCAAGACGGTGGTGGTGGAAACCAAGCGGCAGCGGACCCACACCGCGCCGGCGGCGAATCTCGCCGGTCCCTCGGCCGCTGAGCGGCGCCCCGCACCGGGCGCCCCGCAACAGCGTCCGCAAGGCTCGCAAGGCTCGGGCGGTCTTTCCGCCGACGAGATGCGGGCCCGCCAGGCCGCCATCGAAAGCGCCCAGCGCCAGGCCCAGATCCAGGCCGCCGCCCGCGCCGAGGAGGCCCGCAAGGCCGCCGCCGCCGCGGCTGCTGCGGAAGCCGCCAAGGCGGCCCCGGCTCCGGCCGCCCCGGCTCCTGCGGCTCCGGCCGCCGAAGCGCCGGCCCCGGCCCCTGTGGCC
>NZ_JBXASF010000025.1:0-47629 GCF_058809015.1 Caulobacter sp. GW821-FHT11A05 | reverse complement strand
CGCAGCGCGTGGTGGAGGGGGTTCCCACCGGCGGTTCAGCTTCAACAGGTTTACCCGCCGATTGGGGCGGTGACCCCCTCCACCATTGCTGCGCAATGGTCCCCCTCCCCCGATGGGGGAGGAACTGTCAATCAAACCGCCGCAGCCAGCCGTCCACCGCCGTCAGCCAGCGCTGCGGCTGGTCGACCTGGATGGCGTGGGCGGCGCCGGGGATGGTCTGGGCCTCGCCGCGCGGGATCATGCGGGCGAAGCGGCGGCAGGTCTCGGGCCTGGCGCTGTCGAACTGGCCGCCGAGGACCAGGGTCGGGGCGGCGATGCGGCGCAGGAGCGGGGCGCCGTCGTAGGCCTTGAGCTGGCCGGTGGCGCGGAACTCGTTGGGGCCCCAGAGGGCCTGGTAGAGCCGGGGGTTGAAGCCCATCGGCAGGCTTTGGCGATAGGCCTGGGCCCAGGCCGGGCGGCGCTCGATGGCGTTGAAGTGGTGGTAGAAGATGTCGGTCGCCGCCTCGCAGGCCGGGGTCGCGGCGGGCAGGGTCTCGCAGGCGGTCAGGGTGTCGCGCACGGGGCGCGGCAGGGTGGCGCGCAGGCGGTCGGCGTCGGCGATCCAGATGGCCGTCGAGACCAGCGGCCCCTGCAGGATCAGGCTGGCCAGGCCGGAGGGGCGGCGGGCCGCGTACTCGACAGCCAGCGTGCCGCCCCAGCTGTGGCCGAGGAAATGCAGGCGTTCGAGGCCAAGGGCCTGGCGGATAGGGTCGATCTCGGAGACGAAGCGGGGGACGGTCCAGTTCTTTGGGTCGCCGGGAGCGTCTGAGCGGCCGCAGTCGAGCTGGTCGTAGAGGACGATGGCGCGGTCGGCGCTGAGGGCGATGGCCTGCAGGTTGGCCGCATGGCTGCCGCCGGGGCCGCCGTGGGCCATCAGCAGCGGCGGGCGGGGGGCTTTCAGGTCGCCGTTGACGCGGACGTAGATCCGGCCGCCGGGGACAGGGACCATAAGCTCACGGTCCGGCGGCGGGACGGCGGTGAGTGGGGTCGGGGCGGCGTGGGCGGCGGGCGCGAGGGTGAGGGTCGCGGCGCCGGCGAGGAGACCGAGGGTGGTGCGGCGGGTGTGAAGAACGGTCATTGGAACCCCCACAAAGATCCGATCATCCCGACGAAAGTCGGGACCCAGTGTCCACCGGAACGAGGGCATTCGCTCTGATCAGCGCCAGCCTGTCTTTTGGTTTGCCAGCTGGGTCCCGACTTTCGTCGGGATGATCGGAAATAAAGGATGCCGTTGCAATTGAGCCCGTCTAGCCGTCCGCCAGCTTCCGAGCTTTGTCGGTGAGTTCATCCCAGGCCTGTGCCATCTCCGCCGTCCAGTCCTCGCCCAGGCTCTCGCGGACGACCTGCGCCACCACCGGGAAGAAGTCGGCGAAGACCTCGGGCGGGACGCCGAGGCCCTCGTGGTTGACCCGTTCGATGGCGATCAGGCGGGCGCCCTGCTGGCCGCCTTCGGCCAGGTCCATCAGGGCGTCGAAGGCCTGGGCCAGCATCTCGCCGCGGGCCGCGCCGGTGCGGTCGCCGACGAACAGGGCCTGCGCGTCCGGCCGGGCGGCGAACAGGCGGGCGTAGACCTGGGACGTCGGATCGCCCTGCCGCTCGGCGAGCTGCTCAAGGGACTGGCGGATGAGGTCGGCGGCCATGGCTGGCGCCATGGCATGGTTGCGGCCGGCTGGCGAGACTCAACCGCCGCTCGGAACCTTGGGCGCCGGTATTTCGGGAGCCTTGATGTTGACATCGACCGACTTCTTCTGGGTCAGGCCGCCGCCGAAAATCAGGAAGGCGCCGATGAGCACCACCAGCACCAGCAGGCCGCCGACCACGAAGGCCAGGCCTGAATTGCCCCCACTGTTTCCGTTCGCCATCTGATCCTCCTGCATCTGGCCCAGACCAAGCGCGGACCGGCGGGCTTGGTTCCGGTCCGCCGATGGATGACCCGTGAGGTAATCGACCCGCCTCCCTGCCTCCGCGAGGATCGCTTCAGGCCCCGGGATGGGGCGACCAGAGGATGGAGCGAGACGATGACCATGCAACTTTCGACCCTGCTGCGGCGGACCCTGGGGTTCGATGCGGCGACCTGCGCGGCGATGGGGGTGGCGATGACGGCCGGCGGCCTGCCGCTGGCCGGGATCACCGGCCTGCCGCCGGCCCTGCTGATGATGGCCGGCGTCGTGCTGCTGGCGGTGGCGGCGGTGATGGCCTGGCTGGCGCGGCGGTCCAGCGCCCCGGCCCCGATGGTCTGGCTGGTGCTGGGCGGCAACGCCGGCTGGGTGGCGGCCAGCGTCCTGCTGCTGGCCAGCGGCTGGGTGCGGCCAACCCTGGTCGGCGAGCTGTTCGTCATCGCCCAGGCTCTGGGCGTGGTGGGACTGACGGCGCTGGAATATCTCGGCTACCGGCGGAGCGACCCCGCCGCGATCGCCTGAAAAGCGAAAGGGCCCGCCGGTTTCCCGGCGGGCCCCTCGTTGTCATGACGGTGGGGACCCCCTCCGTCAGCCGCTACGCGGCTGCCACCTCCCCCGATGGGGGAGGAACATCAATTGCCGGGCAGCTTGCAGGGGCCGAAGGCCTTGCCCTGGGCGCAGGACAGGACTTCCACCGGCTTGGTCGAGCCGCGGGCGTAGCCGACGATGTAGGAGCCGGAATTGTCGGCGCAGTTGGCTTCCATGTAGACGGCGGCGTCGCTGGCCTTGTCCATCGGACGGGTCTCGCGGACCACGCAGGTGGAGTTGTCCTTGAACGACTTGATGTCCTTGGTGACCTGGGCGTAGCCGGGGTCCTTCTTGGTGAAGGAGCAGCGGTAGCCTTGCGCCTCGGCGATGGCGCAGGGGTAGACCACGCCGCTGGCCGCGCCCTTGAACTCGACGACGGCGCCGTCGGGACGGTCGTTGCACTTCAGCTCGACGATCTCTTTGCCGGGCACGTTGAAGATGCCGTACTGGGCGACGTCGCAGGTGAAGCCCACCTTGCCGGCCAGGCGGGTGTAGAGGGCGTTCTGCTCGGTCTTGGCGGCGCGGGAGTCGGTCATGGTGCAGCCGCCGCCAACGAAGTCAGCGTCGGCGCAGGCCACGGACTTGCCGTTCTTGCCGTCGCCCAGCTGCTCCAGCATGTAGCCGTCGCCGGCCTGGCAGGCGACTTCGAACCAGCTGGCGCCGGTGGTGGTGGTGAGGACGTAGCGCTTGTCCTTGACGGCGCAGGTCTTGCCCGAGCTGGCGACCAGGGCGTCGACGACGGCGAGCTGGCTGGCCCGGTCGGTCAGCTGGCAGGCGCGGGTGTCGGCGGCGTCGAAGCTGATGCAGGAGGTGGCCCGCACCTCACCCGACAGGTTGGCCGGCGAGGCGGTCTCGACCACGAAGCCCGTGCCGGGGCCGCAGGCGACCTCGATGTAGGTCTTGGTCGGGCTGGCGCCGATGTAGCGGTAGCCGGTCGGGTTGCAGGTCTTGCCGGCCTTGGCCAGGTAGGGGGCCAGCTGGCCCTGCAGGTTGGCGTTGCCGGCCAGCTTGCACTTCAGCGGGCTTTCGACTTCCTTCTCGCCCTGTTTGACCTTCTTCTCGGCGTCGAAGCAGGGGAACAGCTGGGGCGCCGGCTTGGCCGGGTCCTGGGCGACGATGTAGCCGAAGCCCTGGTCGCAGGCGACTTCGAAGTAGTTGGTCTTGGTCTTGCTGTCGGCGACCGTGAAACGGGCCTCGGTGATGTTGCAGGCCAGGCCGGCGGCCTTGGCCAGAGCCGGCGCCTCGGCCATGCCGCGGTCGCGATCCTTCTGGGAGATGGCGCCCGGGGCGGCCTTTTCTTCCTTCTTGGGAGCCGCGACGGTGACGGCGGAGGTGGCGAGCATCGCCAAGACGACAGCGGCGGCGACGCCGAAACGGTTGCGACTCATGTCTACCCGAGCTCCCTGGGGATAGGCTGTTGTTTCGGGGTTTAAACGCCCCGTTCCCGAAGCGGTCAAGATGCCTCCCTTAACCGGCGCAATTGCGGCGGCGGGCTGAACGCGGGATGATGGCCGCGTTCATCGGAGAGACACAGTGCACGACGGCGTGGAAGATATCTCGACGGAGCTGCGCAGGCCCAAGCTCGACTATCCGTTCGAGACCGTGCCGACGCCCGGTGCGGGCGATGCGGTGGAGGTGGCGCCGGGGGTGCTGTGGCTGCGCCAGCCGCTGGGCGGGCCACTGGGCTTCATCAACGTCTGGGCCCTGGCCGACGGCGAGGGCTGGTGCATCGTCGACACCGGCATGCAGACCCGCGAGACCTCGCAGGCCTGGCGCGAGGCCTTCAAGGGGGCGCTGGGCGGCAAGCCGATCACCCGGGTGATCGTCACCCACCTGCATCCCGACCATATCGGCCTGGCCGGCTGGATGACCCGCAAGTTCCAATGCCGGCTGTGGATGACACGGCTGGAGTATATCCAGTGCCGCATGCTGGTGGCCGATACGGGCCGCGAGGCGCCGGAGGACGGCCTGCGGTTCTACAAGGCGGCCGGCTGGGACGAGGACGCCATCGACAACTACCGGGCCCGCTTCGGCGGCTTCGGCAAGGCCATCTACCAGCTGCCCGACAGCTATCGGCGGATGACCGACGGCGAGACCATCCGCGTCGGCGACCACGACTGGAAGGTGATCACCGGCAACGGCCATTCGCCGGACCATGCCTGTCTGTGGTGTCCCGAGCTCAACCTGTTCATCAGCGGCGATCAGGTGCTACCGCGGATTTCCTCCAATGTGTCGGTGTTCCCGACCGAGCCGGACGGCGACCCGCTGACCGACTGGCTGAGTTCGCTGGCCAAGCTGAAGGCGCTGGTCCCCGAGGGCGTGCTGGTGCTGCCGGCCCACAACGACCCCTTCTATGGCGTCCACGCGCGGCTCGACCACCTGGCGGCGGGGCACGAACGTCAATTGGGCCGGCTGGAGAAGTCGATCTCCGAGGCGCCCAAACGGTCCATCGACGTGTTCGGCAGCCTGTTCGCGCGACCGATCGGGCCGGAGCTGATGGGCATGGCGACGGGCGAGAGCCTGGCCCACCTCAACTGCCTGATCGGGCGTGGCCGGGCGGTGGCGGAGACGGACGCCGACGGGGTGACCTGGTACCGGGCGGCGTGATGGCCCGCCGGCCCTCCGACATCTGGTTTGAAAGCATCGACCTCATCGACAACGCCCGGCGAGTGCTGCGCGAACGACCCGACAGCCGATCCCACTAGCCTGTCAGCGCGTATCGTTGTCGGCCAGGCCGGGGCGCATTGGCAGGTCGGCGCGATGGCGGTACGAAGGTTCAACAACAATGTTAGCGCTACCAGTGGAGGACAGCATGGGCCTGTCGGGACCATCGCGACGTGCGGTTCTGGCGGGAGCCGGGGGAGCCGCCCTGCCCTCGATGGGGTTCACCAAGGCGCGGCCGGCCAGGGCCCGGCTCTGGTACCGGCAGCCGGCGGCGCGCTGGGAAGAGGCGCTGCCGCTGGGCAACGGGCGGCTGGGGGCGATGGTGTTCGGCCGGGTCGGGCAGGAGCGGCTGCAGCTCAACGAGAGCACCCTGTGGGCGGGATCGCCCTACTCGCCGGCCAATCCCGACGCCCTGGAGACCCTGCCGAAGGTGCGGGCGCTGATCGCCGCCGGGCGTTATGTCGAGGCGACCGAGCTGGCCAGCGCCGGGGTCATGGCGAGGCCCTTGCGGCAGATGTCCTACGGGACCCTGGGCGATGTGCTGCTGACCTTCCCGGGCGCCCAAACTCCGACGGAATTCGAGCGCGAGCTGGACCTGGAGACGGCGATCGCCACGACCCGGTTCCGCAACGCGGCGGGCGAGGTGCGGCGGGAGGCCTTCGTCTCGGCGGTCGACCAGGTGGTCGTGCTGCGGCTGGAGGCGAGCGGCGGGACGATCGATTTCGACCTTGAGCATCGCGGGCCCCGCAAGGTCAAACACATCGATCCGGACTACAGCGGCTCGGCGACGCCGCTGGTCGCCGAGACGACGGTCGACTGGCTGGGGGCCGAGGCGGGCGGCGAGCCCCGCCCCGGCATCGCCATCGCCGCCGATGGCCAGGCGGCCCTGCTGATCACCGGCCGCAACGAGGCCGGCGAAGCGACCCCGGCCGGCCTGACCTGGGCCCTGCGCATCGAGGCGCTGTCGGACGGCCAGGTGACGGTCGAAGGCGGCCGGCTGACGGTGCGGGGGGCGAAGGCCGTCACCCTGCTGCTGACGGCGGCGAGCAGCTATGTGAACTATCAGGACGTGAGCGGCGATCCGGTCGCGCAGGTTCGCCGCCAGGGCCAAGCCGCCGCCGCCAGGCCCTATGCGGCGCTGCGCCGGGACCACATCGCCGATCACCAGGCGCTGTACGGGACGGTGACCCTGGACCTGGGCCGCACCGCCGCCGCGGCCGCGCCGACCGACACCCGCATCGCCGCCGCCGAGACCGCCGACGACCCCGATCTGGCCGCCCTCTATTTCCGGTTCGCCCGCTACCTGCTGATCGCCGCCTCGCGGCCGGGCGGCCAACCGGCCACCCTGCAGGGCCTGTGGAACGAGGGGACCAACCCGCCCTGGGGCAGCAAGTACACGATCAATATCAACACCGAGATGAACTACTGGCCGGCCGATCCGGCGGGCCTGGGCGCCTGCGTCGAGCCGCTGCTGCGCATGGTCGAGGAGCTGGCCGTGACCGGGGCGGAGACGGCCAGGATCATGTACGGCGCCCAAGGCTGGGTGGCGCACCACAACACCGACCTGTGGCGGGCCGCCGCGCCGATCGACGGGCCAAAGTGGGGGATGTGGCCCTGCGGCGGGGCCTGGCTCTGCAACAGCCTGTGGGACCATTACGACTACGGCCGCGACCGCCGCGTGCTGGAGCGGCTCTATCCGCTGATGGCCGGGGCGTCGCGGTTCTTCCTCGACACCCTCATCGAGGATCCGCAAGGCCGGGGCCTGATCACCTCGCCGTCGATCTCGCCGGAGAACCAGCATCCGTTCGGCTCGTCGCTGTGCGCCGGGCCGGCCATGGACCGGCAGATCCTGCGCGATCTGTTCGACAACACCGCCCAGGCGGCCGCCCTGCTCGGTCGCGACGAGGCCTTCGCCAGCCGGGTCGCGGAGGCGCGGGCGCGGCTGGCCCCGGACCGGATCGGCAAGGCCGGCCAGCTGCAGGAATGGCTGGAGGACTGGGACGCGGCGGCGCCGGAACAGAACCACCGGCACGTCTCCCACCTCTACGCCGTCTATCCGAGCAGCCAGGCCAATGTCCGCGACACCCCGGCCCTGGTCGAGGCGGCCAAGACCAGCCTGCGCAGGCGCGGCGACCTGGCGACCGGCTGGGGCACGGCCTGGCGGCTGTGCCTGTGGGCGCGGATGGGCGAGGGCGACCACGCCCATGAGGTGCTGAAAGCCCTGACCGGACCCCAGCGCACCTACCCCAACATGTTCGACGCCCACCCGCCGTTCCAGATCGACGGCAACTTCGGCGGGGCGGCGGGAATCCTGGAGATGCTGGTCCAGTCCTGGGGCGGCGAGGTGCTGCTGCTGCCGGCCCTGCCGACGGCCTGGCCGTCGGGGACGCTGAAGGGCGTGCGGGCGCGGGGCGGGCTGACGCTGGACATCAGTTGGCGGCGGGGCCGGCTGGCGAGGCTGGAGATCAGCGGGCCGGCCGGTGCGACGGTGGCGCTGCGGTATCGGGGCGCGTTGGAGACGGTGGTGTTGGACGGGCGCGGGCGTTACCGCCGAACGTGAGAGCTCAGCCGCCCTCCAGCGCCTCGATGAAGGCGCCCATGTTCTTGATGTACTCGCCGGTCGAGACGCCCATGACCGGATAGTCGGTAATATACGGCGAGGTATCCGACGCGTCGCCGACGCGGGTCAGGCGGTATTCGCCGGGGGCGACGTCCTTTGAGCCGGGGCCGATGTAGGGGTTGCTGACGGCTTTCAGCGGCGTCGGCCAGTAGCCGCGGTCGTTGAGGTCGCCGATCAGCTTGGCGACCGCAGCGGGCGAGACGTCGCGGGTGCGCTTGGCGTCGCTGGTCATGTCGGAGACGGCGACGTCGGCCAGGGTAAAGTACTTCGGCAGCGGGGCCGAGCCGGACTTGGAGAGCAGCGGCGAGCCCTTGGCGGCCTCGGCCGGCGGCAGGGCCGCGAGCCGGGCGTGTTCGGCGCGCAGGCGGGCGGTGTCGACGGCGCGGAACGAGGAGTAGTGGATCACCGTCTCGTTGGGGTTGCCGTCGGCGTAGTAGGCGCCGTTGACGACGTTGGAGCCCTTGCGGTGGACGTAGAGGGGCTTGTTGGTTCCCGGCTGGACGAAGGTGGGGTGCTCGCGGCCGTCGCGGTGCAGGGCCACCGGCAGGCGCACCGAGTCCAGCCAATCCAGGGCCTCGGGGATGCGGGCCAGGTACTTTGGATCGCCAGTCAGGCGGTAGAAGCCAAACAGCGCCTCGATGTTGCTGGCGGTGGTGTGGGTGGCGAAGGCCTCCGGCTCATAGGTGCGGGCGGCCGCCGGCTTGAGGGTGTCGGGGTGATGCTGCAGGCCCCAACCGGCCTGGGGGGCGGGCTGCTGGCAGGCGAGGAAGCAGTCCATGGCCTTGTGGATGGCCGGCAGCAGGCGTTTTTCGCCGAGCGTCTGGTAGCAGAAGATCAGGAACTTGATGTTCTCGCCGGCCACATCGTCGTTGAAGGTCAGGTAGCCAGTGTAGTCGGGGTGGCCGTGCAGGCCGCCGTCGGCGACCGCCGGCCAGCGCTGGGGCCAGCCGCCGGTCTTGTGCTGGCTGTCGAGGACGAAGGCGATGGCCCGCTCGAGCGGCGCGCGATACTTGCGGTCGCGCTTTTCCAGGTAGAGGCGCAGGAGGAGCTGGGAGGCCTCGGCCGTGCCGGCGTCGTCGAAGGTGGCGTTGCCGTAGTAGCGCTGGAATTCCTCCATCCGCCAGGCATTGGCGCCGAAGGTCTCGTACCAGCGCCTCAGGCTGTCCTCGCCGGCGGTGTCGATGACGTAGTTCCAGCCGCCGCTGGGGTGCTGGCCGCGGACCAGGGCGTCGGCGGCCGATCTGGCGGCCTCGTAGTACCAGGCGTCGCCGGTGGCGTGCAGGGCGTCGAGGAACAGGTGGCCCATGGTGGCCGTGCCGGGCGGCTGGACCCAGATCATGGTCGGCGCCGCCTCCAGCTCGCCCCAGCGGCGGGAGAAGTCGGGCAGCGCCGACCACACGTAGCCGCCGCCGACCGAGGCCTCGTCGGTCATGAACTTCGAGGCCCGTTTCATGGCGGCGAGGATGGCGTCGCGGTCGGGGTTGGAGGCGATGGCCGCCGCCGGCATGGCGGCGAGCGCAGCCCCCGTGATCAGCACGGCGCGACGTGACAAAGGCATTGGAGACTCCCCGGTGAACCATCCTGCTCTTAGCACCATGACACCGGTGTCTTGAAGCGTCATCCGTTGGCGCGAGCTCTCGCGTCCGGCTCGATCAGGTCGCTGGAGCGGTCGGCGTCGGTTGCAGGGTGAAGGTGAAGGGGGTGGCGCTCGGGCCCGACCCGCCGCCGGCCATGACGATGTTGGCCGACGTGACGCCTATCAGGTCGAGTTCCGTGTTGACGTTGGCAATGGCGGCGGAGGTCAGCGCCTGCCCCTCGACCACCTGTTGGCTCGGCCCAATGCAGATGCGGTGGTTGAAATTGAAGGTGGCGGTCTGCTGCGGCGCCAACCCGGTCCCGGTCGCGAGAAGCCGGCCGCCGCGATAGACCTGAACGGTGATCGCCCCCTCGGGCAGGGCGTTGAACAGGCAGATCTCCCCCGGCTGGGGCGCCGGGCGATCGTAGACCAGCTGCGGGCCGGTCGGCGTCGAGCGCATGACGAACATCTGTCCGGCCTGGGCGTCGACCGCCGGGGTGTGGTTGCCCCAGCTGTCGGTGACCGCGATCTGCAGGTCGGTGGGAAAGGTGATGGTCGCCTGCTGGCCCGGACTGCTGTTCTGGATCACCCTCCAGGCAACCGGGGTCCCGTACATCCAGGGGGAGACGTTCTGCTGGAACATGAGGATTTCAGAATTGTCGGGATCGGTGGTCTGGTTGATGAAATTCAGCTGGATGTCGGTCATGCGTTTGCCCCCTCTGCGAGGCGCAAGGCCTAGAGCATTCTGAGCGTGAATTCCACGAATCACGACCTACGCGCGATTTTGATTTATTTCGCACACGAACTTGATGTTTCGCATACGAAGCATATAACGGCGCCATGGCCACGCCTCCCAACCGCCGGCTGATGTTCCTGCTCAGCGCCGCCAACCGGCGGGTGCAGCGCTGGATCGAGGCCGAGATGGCGGCCAAGGGCGGACTGACCTCGGCGCAGTCGGGGGTATTGTTCTTTCTTGCGAAGCGGGACGGGGCGCTGATCGGCGAGGCGGCTGAGGCCCTCGACGCCGCCCCCAGCGCCATGACCGGGCTGATCGACCGCATGGAGCGGGCCGGGCTGGTCGAGCGGCGGCCCGATCCGCTAGATCGCCGCGCCCAGCGCATCCACATGACCGACAAGGGCCTGGCCGCCCGCGACTACGCCAAGAGCGGCCTGGACAGCATCAACGCCCGTATCACCGACGGCTTCTCCGAAGCCGAGGTGGACATCATCGCCCGCTGGCTGACCAATCTGCAGCAGCGGTTCCCCGAGGGAGACAGCAAATGACCGACCATATCCTGTGCAAAGTCGAAGACGGGGTGATGACCCTGACCTTCAACCGGCCCGACAAGAAAAACGCCATCACGGACGCCATGTACGGGGTGCTGGCCGACGGGCTGGAGCGGGCGCAGGACGACCCGGCCATCCGCTGCGTGCTGTTCAACTCCAGCAGCGAGGCCTTCACGGCCGGCAACGACCTGATGGACTTCGCGGCGCAGAACGCTTCAGCCGACACCAGCCGCTCGGGACTTGACCGCAACGTCACCCGGTTCCTCAAGGGCCTGGCCCGGGCCGAGAAGCCGCTGGTGGCGGCGGTGCGCGGACTGGGCGTCGGGGTCGGGACGACCATGCTGCTGCATTGCGACCTGGTGTTCGTCGCGCCCGAGGCTAAACTGACGACGCCGTTCGTCGGCCTGGCCCTGGTGCCGGAGGCGGCCTCGAGCTGGCTGTTGCCGCAGCGGATCGGCCATGCCCGGGCCTATGCGATGTTCGCGCTGGGCGAGGCGATGATGGGCGCGGAGGCCGAGCGGCTGGGGGTGGCCTACCGCTGCCTGCCGGCCGGCGAGGTGGAGGCGGCGGCGCTGGCGGCGGCCGTGGCCCTGACCAAGCGGCCGATCGGGGCGCTGAAGGTGACCAAGCGGCTGATGCGCGACGCGGCGAAGATTTCCGAGCTGATGGACCTGGAGGGCCGCTATTTCGGCGAGCGGCTGCAGACCGCCGAGGCGGCGGAAGCCTTCGCGGCCTTCTTCCAGAAGCGGCCGGCGGACTTTTCGAAGGTGGCCTGATTTGTTTGCTTCCGCTCATCCCGGCGAATGCCGGGACCCAGCCGCCTGAGCACCAGCTCTTCGGATGGGACCGCCGACTACCGCGGCTGAATCTGGGTCCCGGCATTCGCCGGGATGAGCGGAAATCAGAGATAATAACAACGAGAGGAAACACCCATGAGCGACCGCATCACTTCGCCCTTCCAGCGCTACTCCACCGCCCGCGAGGTGGTCGCCGGGCATGATCTCTCCGGCCTGACCGCCATCGTCACCGGGGCCGCCACCGGCATCGGGGTCGAGACCGTGCGGGCCCTGGCCGAGGCCGGCGCCGACGTCGTCATCGCGGCGCGCAAGCCGGACCTGGCGGCGGCGGCCATCGCCGACATCGAGAAGACCGCCGAGGGCAAGGTGAGCTTCGAGATGCTCGACCTGTCGGACTTCGCCTCGATCCGGGCGTTCGGCGCGCGCTGGGGCGCCAAGCCCTTGAACATCCTGATCAACAACGCCGCCGTCATGGCCTGTCCGCTGGATCACACCAAGGACGGGCTGGAGATGCAGATCGGCACCAACCATTTCGGCCACTTCCTGCTGACCGCCTTGCTCACGCCGGCGCTGATCGCCGGCGCCAAGGCCACGGGCCACACCTCGCGGCTGGTGTCGCTGTCGTCGATCGGCCATGTGCGCAGCGACATCCGCTGGGACGACCCCCATTTCCGCCAGGGCGACTATGAGAAATGGGCCGGCTATGGCCAGGCCAAGACGGCCAACGCCCTGTTTGCGGTCGGCTTCAACAGGCGGTTCAAGGACCAGGGCGTCACCGCCAACGCCGTCATGCCGGGCGGCATCATGACCCCTCTGCAGCGCCACCTGCCGATCGAGGAGCAGCGGGCGATGGGCTGGCTGGATGCGGACGACAAGCCGGTGACGGGGTTCAAGACTACCGAGCAGGGCGCCAGCACCAGCGTCTGGGCGGCGGTCGGGCCGGAACTTGAGGGGGTCGGCGGGCTGTATCTCGAGGACTGCGCCCAGGCCGTGGCCTGGTCGAAGGAGAACCCGCGGGCCGGGGTCATGCCGCACGCGCTGAACCCGGAGAGCGCCGAGCGGCTGTGGGCGCTGTCGGTGGAGACGACGGGGGCGGGCGCATGAACCTCGCCGGAAAGACCCTCTTCATCACCGGGGCCAGCCGGGGCATCGGCCTGGCCATTGCGCTGAAGGCCGCCAGGGACGGGGCCAACATCGCCGTCGCCGCCAAGACGGCCGAGCCGCACAAGCACCTGCCGGGGACCATCTACAGCGCCGCCGAGGAGATCGAGGCGGCGGGCGGCAAGGCGCTGCCGCTGATCGTCGATGTGCGCGACGAGGCCTCCGTCTACGCGGGCGTCGAGAAGTGCGTGGCGGCGTTCGGCGGCATCGACATCTGCGTCAACAACGCCTCGGCTATCCAGCTGACCGGGACCGAGGCGACGGAGATGAAACGGTTCGACCTGATGAACCAGGTCAATGCGCGGGGGACCTTCCTGACCTCCAAGGCCTGCATCCCGCACCTGAAGAAGGCGGCCAATCCGCATGTGCTGGCGCTGTCGCCGCCACTCGACCTGGCGCCCCACTGGTTCGGGCGGCATGTGGCCTATTCCATGGCCAAGTACGGCATGAGCCTGTGCATGCTGGGGATGAGCGACGAGTACCGCGGCCAGATCGCCTTCAACGGCCTGTGGCCGCGCACCGGCATCGCCACCGCCGCCATCCAGTTCGCCCTGGCCGGCGACGCGGGCATGCGGATGTGCCGAACGCCGGAGATCATGGCCGATGCCGCCTACGCCATCTTCAACAAGCCGGCGGCCAGCTTCACCGGCAACTTCCTGATCGACGACAGCTTCCTCTACGAGGAGGGGGTGCGGGATTTCGAGGGCTATCGTGTCGACCCCAGCCAACCGCTGATGCCCGACTTCTTCGTGCCGGAGACCATGCCGCCGCCGCCCGGGGTGAAGATCGGCTGATCCCATTGGGAGCATCGGGTCTTGATCAATCGGCGCTTTCGGCGGACCGTGTTCGCTGGACGCTTGCCTGAGAGGGCAGACGGACGACGCCAGGCGTGAGCTGAAAACGGCTCAACAGCACGGTCAACAAGAGGCAGAACGCCGGCGGTGGTCGCTGGGCGAGGAGAACGACGATGACCATCCGCACTCTGGTCACCCCCGCCCTGCTCTCGATGGCGGCGATCGCCTGCCTAGCCGCCCCGGCGATGGCCAGTTCCGGCGCCCTGCGACTGGCGACCGATCCAACCACGGTCACGCCGGTCGCGGTCGACTCCAAGAAGGCCAAGGACGACGACAAGTCGCGGATGGTCTGCAAGCGGCTGATCCCGACCGGCTCACGGACTCCGGGCAAGAAGGTCTGCCGGACGGCCGGGGAATGGGCGGCCGAGGAAGCCAGCGCCAAGGAAGGACTCGATGACCTTTCCCGCCGCAGCCTGACGAGCGCGCCGAAGATGTAGCCGGTCTCGAGCGGGCTCTAAGCCCGCTCGAACACCGCCGCGATGCCCTGGCCGCCGCCGATGCACATGGTCTCCAGGCCGTAGCGGACCTCGCGGCGGCGCATCTCGTTCAGCAAGTTCGCCAGGATGCGACCGCCGGTGGCGCCGATCGGGTGGCCCAGGCTGATGCCGCCGCCGTTGACGTTGAGCTTGTCACGGTCGTCCCAGTTCCAGCCCTTGAGCACGGCCAGCACCTGCGGGGCGAAGGCTTCGTTGAGTTCGACCAGATCGATGTCGCTCCAGGAAAGGCCATTGCGGGCGAACAGCCGCTCGACGGCCGGCACCGGGCCGATGCCCATGCGCGAGGGCTCGCAGCCGGCGGCCGCCCAGCTGTGGAACCAGCCGATCGGTTCCAAGCCCAGTTCCTCAAGCTTGTCCTCGGCGACCACCAGGCAGGCGGCGCCGGCGTCGTTCTGCTGGCTGGCGTTGCCGGCGGTGACGACGCCGTCCTTCTCCAGGGCGCGCAGCTTGCCGAGCGATTCCATCGTGGCGTCGGCGCGGTAGCCTTCGTCATGGGCGAAGACGATGGGATCGCCCTTCTTCTGCTTGACCGAGACGGGGACCAGTTCGTCGGCGAAGCGGTTCTCGGCCCAGGCCTTGGCGGCGCGCTGGTGGCTCATGACGGCGTATTCGTCGGCCTCTTCGCGGCTGATCTGGTAGTCGCGGGCCAGGTTGTCGGCGGTCTCGATCATACCGCTGATGACGCCGAAGCGTTCGACCGGCTGGCTCATCACCCGGCCGCGGGCCAGGCGGTCATGCATGGTCACCGAGCCGGCGCGGGCCCCGTTCCGCATGTCGGTCGAGTAGTATTCGACGTTGCTCATGCTCTCGACGCCGCCGGCCAGCACCACGTCGGCGGCCCCGGTCTGGATGCGCATGGCGGCGTCGATGACCGCCTGCAGGCCGCTGCCGCAGCGGCGGTCCATGGAGACGCCGGGGACGCCGATCGGCAATCCGGCCTGAAGCGCCGACCAGCGGGCGATGCAGGGCGCTTCGCCGTTGGGATAGCCGTGGGCGAAGGTGACATCGTCGATGCGTTCCGGATCGATGCCGGTGCGCTCGACCAGGGCCTTGATGATGGTTCCGCCCAGCTCGCCGGCGGTCATGCTGGCGAGCGACCCCTGGAACTTGCCGACGGCGGTGCGGAGGGGGCTGACGATAGCGGCGCGGCGCATGGGCTGGTCCTAGATCGGGTCGTAGGGGAAGACGCTGGCGCTGGCGCCGGCGTCGAAGAAGCTGTTCTTCATGGCCGGCAGGGCGATGTCGAGCAGCGAGCGGGGGGTCCAGCCTTGCGTATTGGCCATGTTGCGGATCGGCCGGGGCTGGTCGAACAGGATGACCTCGTTGCCGCGCAC
The DNA here is from genome assembly GCF_058809015.1 of Caulobacter sp. GW821-FHT11A05. Lineage (NCBI taxonomy): Bacteria > Pseudomonadati > Pseudomonadota > Alphaproteobacteria > Caulobacterales > Caulobacteraceae > Caulobacter > Caulobacter sp. GW821-FHT11A05. The sequence continues at coordinate 32,314 of NZ_JBXASF010000025.1, read as the reverse complement.
GGCGAAGATCTGGCCGGAGACGTCCTTGGCTTCCGGCGAGGCGAGCGCCACGGCCAGCTGGGCGACCTGGTCGGCGCGCATCGCATTCTGCATGCGGGCGACGCGCTGGGCCGAGGCCTCGTCCTTGACCGGGATGGTGGCGATCATCCGGGTCCAGGCGAAGGGGGCGATGATGTTGGAGCGGACGTTCTTCAGCGCCCCCTCCATCGCCAGGATGCGGGAGAGGCCCATGACGCCCAGCTTGGCGGCGGCGTAGTTGGCCTGGCCGATGTTGCCGATCAGGCCCGAGGTCGAGGTGAAGTGGACGTAGGAGCCTTCCTGCTGGTCGCGGAACAGTTCGACCGCGGCGCGGGAGACGTTATAGGCGCCGCGCAGGTGGACCTCGATGACCCGGTCCCAGTCCTCGTCGTCCATCTTGTGGAACATCTTGTCGCGCAGGATGCCGGCCGGGTTGATGATGGCGTGCAGGCCGCCGAACTCGTCCTTGGCCTGTTCGACCATGCCCTTGACGGCGGCCATGCTGGTGACGCTGTCGGAGTTGGCGACCGCCTCGCCGCCGGCCGCCTTGATCTCGTTGGCGGTCTGTTGGGCGGGACCGGCGTCGCCCTCGTCGCCGCCGCCGACGCTGCCGCCGAGATCGTTGACCACCACCTTGGCGCCCTCGCGGGCGGCCAGCAGCGCGCATTCCTTGCCGATGCCGCCGGCGGCGCCGGTGACGATCACGACCTTGCCCGCAAGAACGCCCATGACCTCGTCTCCTCAAACGGTTGTTGGGATCGGGTTTAAGGGTCGTACCTTGGGTCACGCAAGAGCTCAGACCAGCCGGTCGGCCTTGCGCAGGGACGGGAACATCCAGGCCCACAGGCCGGTGACCGCCAGGGCCCCAACCCCGCCGAACACCGCCGCCCCGACGGGCCCCAGGAAGCGGGCGACGAGGCCGGTCTCGAACTCGCCCAGCTCGTTGGAGGCGCCGATGAACAGGCTGGAGACGGTGGCGACCCGGCCGCGCATATGGTCGGGGGTGGCCAGCTGGATCAGGGTCTGGCGGACATAGACGCTGACCATGTCGGCTCCGCCAAGGATGGCCAGGGCGGCGACCGACAGCCACAGATAGCTGGACAGGCCAAAGACGATGGTGAAGACGCCGAACAGGGCGACAGCCAGGAACATGATCGGCCCGGCCCGGCGGTGGATCGGATTGGCGGCCAGGTAGACGGCGACGGAGGCGGCGCCGATGGCCGGCGAGGCGCGCAGTACGCCGAAGGCCCAGGCCTGCTGCTCCGGCGTCAGCACCAGCACGTCGCGGGCGAACACCGGCAAGAGAGCCGTGGCTCCGCCGAGGATGACGGCGGCGAGGTCGAGCGAGATGGCCCCGAAGACGATCTTGTTGTTCCAGACGTAGGCCAGGCCTTCCTTCATCAGGGACCAGCGGGAGCCGGGCTGCAGCTGCGGCTGGGCGTTGCCGCGCACCATCAGGACGCAGAAGCCGGCCACCAGGTAGAGGATCAGGGCGGCGGCGTAGGGGGCGCTCAGCGAGACGGCGATCAACAGGCCGCCGAGGGCCGGGCCGATGATCGAGGCGGTCTGCCAAGCCAGCGAGTTCCAGGCGATGGCGCGGGGCAGCAGGGCGCGTGGCACCAGCATGGGGCCGAGCGCGGTGTTGGCCGGCGCGAAGAAGGCGCGGGCCGCCCCGAAGACGACGGCCGCGCCGAGCAGGATGGGAATGGTCTCGCGGTTCCAGAAGGCGGCGGCGAACAGGCCGGCGGCGACGGCGATCTCGACGATGTAGCAGAGGATCAGGATGCGGCGGCGGTTGTAGCGGTCGGCCGCCTCCCCGGCCGGCAGAGCCAGCAGCAGGACGGGGACGAAGGACACCAGGCCGATCAGGCTGACCATCAGCGCCGACTGCTTCACGTCCATGGTGCGGCGGGCGATGTCGTAGACGTGCCAGCCGAGCGCCACGCTCTGGATCTGCACCCCGAGGACGGCGGTCCAGCGCGAGAGCCAGAAGAAGACGAAGTCCCGCTGGCCCAGCAGGGCGCGTATGGAGCTTTCGGACGGCGGCGGCGCTGTATCGGGGGAGTCGCTCATGGGCCCGCCTAGCTTGGCCTGTAGGGGCCGCCGCCGCAACGCCGTTGACGCTGGATCGCGGGGGCCCTATTGGCCGCGCCGTGATGAAGACTCTGCGACGAACCACCTTCCGCGTCCGACCCGGGCGCCGTTGACCGCTCCCCGGCCTGGCCGGCGGGGCCCCTGTCCCTGTTCCTTTTCGCCGAGCCCATGACCGACATCGCCTACCGCCCCGAAGCGTCGGCCGACGCCGCCGCCATCCTCGCCCTCACCGACCGGGCGTTCGGCCCTGGCCGCTATGCCAAGGCGGCCGAACGCCTGCGCGAGGGCAACCGGCTGATCGCGGCGCTGTCGATCAGCGCCTGGCGGGGCGAGGCGCTGCTGGGGTCGGTGCGGATGTGGCCGGTGAAGGTCGGCGACGGCGTGAGCGTGTTCCTGGGGCCGATCGCGGTCGAGGCTGATGAGCGCAAGCATGGCATCGGCGCCCAGCTGGTGGGGCGGGCGTGCGAGGCGGCGAAGACGGCGGGCTGGGGAAGCGTCTTCCTAGTCGGGGATGCGCCGTACTTCAGCCGGATGGGCTTTGTCGCCGCCTCGGGCGTGGTGATGCCGGGGCCGGTGGACCAGCGGCGGGTGCTGTGGAAGCCGCTGACGGATGGCGCGGTTGCACCGGAAGGGCTGGCTCGGGTCTGATCAGGCCGCGGCGTCGGCGGTGCAGCAGATAATCCGGGGACACTATATAGATTTCCAGCCATCGCTGTTGCCGCGGCCGCCGTCACCAACGGAAATCTATATAGTGTCCCCGGATTATCTGCCCCCGACGGTCGGGAGCCCTCGACAGGCTAAGCGGCTTTCGCCAGCCCCGCATGCACCTCCGCGGCGATCTCGAACGACTTCAGACGCGCCGCATGGTCGAAGATCTGGGCGGTGACGATGACCTCGTCAGCCCCCGTGCGGGCGATGAAGGCCTCAAGCCCGGCGCGGACGACGTCGCGGTCGCCGACGGCGGCGCAGCTGAGGGCATTGGCCAGCATGCCGGCGGCCTGGGGGTCGAGGCGTTCGCCGTAGCCGGGGGCCGGCGGCGGCAGCTGGCCGGGGTTGCCGGTGCGCAGGTTGACGAAGGCCTGCTGCAGGGAGGTGAAGAGCAGCTGCGCCTCGGCCGTCGTGTCGGCGGCGAAGATGTTGAAGCCGGCCATGACGTAGGGCTTGTCGAGGTGCTCCGAGGGCCGGAACTGGCGGCGGTAGAGTTCCAGGGCGAAGTCGAGCTCGCCCGGCGCGAAGTGGGAGGCGAAGGCGTAGGGCAGGCCCAGCGCCGCCGCCAGCTGGGCGCCGTAGGTGCTGGAGCCGAGGATCCAGACCGGCACGTTGGTGCCATAGCCCGGCACGGCGCGGACGCGGGCGTCGGGGTTGTCGGGCCCCAGGTACTGGATGATCTCCAGAACATCGCGCGGGAACTGGTCGATGTTGCCCGACAGGTTGCGGCGCAGGGCCTGGGCGGTCAGCTGGTCGGTGCCGGGGGCGCGGCCGATGCCCAGGTCGATGCGGTCCGGGTAGAGCGAGGCAAGGGTGCCGAACTGTTCGGCGATGATCAGCGGCGCGTGGTTGGGCAGCATGACGCCGCCGGCCCCGATGCGGATGGACTTCGTCTGGGCCGCCACATGGCCGATGACGATGCTGGTCGCGGCGCTGGCGATGCCCTTCATGTTGTGGTGCTCGGCCAGCCAGAAGCGTTCGTAGCCGAGCCGCTCGGCGGTCTGGGCGAGGGAGACGCTGTTGGCGAAGGCCTGGGCCGCGTCGCCGCCCTGGACGATGGGGGCGAGGTCGAGGACGGAGAGCTTGGTCATGGGTTGCATATAGTGATCCTCCCCCGAATGGGGGAGGAACTCAGGCAAAGCTGGCGTTTTGTGCCAATAGAGCGTATCAGCCCCGCCCTCCCGCGTGCGCCATTGTGCACTGCACCATGAAACGACCCTGAATGACCTTCCCCGCCAGCCACCCCGCCCTCGACGCGGCGCTCCTTGAGCGCGGCTATGAAACCCCGACCTCCGTTCAGTCCGCCGTGCTGGAAGCCTCCGACGGCCAGGACCTGCTGGTCAGCGCCCAGACGGGTTCGGGCAAGACCGTCGCCTTCGGGATCGCCATGGCCGAAAGCCTGCTCGGGGAAGCCGAGCGCTTCGGCCGCGCCGACGCGCCCCTGGCCCTGATCATCGCCCCGACCCGCGAACTGGCCATCCAGGTGCAGCGCGAGCTGACCTGGCTGTACGCCAAGACCGGCGCCAAGATCGTCTCCTGCGTCGGCGGCATGGACGCCCGCGCCGAGGCCCGCGCCCTGAACTTCGGGGCCCACATCGTCGTCGGCACCCCCGGCCGCCTGCGCGACCACCTGGAACGCGGCAACCTGGAACTGACCAGCCTGAAGGTCGTCGTCCTCGACGAGGCCGACGAGATGCTGGACCTGGGCTTCCGCGAGGACCTGGAATTCATTCTCGAGACGGCCCCGGAAGAGCGCCGCACCCTGCTGTTCTCGGCGACCATCGCCAAGGACATCGCCATCCTGGCCCGCAAGTTCCAGAACGACGCCCTGCGCATCGACACCACCAGCAAGGACCAGCCGCACGTCGACATCGACTATCGCGCCGTCCGCGTGGCGCCGAACGAGGTGGAACATGCCGTCGTCAACGTGCTGCGCTACTTCGAATCCCCCGGCGCCCTGGTCTTCTGTCACACGCGGGAGGCCGTGCGCCACCTGCAGGCCAGCCTGAAGGAACGCGGCTTCGCCGTCGTCGGCCTGTCCGGCGAACTCTCCCAGCGGGAGCGGTCCGACGCCCTGCAGGCCCTGCGCGACGGCCATGCCCGGGTCTGTGTCGCCACCGACGTGGCGGCGCGCGGGCTGGACCTGCCCGACCTTGGCCTGGTGATCCACGCCGACCTGCCGCAGAACAAGGCCACCCTTATGCACCGCTCGGGCCGCACCGGCCGGGCCGGGCGCAAGGGCACGGCTGTGCTGATCGTGCCCTACACCCGCCGCCGCAAGGCCGAGATGCTGTTCGCCTCGGCCAACATCGACGCCGGCTGGAGCGGCCCGCCCGGAGCCGAGGAGATCCGCGAACGCGACAAGCAGCGGATGCTGGAAACGGCGATGACCTTCGAGCCCGTGGGCGAGGAGGACATGGCGCTCGGCGCGCTGCTGCTGCAGCAGAAGACGCCGGAAGAGATCGCCGGGGCCTTCATGCGGCTGCAACGCGGCGGCTTGCCCGAGCCGGAAGACCTGTACGACGACGGCCGCGGCGCCGACGCCCGTCCGGCCAAAGGTGCGCCACGCGAGCGGCCGGAACGTTCCGAAGCGCCGCGCGGCGGCTATGACCGTCCCGAGCGGGCGGAATACGCGCCGCGCGAACCGCGCGAAGGCGGCATGACCGACGGCATCTGGTTCCGGCTCAACGTCGGCCGGGGCAAGAACGCCGATCCCAAGTGGATCCTGCCGATGATCTGCCGCCTGGGCCATGTGACCAAGAAGGACGTCGGCTCGATCAAGATTTTCGACAACGAGACCAAGTTCGAGATCAGCGCCGAGGCGTCGGTGCGGTTCGCCGAAGCGGTGCGGGCCACCTCGCGGGAAGACGTGAAGATCGAGCCGTCGAGCGCGCCGGGCGTGGGCGACACCCGTTCGCCGCGCCCGGCCGGCCCCGCCCCGCGTCCGGCGACCCGCTCGGGCGCTGGCCCCGGCGGTCCGCGCAAGCCCTATGGCGAGAAGAAGCCGTTCGAAAAGAAGCCCTTCGACAAGAAGCCGCCCTTCAAAGGCCCGCCTCCCGGCAAGGCGGCGTTCAAGAAGCGCAAGCCTTAGCCTTGGCACAGCCCTTCTCCCGCTCGTCGGGAGAAGGTGGACGCGTAGCGGCCGGATGAGGGCGGCATCGGCGGCCAGGGATGTGGCCTCCAGCGCTCTTCGTCCGGCATCTGCGCTGCCCTCATCCGACCCCCTTCGGGGGCCACCTTCTCCCGACAAGCGGGAGAAGGATTCCTACAGCGCCGCCTCGATGAAGCGCGGACCGCGCTGGGTCATCGCCCGTTCGAAGGCCGCGTCGAACTCCTCGGCCGTCGTGGCGCGTTCTGCCGGAATGCCCAGGCCGCCGGCGATCTGCTGCCAGTCGATCTTCGGGTTGCTGAGGTCCAGCAGCGTCTTGGCCGCCGGCCCTGGGTTCCCCGCCCCGGTCCGCCCCAGCTCGATGCCCAAAATCCGGTAGGCGTGGTTGGCGAAGACCACGGTCGTGACGTCGAGGTTCTCCCGGGCGATCGTCCACAGGCCCTGCACGGTGTACATCGCCGCCCCGTCGCCGTTCAGGCTGAGCACCTTGGCGTGCGGGGCCGCCACGGCCGCGCCGATGGCCAGCGGGATGCCCTGGCCGATGGCGCCGCCGGTCAGGCAGAGCCACTCGTGGGCGCGGGCCGACTTGGTCTGGGTGAAGATCGGCAGGCCGGCGGTGACCGCGTCGTCGGAGATCAGGGTCCCCTCCGGCATGTGGCGGGCGATGGCGGCGCCGATGGAATGGGGGTCAAGGCGGCCGGCCGGGGCGGCGGGCAGGGCCTGTTCGACCACCGGGCCGTGGGCGGGACAGCCAAGGGCGTCGGCCAGGGCGTTGAGGGCGGCCGGGCCGTCGGCGTCCTTGCCGCAGAGGCTGGCCAGCTCGCAGCCTTCGGGGACCAGCACGCTGGGGCGGTCGGGATAGGCGAAGAAGGCGACCGGCATGGTCGTCTCGACCAGCACCATCAGGTCGACGCCCTCCAGGTCGGCGAGGGCCATCTCACCGAAGTAGGGCAGCCGGTCGGGGGCGAAGCGGCCGGCGCCGCGCGAATGGCGGGCGACGAAGGTGTCGATGAGGATGCGCACCCCGGCGGTGGCGACACGGGCGGCGGCGGCGACGCCGGCCTCGCGGCTGCAGGAGCCGCCCATCAGGATGACGGGCTTCTTCGCCGCCTTGAGGCGGGCGGCCATGGCGGCGGCCTCGTCGGTGGTGACCTTGGCGCGGGGCGCGGGCTCCAGTTTCGGGCCGAGGACCGTGGTCTCCAGCCAGGCGGTGTCGGCCGGCAGGATCAGGCTGGCGCAGCCGCCGGGGGCGCCGAAGCTGGCCTGCACGGCCTCGGCGGCCAGGGGACCCACTTCGTCAGCGGATTCGGCCGACTTGACCCACAGGCTGTTGGGGGCGGCCCAGCCGGCGATGTCGCTGTTCAGCGGGGCGTCGTACTGGCGGTGGTAGGTGGCGTGGTCGCCGATGACGTTGACCACCGGGGTGGCGGCGCGGCGGGCGTTGTGCAGGTTGGCCCCGCCGTTGGCGTAGCCGGCGCCGAGGTGCAGCAGGGTGCAGGCCGGCTTGCCGGCGATGCGGCCGTAGCCGTCGGCGGCGCCGGTGGCGACGCCCTCGAACAGGCAGAGGATGGGCCGCATGCGCGGCTCGCGGTCCAGGGCCGAGACGAACTGCATCTCGCTGGTGCCCGGGTTGGCGAAGCAGGCCTCGACGCCGTTGTCGCAGAGGGTGGTGATCAGGGCGTCGGCGCCGTTCATGGGGGATGTCTCCTCGTTGGGGAGGTCATGCCGGATTCCGCGCGCTGAGGGAATGGCGGCCGCGCGGCGAGATCGCCCCGCTGACCCGGTTATCGAAGCGGCCACCCATTATACCGCCGGTCGCCGGACCCACAAAAAAGGCGCTGCCGCTTGAAAGCCCCGGAGAACCGGCCAAACGCCCGGAAACGTTGGCTTTGGCGTGGGTTCGATGGCTGCGCCTGTGGGCCGGAGCGTTGGTCGGTGGGTTGGTCGATGCGCTGCGAAGGTTGGTCGAAAACGCGCCGCGGCGACCTACGCCCGCGGCGCCGGGCCTGGCGGGGCCCCTCGGGGGCGGTGAAAGGGCGGTGAATATGTCTAGACATATTGCTCCAGCCCCCGGCGGGCGAGGGTTTCACGGGGTCGCCAGGGGTAGAGGGGACACATTGAATTGCCGCGCAACGCCCGGAGCGGCCTTGGCGCCGGCGATGGCGGCAATTCAATGTGTCCCCGCTTCCATCGGCCGGTCGGAAGGCTTTTCGGCGGGAGCCGTTTGGCGCTATGCCGGGCGGGAGGGGACCGCGATGACCAGAGACAGGCTTGCGAAACTGGCGCTGCTCGCCGCCGTCATTGGCGGGACCAGCTACGTCCTGGCCTGGAACCTGGACCTGCCGCCGGCCTGGGATCTGGCCTGGAAGGGAACCGGCGTCGGCTTCCTGGCCGTCTATGCGGCGCTGCGGGCGGGGAGCCTCGATGGCTGGCTGCTGGCGGCGGTGATGGCCCTGGGGATGGCCGGCGACGTGCTGCTGGGGGTGAACTTCACGGTGGGGGCCCTGGCCTTCCTGGCCGGCCACCTGGTCGCCATCGGCCTCTACCTGCGCAACCGCCGCCCTGCCCTCACCCGCAGCCAGCTGCTGCTGGCCATCGTGCTGGTCCCTGCGACGGTGACCATCGCCTATCTGCTGCCCACCGACCGCGCCCAGGCGCCCGGCATCGCCCTCTATGCGACAGGCCTTTCCGCCATGGCCGCCTGCGCCTGGATCAGCCGCTTTCCGCGACTGTGGACCGGGCTGGGGGCGGTGATGTTCCTCGTCTCCGACCTGCTGATCTTCGCCCGCATGGGCCGGATCGAGCCGAGCTTCGCCGTCGGACTGGCGGTCTGGGGACTGTATTTCGTCGGGCAGACAATGATCTGCCTGGGGGTCAGCGGGAGGCTGGCCGAAGAGACCGCCTAGGCCGCCACCCCGAACAGAGCGCCCACCCCCGCCGTCAGGGCCATGGCCACGGCGCCCCAGAAGGTCACCCGCAGGACCGGCTTCAGCACCGGCGCGCCGCCGGCCCGGGCGCCAATGCCGCCGAGCAGGGCCAGGAACAGCAACGAGGAGACCGACACCGCCGGAACCAGCATCGCGAGCGGCGCGATGACGGCCAGCAGCAGCGGCAGAGCCGCGCCGGCCGCGAAGGTGGCGGCCGAGGTCAGGGCCGCCTGGATCGGCCGGGCGGTGGTGGCCTCGGAAATGCCGAGCTCCTCGCGGGCGTGGGCGCCGAGCGCGTCCCGGGCGGTCATCTGGGCCGCGACCTGACGGGCGAGGCCGGCCTCGACGCCGCGGGCGACGTAGATCTGGGTCAGCTCTTCCAGCTCCATCTCGGGCTGGGTTTCCAGCTCGCCCTTCTCCTTAGCGAGGTCGGCCCGTTCGGTGTCGGACTGCGAACTGACCGAGACATATTCCCCCGCCGCCATCGACATGGCCCCGGCGACCAGCGCCGCCACCCCGGCCACCAGGATGGGGCCCCTGCCCTGCGAGGCCGCCGCGACGCCGACGATCAGGCTGGCGGTCGAGACGATGCCGTCGTTGGCGCCCAGCACGGCGGCTCGCAGCCAGCCGACTCGGTCGATACGGTGGGTCTCTCGGTGCAGGCGGGCCATGGGCTAACCGAACACCATCACACCCTCATCAGGCTCCGCCGCGAACAGTCGCGCCAGCTCCGTCGGCCGCCGTCCCCGGGCCAGGGCCTGGTTGATGTAGCCCTTGTCGGTCAGTTCGCCGCTGGCGGCGTCGGGGGCGCCGTCGAGGATCAGGGCGCGCCAGATGCGGCCGCCGCCGCCCTTGGAGGCGGCGTTCATCTTCGTCAGGCCGGCCTCGATGGCGGCGCGGGTTTCGGCCGGGCTGTGGCGGGCGTTGTAGGCCGGGTCGAGGAACAGCATCAGGCCGACGCCCTCCTCGCCTTCGCCGCAGACGACGGCGTCGGAGACGGCGCCGCCGATGGCCGAGACGGCAGCGACGCGTAAGGCGCCCGCCGCGACGAAGGTGCCACTGGCCAGCTTGAAGTTCTCGACCAGGCGGCCGTCGAAGACCAGGCCGGCCTCGGGGTCGGCGTCGTCGGCCAGGCGGGCGGCGTCGCCGAGGCGGTAGTAGCCCTCCTCGTCGAAGGCGGCGGCCGAGAGGTCGGGCTCGCCCAGGTAGCCGGGGCTGATCTGCGGGCCCTTGACGCGAATCTCGTGCTTTTCACCGACCGGGACCAGCTTGGCCGAGGTGCCGGGAACCGGAAGGCCGCACATGCCCGAGCGGGCGTTGTGCCAGTGGATGTTGCAGGCGGTGGGGCCGGTCTCTGTGGAGCCGTACCCCGTCGCGAAAGTGATGCGGTGGCCGCAGACACGGGTGGCCACGGCCTGGACGCGGTCGAGGATCGACTGGGCCATGGAGGCGCCGCCGTACTGCAGCACGCGGACGCGGGCGAAGAAGGTCTGGGCGAGGGCCTCGTCGCGTTCGAGTTCGGTGACGAACAGGCCCCAGCCGGCCGGGACCATGTTGTGGTAGGTCGGCGAGATGTCCTTGAGGTTTCGCACGGTCTCGGCGAAGCGGCCGGGGGTCGGCTGGCCGGCGTCGATGTAGAGCGTGCCGCCCCGGTGCAGGACCATGTGCAGGATGGCGTTGGCGCCGAGGCTGTGGCTCCAGGGGGCGGCGTTGACGACCACCGGCGGATCGGGGTCGTCGAAACAGGCGGTGATCTGGGCGCCGTTCAGCGAGACGTTGCGGTGGGTGCAGATGACGGCCTTGGGCCGGCCGGTCGAGCCGCTGGTCAGCAGCAGCTTGGCGATGTCGCCCGGGGTGGCGATGAAGGCGGCGGGGGCGGCTTTGAGCGCCTCGGTGAAGGGGATGTCGCCGGGGCGGGGGTTGCGGCTGGCGATGACCGGCAGGCCGGCCAGGAAGGGCGCGGCCAGGGCGCCGGAGAAGGCCTCGGCGTCGTCGGCGTAGACGGCGGCGGGTTGCAGCACCTGGGCCGCGTATTCGAGGCGGGCCAGATCGGCGCCCTTCAGGCCGTACTGCGGCGAGACCGGGGCGATGGGGATGCCCAGGCCCATGGCGGCGTAGGAGATCAGGGCGTGGTCGACGCCGTTGCGGGCGAGGATCAGCAGCGGTCGGGTGGCGGGGAGGTCGAGGGCTTTGAGGGCCCCGGCCAGGACGGCGACCTGGGCGTGGGCCTGGGCGTAGGTGACGGTGCGCCAGCCGTCGCCGTCGCGTTCGGCCAGCCAGACGCGGTCCGGCGCCTCGACGGCCCAGAAGTCGAGGGCGGCGGTGGTGGTGAGGAATCTGTCCGACCAGGGGGTGGGGTTGGTCAGGACGATTGTTCCGTCGTCGCGGCGCTCGATGTCGAGCCGGCGCGGGGCGTAGCGGGCGTCGCGGAAGGGTGCGGGGGTCTGGCTGCCGTCCATGTCGGCTCCTATGCCATGCGCCGGGATTGCGGGGTAGTCGCTCTCCGCCCCCGAGAGGGGGCGGAGGACGGTTCGGAGCGTGAGCGACGGACCAGGAGGCGGGGCCCCACCAGCGGTTGGGGAGGTTCCTCCTGCACCGGCGGCGGAGACCCCCTCGGTTTGGCTCGCTTGCAGCGCTCGCCAAAGCCACTCCCCCGCCAAGCGGGGGAGAGCGAAAACTACGCCAGCCGCCGCCTTTGGCGTTCGAGGTACAGCCGTTCAGCCGGCGGTGGGTCCAACGCCAGCGCCGCGTCGTAGGCGCTGGCGGCGGCGGCGCGCTGGCCGGTCTGGTCGAGGAGCCAGGCGCGGGCGGCCTGCCAGGGGAGCCAGCTGGGTTGCGGGGTGATGGCGTTGAAGGCGCGCAGGCCGGTGTCGGGGTCGTAGGCCTCGGCGTAGGCGACGGCGCGGTTGACCGCGCTGACCGCGCCGGGACGCAGCATGACCAGGGCGTCGTAGAGGCGGGCAATGTCGCCCCAGGGCGTAACGCCGGTTTCCTGGCGCGACAGGTGGGCGCCGTGGATCGCGGCGAGGATCTGGCGCGGGCCGGGCCGGGCGAGGTCGGCGGCGCGGTCGAGCAGCGCCGCGCCCTCGGCGATGCGATCGCCGCGCCACAGGTGCGGTTCCTGCAGGGACAGCGGGACCATGGCGCCGGTCTCGTCGAGGCGGGCGGGACGGCGGGCCTCGGCGAAGCGGACGAGGGCGGCGAGGGCGAGGACCTCCGGCTCCTCGGGCAGCAGGTCGGCGAGGAGGCCGGAGAGGCGCAGGACTTCCGGCGCGAACGCAGCGGCCGTCTCGCTGGTCAGGGCGGCGTCCTCGTAGGCCTGGGCGTAGGCGACTTCGAGGGTGCCGAGGACGGCGTCGAGGCGCTCGGGCCAGGCGGCGGGGCCGGGGATCTCGAACGGCACGCCGGCGGCGGCGATCTTTTTCTTGGCGCGGGTGATGCGCTGGAGCATGGCGGCTTCCGCGACCAGGAAGGCGCGGGCCAGGCGGTCAGTGGAGAGGCCGAGCACGATCTTCAGGGTCAGGGCGATGCGGGCGGTGGGCCCAAGCGCCGGGTGGCAGCAGACGAAGATCAGCCGCAGGCGTTCGTCGGGGATCGGCTGGTCGGCGGCGATCATGGCGTCTTCAGGCGTGGGCTGCGGCGGCGGAGCGTCGTGAAGGGCCTTCGTGCGGGTGTTCGCCCGGCGGACGGCGTCGAGCCCCTTGCGGAAGGCGGTGCGCCAGAGCCAGGCGGGCGGATCGTCCGGGAAGTCGCGCCGCCAGGCCTCGACGGCGCTGGCGGCGGCTTCGGCGAAGGCTTCTTCGGCCAGGTCGAGGTCGCGGAAGCGGGCGGCCAGGGCGGCGACAACGCGGCCGCGCGCCGCTTCGATCAGCCGCCCCTCCATGCTCAGTAGATCATGATCGGGCGGATCTCGACCTTGCCGCCCTCGACCACCGGCATGCGCTTGGCCCAGGTCAGGGCGGCGTCGAGGTCGGGGACGTCGATCAGATAGTAGCCGCCGAGCTGTTCGCGGGTCTCGGCGAAGGGTCCGTCGTGCACGGTCTGGACGCCGCCGGGGCCGTTGTGGACGGTGGTCGCGGTGTCGGTGGTCTGCAGGCCGTCGCCGGAGACCAGCAGGCCCAGTTCGCGCAGTTCCTTGGAGAGCGCCATGTGCTTGCCGACGATCTCGGTCAGGGTGGCTTCGTTGGCCCCCTGGTAGGCGGACTCGGGTTCGTAGATCAGGATCATGTACTGCATGGGATTGGTCCCCGTTTGGCTGCGACGGGGCGCAGCGCCCGCGTCTGATAGCATAGACGGGCGGGCTGTCGCGGATTCGACAGGGCCCGCGGAAATCGCACAAGCACGCGTTTTCTGCTAGGATCGCGCCATGAACGTTTCGCTCAGTCAGGAACAGCAGGCCTTCATCGAACAGGCGGTGAGATCGGGCCGATTCGCCTCAGCGACCGAGGCCATGGCCGAGGCTGTGCGCCTGCTTGAGGCTCAGGACACCAAGCATCAGTTGCTGAAGCGCGACATCGAGCTTGGTCTCGAGAGCGGCGACGCCGGCGACCTCGACGAAGCCTCCATCGAGGACGTGAAGGCCCGGGGCCGCGCCCGTCTGGCGGCCAAGCTCGCCGCCGAATGAGCCGTGTCGTCCAGACGCGGCAGGCCATCGTCGATCAGGACGAAATCACACCCGAGCCGTTCTAGGCGCCCAGCGTTTCCTGGAACCGCACCGGCTCGCCCAGCGCCGGGGCCACGACCTCGTCCTCGCGCATCACGACCCGTCCCCGAATGATTGTGGCCATCGGCCAGCCGGTGACCTCCATGCCGTCAAACGGCGTCCAGCCGCTGCGGGTGGCCATGTCGGCGTGTGTCAGGACCCGTTTGGCCTTGAGGTCGACGATGGTCAGGTCGGCGTCGTAGCCCTCGGCCAGGCGGCCCTTGCCGGCGATGCCGAAGACGCGCTGGGGGCCGTGGCTGGTCAGGTCGACGAAGCGCTCCAGGCTGAGGCGGCCGGCGGCGACGTGGTTCAGCATGATCGGAACCAGGGTCTGGACGCCGGGCATGCCGGAGGGCGAGGCCGGATAGGGCCGGGCCTTTTCCTCCAGGGTGTGGGGGGCGTGGTCGGAGCCGAGGACGTCGGCGACACCGGCCCCGATGCCTTCGGCCCAGAGGCCCTCGACATGCTCCAGGCCGCGGATCGGCGGGTTCATCTGGGCCAGGCCCTTGAGGCGTTCGTAGGCTTCCGGGCCGTGCAGGGTGAGGTGCTGGGGGGTGACCTCGACGGAGGCGACGTCCTTGTGGTGGGCGAGGAAGGCGATCTCTTCCTTGGTGGTGACGTGCAGCACATGGATGCGGCGGCCGACCTTGCGGGCCAGGCGGACCAGGCGTTCGGTCGAGCGGATGGCGGATTCGGCGTCGCGCACTTCCGGGTGGCTGGTCCAGTCGCCGGTGCGGGCCAGGGGGCGGCGCTCGGCCAGGCGGTATTCGTCCTCGCTGTGGAAGGCGGCGCGGCGGTTGATGGATTTGAGGACGGCCTCGACGCCCTCGTCGTCGGCGACCAGCAGGGTGCCGGTCGAGGCGCCCATGAACACCTTCACGCCGCAGCAGCCGGGCAGGCGTTCCAGCTCGCCCAAGAAGGCGGCGTTCTCGTGGGTGCCGCCCATGTAGAAGGCGTGGTCGCAGTCCATGCGGTTCTTGGCGCGGGCCAGCTTGTCGGCCAGGGCGTCCGGGTCGGTGGTGGTCGGCTCGGTGTTGGGCATCTCGAAGACGGCGGTGACCCCGCCGAGCACGGCCGCCCGGCCGCCGGTTTGCAGGTCTTCCTTCCATTCCAGGCCGGGCTCGCGGAAGTGGACCTGGCTGTCGATGACGCCCGGCAGGACGGTGAGGCCGGCGGCGTCGAAGGTCTCGCCGGCGCTGGCCTGGGAGAGGTCGCCGATGGCGGCGATCTTGCCGGCCCGGACGCCGATGTCGGCGCGGCCGCGGCCGGAGTGGTTGAGCACCTCGCCGCCGCGGACGATCAGGTCGTAGGTATTGGGCATCGGGCGGCGCTCCTCTTGGTTCCTTCTCCCGCTTGTCGGGAGAAGGTGGCGGCCCCCGGGTCGCGCGAAGCGCGCGCCCGAGGATGAACTGCGCCGACGGATGAGGGCAGCGCCGGAGGTCAGTGATTGTCAGCGCCAACCTTCAAAGGTCGGCGCTGCCCTCATCCGACCCCTCCGGGGCCACCTTCTCCCGACAAGCGGGAGAAGGATCAAGGGTTTCCGTCGCCTTCAGCAGCTCATTCGCCGCCAGGATCACCGCCTCGGTCGGCAGGTCGAGCATGTGGCCGATGGTCTGGTTGAGGCCGGGGTCGACCTCCTTGAACTGTTCGAAGCTGCGCGGGCCGCGGACGACGCGGGTGTGCGGGCCCCAGGGGGCGTAGAGGCGGTCGTCGGAGGGACCGAACAGGCCGACGGTCGGGCAACCGGCGGCGGCGGCCAGGTGCATCAGGCCGGAGTCGTTGCCGACGAAGAGGCGGGCCCGCTTGAGCAGGGCGTAGGCGGTGAGCAGGTCCAGCTGGCCGGTGAGGTCCAGGCACTGGTCGCGCGGCAGGGAGCGGCGCAGCTCGTCGACGTAGCGCACGTCCTCCGGCCCGCCAAGGATGACCAGCCGGCCGCCGGCCAGCGGGCCGTCATCAGACATCAATCGCTTGGCGGTGGTGGCGAAGCGGTCGAGCGGCCAGGTCTTGCCGAACCAGTTGGCGGCCGGGCCCATGGCCAGGATCGGGCGGGCCTCGCCGATCAGGGCGTCGGCGGCGGCCTGGCGTTCGTCGGAGACGTAGAGATAGGGGGCGGGCGGATCGTCGTCGATCTGCAGCAGGCGGGCGGCCTCGATGACCTTGTGGACCGGTTCGCCGTGACTTTTCCTGTGCACGGCGCGGCGCTTCCTGCGGATGAAGCTGGAGACGGCCGAGCCGCGCATGTCGATGACCAGGCCCCAGGCGGTGTGGCGCACCTGGTTCCACAGCTTGAACCAGTGGCCGCTGCCCTTCTGCTTCTCCATGACGATCAGGCGGTCGAGGCCGGGGACGTCGGCGAACAGCGGCGCGGCGGCGGGGCCGACGGCGATGGTGAAGCGGGCGTGCGGGATCTCGCGCGCCAGCCTGTGGATCAGGCCGGAGCTGAGCACGGCGTCGCCGATGCGGCCGGGACCAATGAAGAGAATCGGGAAGGGCGTTGAGGCCATTTGCGGGATAGTAACCGGGTTGCCTCTGGCGCTCCAATGCGACGCGCGCCACTTATGGACGCATGACGATGTCGCAACTGAGGCTGACCGACCGGGCGCTGGTGCGGGTCAGCGGCGAGGACTGGCGCGGGTTCCTGCAAGGCTTGCTGACCCAAGACGTCGAGACCCTGGCTGCCGGCGCGCTGAGGTACGGAGCGCTGCTCACGCCGCAAGGACGGCTGCTGGTCGACCTGTTCATCCTCGGGACCGAGGACGGGGCGCTGATCGAGGTGGCGGCCGACCGGCGCGAGGACCTGATCCGCCGGCTGACGATGTACCGGCTGCGGTCGAAGGTGATCATCGGGCCGGACGAGGCGGGGGTGTTCGCGGCGTTTGGGGATAATCCTGGGGCGGGCTGGATCGTCGATCCGAGACTGCCGGCGCTGGGTTGGCGCGGGTACGGGCTGGAGGTCGCCGACACGGCGAGCCGGGCGGACTGGGATGCGCACCGCATCGCGCTGGCCGTGCCGGACATGGCCGACTTCGGCGACGACGCCACCTATCCCATCGAGGCCAACCTCGACCTGTTGAACGCCATCGACTTCAAGAAGGGCTGCTTTGTCGGCCAGGAGACGACCAGCCGGATGAAGCGGCGCGGCGTGGTGAAGAGCCGGATGCTGCCGCTCAGGTTCGACGGGCCGGCGCCGGCGGCGGGGGCCGAGGTGCTGAAGGGTGAGCTGCGGGCGGGCGTGGCGGGGTCGGGGGTCGAAGGGTTGGCGCTGGGGCTGATGCGGTTGGACCGGATCGACGGGGCGCTGACGGTTGAGGGTCGGGCGGCGGAAGTGCTGCGCCCTGAGTGGATGGCGCTGTAGCCCTCCCTCCCCATAAAGGGGAGGGAGAATTCTTACTGCGCCGGCGTCGCCGGAATGGGAGGCGGAGCCTGTTCGGTCAGTTTGGCGGTCTGGGTGATCAGGCCCGGCAACGGCCCCGTGTAGCGGCCGGCGACGAAGACCTGGAACAGGCCGGGGTCGCTGACCGTCACGGTCAGGCCCTTGAGAGCCGGAACGCGGTAGGCCTCGCCCTGCTGCAGGACGCGGGTGAAGTAGTTGGAGCCGTCGGGGCCCTTGACCTCGAAGGTGCCGTTGCGGCGGGCCTTGACGATCACCTGTGAGCTGATGGGCGCGCCGGCCGGGGCGCCGTAGACTTGGCCTTCGGCCTTGAACGCCGTGCCGAGCGGCAGCGACAGCCCCGGAACCTCGGCCAGCTTGGCGGCGGTGTCGGCGCCGTCGCCGTTGCCGGCCATGCCGGGCGTGACATAGGCGTCGGGGGTCGTCGATTCCACCGGCGGCGGGATGGCGGCGCCGACCTGGATGGGACCGCCGGTGTCGGTGGACGGGATGACCGGAACCTGGGTCTCGGCGACGACGGCCTGGCTGGGGGCCTTTTCGGCGATGGCCCGCTGGGCCACGTTCCACAGCAGGATGGCGGCGCCGATCAAGAGGCCGGCGATGATGATCAGGGCCAGGCGCGGATCGCGCTCCTTGCGCACGCCGACCGGCGCGCGCAGGCCCTCGTCGTGCTCGGGATTGTCATTGCGGAAGCGTTCGACCGCTTCGTCGACGTCGAGGCCGAGGTGACGGGCGTAGGCCTTCACATAGCCGATGGCGAAGGGGCGCGAGGGCAGCTCGTCGAGGCGCATGTCCTCGAGGGCGGCCAGATAGGTCTGACGGATGCGGGTGGCGTCGGCCAGGTCCTGCAGGGTGACGCCCTGGAACTGGCGGACGGCCTTGAGGGCGGCGCCGACGTCGTGGCCGTCCTGCAGGGACGGCGCATCGCTGCGCGTCGCGTCCGATGAAGGATCGTACTCACCCGTGCGATACAAAGACGTAACCCCGCCGGTATCCAGCGCCATGACTAGGAAAGCCCCCACTCAACGCAAGCAGCGGAGCTCGCGCATGAGGCGAGAGTCCCGCCGTTCGCCTCTCCTACCGCGAGAGACGTTAACGATCCTTTGTGGATAACAAAATAACGCCCGGATTTCAATGCGGTAACCCCCCGTGAGGTCAAAAGTCACACCGCGACATACAATTTCCGGGCCAGAGTCTCGATCTCGTTGCGAACAGAGCCCGCCGCGCTCTTGATCAGGGTGTTGACGCCGCGCGCCGCGGCCTCGCGATCGCAGCTGAGAACCATCTGTTTGACCGGCCCGATCCCGGCCGGCGGCATCGACAGTCGGTCGAAGCCCAGGGCCGTCAGAGCGAAGGCTTCCAGGGGCCGGCCGGCCATTTCGCCACAGACCGAGACAGGGGTTCCCGTTTCGGCACAGGCCGACTGGATCTGCTTCAGCGCCCGCAGGGCCGGCGGCGACAGCGGGTCATAGCGGTCTGCGACCCGCGGATTGCCGCGATCGGCGGCGAACAGGTATTGCATCAGGTCGTTGGTCCCGACACTGACGAAATCGGTCATCGGCAGCAGGGCGTCCAGGTGCCAGATCAGCGACGGCGCCTCGATCATCGCCCCGACGTCGAGACGGCTCGGGGCCGGGCGGCCTCTGCGCAGGGCCCAGCTGACCTCGTTGTCGACCATGGCGCGGGCGGCGCGGAACTCGTCGACGTTGGCGACCAGCGGGAACATGATCCGCAGCGGCCGGCCCTTGGAGGCCCAGATCAGCGCCCGCAGCTGCATCTTGAGGAGGGCCGGACGGTCCAGGCCCATGCGGATGGCCCGCCAGCCCAGCGCCGGGTTCTCCTCGCGCTCGGCCTCCATGTAGGGCAGCAGTTTGTCGCCGCCCAGATCGAGGGTGCGGAAGGTGACGGGCAGGCCGTCGGCGGCCTCGAAGACCTTCTGGTAGAGGCTGGTCTGGGCTTCGAGGCGCGGCAGCTCCTCGGCGACCATGAACTGGAACTCGGTGCGGAACAGGCCGATGCCCTCGGCCCCGGTCTCGCGCAGGATGTCGAGGTCGACGGCCAGGCCGGCGTTCATCAGCAGGGTGATCTTGGCGCCGTCGCGGGTGAAGGCGGGCGTGTCGCGCAGCTTGGCGAACTCGGCCTTGCGCTGGACGCGCACGTCGAGGCGGGCGTTGAGCGCCTTGATGACGTCCGGCCGGGGCCGCAGGAAGGCCTCGCCGCTCTCGGCGTCGACGATGACCGGGTCGCCCTGGCTCAGGCGGTCGCGCAGGCCGGCCAGGCGGCCGACGCAGGGGATGTCGAGCGCCCGGGCGACGATGGCCGCATGGCTGGCCGTCGAGCCCTCCTCCAGGAGGATGCCCTTCAGCTTGGTCCGGTCATACTCCAGCAGGTCGGCGGGGCCGAGGTTGCGGGCGATGAGGATGGCGTTCTCAGGCAGCTCGCGCTTGACGTCGCCGTCGCCGGACAGGTGGCGCAGCAGGCGGTCGTTGAGATCCTCCAGGTCGTGGAGGCGCTCGCGCAGGTAGGGATCCTTGGCCTTGCCAAGGCGCGCGCGGTGTTCGGAACGGACCCGCTCGACCGCCGCCTCGGCGGTCAGCCCTGAGCGCACGGCTTCTTCCAGCGACCGGTTCCAGCCGCGGTCGTGGGCGAACATGCGGTAGGTGTCGAGCACCTCGTAGGAGGCGCCGATCAGGCCGCCCTCGCCTTCCAGCATCTGGTCGATCTGGGCCTGCAGGCCGCTGACCGCCGCCTTCAGCTTGGCCTCCTCGGCGACCGGATCGTCGCTGAGCAGGTGGCCGACGGCGACCGGCTGTTCGTGCAGCACGGCGACGCCATAGGCCAGACCGTCGGCGAACTTGGCGCCCTTCAGCCGCTCGGGCCGGTGCGGCGCGATCTCGACGTCGCGCAGTTCGGCCTCGCCGAGGATGTCGCCGGCCCCGACCAGCTCGGCCAACACCATGGCGATGATCTGGAGGTCCTCGACCTCTTCCTCGCTGTAGTTGCGGGTGGTGGCGTTCTGCACGACCAGCACCCCGATGGCCCGGCCGCCGCGCAGCAGGGGCACGCCGAGGAAGGCATGGTAGGGGTCTTCGCCGGTTTCCGGGCGATAGGCGAAGGCCGGATGGTTGGGGGCGTCGCTGAGGTTCAGCGGCCGGCCGAGGCGGACGATCTCGCCGACCAGGCCCTCGCCGGACTTGAGCCGGGTGACGTGCACCGCCTCGCGGGCCAGGCCCTCGGTGGCGAACAGTTCCAGGTCGCCATGGCTGCGGCGCAGGTAGAGGGAACAGACCTCGGCGACCATCGAGCGGGCGATGATGCGCACAACCATGTCGAGCTTGGCCTGGGCGGGGGCGCCCCCGGCCATGGCCTCGCGAATCTGCCGCAGCAGACCGCGCGATCCCCGCACTGCAAGGCCGGTTGGGCCCATGGTCGTTGTCTCTCCCTTTCCCTTATCTAGTAGCAGAATTCCGTGAGGGAACGGTGACCATTGCGGTTATTCGGCGCCGCGGCCACGCAATGCCCGAAATCTGCTCGCTCCCATGGCGCGAGGGCTGGCCTTTTACGCTCGCCATGCTAGCAATAACGGTGATCGTCCGGGATTTTGGGCGATGATTGGGGACGGATGTATGTTTTTCAACGACGACAACATGCTGGACTTCCGGGGGAACGGGTTCGGCGGCGACGTCATGGACGCCATCTTCGGCGGTCCCGTCGGCTATGACGCCGGCGAGGTGGTCATCACCGGCCGGGTGCCGGGCGCCCTCTATGTCGACGACTTCTCCGAGGCCCAGATGGGCCTGGAACACATCCAGCCGCTGGAATTCGCCCAGAACGAACTGAGCGGCATCGTCACTGTCGAGGTCGTCGATCTGGCCAGCGACGACGATCCGTCCCCCGAGCCGGTGGTCGACGACGGCGGCGAGGACGCCCCCGCCGGCCTGGCGGCCGCCAATGACGACGAGGCGCCCGCCGCCCTGAGCCTGGTCAGCCACGGCAAGGACGCCGAACCGCTGGTCCTGATCCCGACCGACGGCGACGGCCACGAATCCCTGGTCCAGCTGGACCCGCTCGACCTGAGCATTCCGCCGATCCCGACGCTGCCGACCTTCGAGGCCCCGACCGTCACCGTGACGGCGCCGAGCTTCGACGACGACGCCCCGCCGGTTTTCTTCGGCCGCGCCTATCAGTCGCTGTCGTTCCTGATCCTCGACACCCCGTATGTGGTCGGCGACGACAACCTGCCGCAGACCCTGCGCCCGCCGATCAACGAACTGCTGGGCCTGGGCGACGACGACGACGGCCAGGACTGGGTCCTGCCGCTGGGCGGCGCCGGCGCCTGGCGCCTGGGCTGATCCCATCGACATTGACTTGCGAAGCGCCGGCCGAGAGGCCGGCGTTTTTCGTTTGAGGCCAGCCTACTGGGTGGCGGACTTGAGGGTCTCGGCCGGCTGAACCAGGGCGACGCAGACGTAGGCGACCCCCATGGCCAGCGCCACCGGAACCAGGCTGGCGGCGGCGACCGCGACAGCGGGCCAGGCGCCGGCCTCGGAGGCGAGGCCCCCCAGGGTCCGCCAGGCGCCCAGCAGAATCGCGTTGACGACCAGGGAGAAGGCCGCCCCGAGCGCCGCGGCGGCGGCGATGGGGGCGGTGAGCCGGGCCACCAGCCGCGCCGTGCCCGCCCCCAACGCCTGGCGAATGGCGATCTCGCGCCGCTGATGCTCGACGGCGTTGAGGACCAGGGCCGTACAGATCCCCAGGAACACCAGGCTCATGACAACGGCGCCCAGACCCAGCAGGGCGGCAATGCGGCCCTCTCTGGCGTAGGCGTTGCGGCCAAGCCGGGTCAGGCTGGTCGGCGGGGCCGACGCGGCGCGCGGCAGGTCGGCCAGGGCCGCCTGGGCCGAGGCTCCGGGCTGCAGACGGACGAGAATCCGCCGCGACGGGACGCCGGAGCGTTCGCGCAGGGTGACGAATTCCGAGCCGACGACGTGCAGGGTCGGGCCGGTGGGATCGTTCAGGCGGTCGAGCCGGATGTCCGGGACGATGGCGACAATGACGCAACGGTCGGGGAAGGCCGCCAGCGTCACCCAACGCCCCAGGAGGTCGGAGGGGCGGCTGAACCCGAGGCTGCGGGCCAGCTGTTCGCTGGCGGCGGCGCGGCAGCCCTTGCCATCGGCGAGACGCGGCAGGGTTCCGACCAGGGGCCGGCGGCCGGTGACCTGGAAGATGGTGACCTCGCCGGTGAGCACCGTCGCCTGCTGAAACCGGCCCGCCCCGGCCAGTTGCAGGCTCATGTTGCCGGCGCTGACGTCAAACGGCCTCCAGTGCAGCGTCCCGGCGGCCTCGACCCCCGGTCGGCCGGCCAGCGCCTGCAACACCGCGTCGACATGGTCGGCCCGCGCCGGGACGAGCAGCAGCCGGTCGTCGTCGGGGGTCAGCGCGGCGCCCCGGGCGACCTCCACCCCGAACAGGGCGGCCGAGAAGGAGAAGGCGCCGCTGGCGCAGACCAGGATGGACAGCCCGGCCGCGGTCAGGACCCAGGCCAGCCGCCGGCCGTGCGGGCGCGGCTGGACGAGCTTGATCGGCGCCGTCATCAGGATCGGCGTCAGGCCCAGGGCGGCGGCCGCCAGAACCAGGACGCCGCAGACGACGAAGGCTGTGGCCACGCCGGACCAGACGATCGGTCCGGGATCGCGTTTGCCCAGGTAGGCGAGGACCTGGCCGCCCGCCAGGGCGATCAGCAGGACGGACGGCAGCGCCGCCGCGGCCATCAGGCCGCCGGCCATCGCCATGCCGCGCAGATAGATCTGGCGCGGCGCGTCGCCCAAGCAGATGCGGACGCCCATCTCCGCCCGGCGCGCCTCCAGCGCCGTCTGGACGAACAGGAGCAGCGACACGGCGACGCCGCCGAGGCTGATCAGGGCCAGCAACAGGCCCGTCTGCCGCTCAAGGGCGCCACCGGTCACGACGAACCGCGGCTCGCCCGACAGGCCGCCCGGGACGCCGGACCGCAGCCGGGTGATCGGCGTCAGGTCGGCCGGCGTCTCCAGCCCGGTCACCTGCCGCATGGCCAGGGCGGCGCTTCGCGCGGCCGTCTCGGGATCGCCCCGCAGGCGCACATAGGTCAGGGCCGGATAGTGGTGCGTCGAGCCGAGGATCGAGTTGGCGTAGTCGAAGGCCTCGGTGAACGGGACCACGGCGTCGTACTGCAGGTGTGAGGTCGGGCCGGGGCGGTCGATGACCCCGAGAATCGGCAGCCGGCGCGCCCCGACCTGGACCTGGGCGAGCGGGCCGCCCTGGACCGCCTCCAGGCGTCGCAGGGCCTGGCGCGTGAGCCAGACGCCCGGCCGCGTCCCGAAGGAGGAGAGCCCCGTCCCGCCGGACGTCACCTTGAACAGCTGGGGGAAATCCGGGTCCGCGGCGATGACCTGAAGCCGCACCTCGCGATCGGGCCGGGCCGGCGCCCGCAGGGCGGCCGCGGCCGGGGCGACGCGCACCGCCTGGACCACCGCGCCCGAGGCGAGCAGGGCGCCGCGCAGTTCCTTGGGCGTGTCGGCCCGCGCCTCGTCGGCGCTGACCACGCTGGTGAACAGCGCCGGGGTGCGGGTGGTCACCCTGTAGGTGGAGGCGGCGAAAGGGTGCTCCCGGTCGCTGGCCAGGTCCAGGGCGACGCTGGCCGTCATCAAGGCCCCGACCGCCAAGCCCACGGCGATGATGACGACCATCGCCGCCGCCGTCAGCCATTGCCGCGTCGATCTCAAGAACGACCCCCAGAAGGACGCTTCATGCGGCCTCTAGGGCTCACAGGGGCGGTTGGCGCACTCCCTGGCCTTGCCCTTCTGGGCGCCGTTCAGGACCGAGGCGAACTCGGCGGCCGGCACCACATCGTCGCCGTTGGCGTCGAAGGCATACATGAAGCGGTCCGCCTTGCTCATGCGCTCTACGGCGATCTTCTCGGCGCCCTGCTGGCCCGGTTTGACCGACATGCTGAAGTCGGCGGTCTCGGCCTCGTGGCGATCGACCCGACCATCGCCGTTCCTGTCGATGGAAGAGAACAGGATCCGGTGCAGCGGATTTTTGAAGTCCGCAGAGGCCGGCTGGCTGGAACTGGCGGCCGCGAAAGCGCCAACGCCCGCGATCACCACCGCCCCGGCGATGCCCGTCGCAATCCATTTGTTGAACCTGAGCGCCACGATCAATTCCCCCTTAACCTGAAATTGCATGGATTCCATGCAAACGGTTACGTCGCAAGAGCGTTACGCGCGGAAAGCGCGTGCCATTTCACAAAACGTGTTAGAGTGGTTCAAATAACACGGTTCGATTGACTCGCATCTTGATACTCGCAATGGTGGAGTCGCCGTCCATGGCGGACGTGCGCCACTAGGGGGACTTCAATGATCAAGTTGATTAGGACCGGCATCGCCGGGGCCATTGCCGCGGCGACGCTGGGTGTCAGCGCGCCGGCGTTCGCGGCGTGCCAGGATCGGTGGATTTGCGTCACGGTCGATGTCGGCGTCGAACTGACCCTCTGTATCAAGGTCAAGATTTGCGACAGCGACCCGACCGGCGACAGCGATAGCATCGGCTAGGGCGTTTTTCGCCCGGTAGGCCGGAGTTCGGCGGCGGAGCCCTGGTTCCGCCGCCGGCTTCGTCGCCGGGTGAGGGCTTGGGGAGCACTTCACGATGGCCATGAGCGCGGAGAGTCCGCAGCTGTTCCGAATAGGACCGGCCCCATCGACGCCCGGCGCGGGCAAGAGATCGATCTTCGAGCGGGATGTCGGCGGGCAGGACTCCCCGCCCGGCCATGACGGAGGTCCCCGGCGGCCGTGGCGGCCGGGCAACCGTCTGCTGGCGGTCGGCGGCGCCCTGGGCGCGGTGGTCATCGCGGTGGCGACGGCCGGCTTCAGCCTGGCCGGCGGACCCAGCCTGGCGCCCTCAGAGGCGACCCTGGCCGAGGTCCGGCAGGAGGCCTTTTCCCCCCTGATCGTCGGAACCGGGGCCATTTCCAGCGACTCCGGCCTGACGGTCGCGGCCCTGGAAGGCGGCGTGGTCGATCAGATTCTGCACCGCAGCGGCGATCGGGTCACCAAGGGCGAGGCGATCCTCACCCTGGCCAATCCGACGCTGCAGCGGGAGGTGGCCGACGCCCTGATGCGGCTGGAGAGCGAGGAGTCCGCCTTGCGCGCCCAGGAGGGCGACGGAGAGCGCCAGATCGCCCAGGCGCTGGACCGGGTGAGAGACGCCGAATACCGCCACCAGGTGGCTCGCAATGACCTGGACCGCAATCAGCAGCTCGAAGAGCGCGGCTTCGCCTCCAAGGCCCGGATGGATCGCCTGCGCGAGGACGTGGCCTTCGCCCGCAAGCAGCTCGACGCGGCCGGAACCGAGCACCGCCGGCTGACGACGCTGGAGCAGGAACGCCGCCTGGCGCGGGGCGAAGCCCGGCGCCGGCTGGTCGACCTGAAGGCCCTGCAGTCGGGACGGCTGGATGCGCTGATCGTGCGGGCCCCGATCTCGGGCGTGCTGGGCGGCGTCAATGTGCGCCAGGGGGCGCCGATCCGGCCCAACGACGTGATCGGCCAGATCTCCGTGGAGGACACCGTCCGGGTCGAGGCCCGGGTGCCGGACGTCAACGGGCCGCTGCTGAAGGTCGGCGGCCGAGCCCGGCTGATGGACAATCCCGCCGCGACTCTGGTCATCCGCTCGATCGATCCCGAGGTCGAACAGGGCTCGCTGACCGTGCGTCTGGAGTTTACCGGCGCCGCGCCGCCCGACTTCAAGCCTGGACAGACCCTGCAGCTGGCCTTCGCCGCCGGCGCGCCGAGGCAGGCCCTGGTGGTCCGCTACGGCGACCTGGTCGGTCCCGAGACCGTCTGGGTGGTGGATCGCGACGACGCCATGGCCAGGCCCAAGGCGGTCCGGCTGGGCGAGCGGGCGGGCGACGACGTCGAGGTGCTCTCCGGGCTCAAGACCGGCGACCGGGTGCTGATCGGCTCGGCCAAGGCCCTGGACGGCCACGGCAGCGTGCGGTTGCGCCCTTGACGATGCTGCAGCTCGACGGCGCCTGGAAACAGTTCGCCAGCGGACCGGTGGCCGTCACCGCCCTGGCCGACGCCTCCCTCGATCTCGCCGAAGGGGAGTTCATCTCGATCACCGGTCCGTCCGGTTCCGGCAAGTCGACGCTGGTCACCCTGCTGGGCCTGCTGGACCGGCCCGATCGCGGTCGCCTGATCTTCATGGGAGAGGACGTCTCGCGCTATTCCGCCAACCGGCTGGCGGCCCTGCGGCGGGCGCATATCGGCTTCGTCTTCCAGGCCTTCCATCTGGTGCAGGACATGACCGTCCTGGAGAACGTCATGCTCGCCCTCGAGGGCCTGGTTCGCGGCCGACCCGCCCGGCGGGCCCGGGCCGAGGCGGTGCTGGAGCGGCTGGGGCTCTCGGACCGCGCCGCCCACCTGCCGTCGCAGCTCTCCGGCGGCCAGCAACAGCGGACGGCGATCGCCCGGGCCATGGCCAAGGAGCCGGACCTGCTGATCTGCGACGAGCCGACGGGCAATCTCGACAGCGAATCCGGAGACCGGGTCGTCGAGCTGATCCAGGCCCTGAACGCCGCTGGGGCCGCGGTCGCCCTGGTGACCCATGACCCCCGGCTGGCGGGACTGGCCGGGCGGCGCCTGCACATCGCCGACGGGCGGCTTTCGGAGGCTGGCGGCTCGGCTCAATCCAGCAGCGTCGTTAATCTTGTATAGTCCTTATGGTTGTATTAGCGTCGGACATTCGACGGCTCGGGAGGGGTCCCCAATGTCCATGTCCAACCTGCTGTTTTCTCCGTTTGGCCGAATCGGCCGCGGCCAGTTCTGGGGCGCCTGGCTCGGGGCCTCGGTGATCGGCGCGATGCTGGGCTGGATACCGCTGCTCGGCGCGGTCGTCGGCGCGGCGGTCTTTTATGTGATGATCTGCCTGTTCTCGAAACGCCTGCATGACATGGGGCGCTCGGGCTGGTGGCAGGTGCTGCCGGTCGTCGCCTCGCCGCTGCTGATCCTGGCGGGCTTCTTCAGCCTCAGCGGCGCGACGCTGACGCCGGTCGGCGAAACCGGCCTGGACGTGCGTGGCGGGCTGGGCGAGGGGCCGCTGTTCGCCGGCGTCCTGCTGGCCATGGCGATCGGGCCGCTGTTCCTGGCCTGGGTCGGCCTGACGCCGGGCCGCGACCCCGCCCCGGCCGAAAGCCTGCAGACGGCCTGACGGCCGCCCTTCCCGTCGCTCGCGGCCTGACCTAGGCTCCCCCAAGATGAGGGGAGCACGATGAGCGTCACGGAAACCGGGGCCGATGGCCAGCTGCCGCCGGAGGCCAGCGCGCCCGGCATGACCGCCGGCCAGCGGCTTCGCGCCATCCTCGGCGGTTCGGCCGGCAACCTGGTCGAGTGGTACGACTGGTCGGCCTATCTGTTCCTCAGCCTCTACTTCGCCAAGCAGTTCTTCCCCGAGGGCGACCAGACCGCCCAGCTCCTGAAGGCGGCGGCGGTGTCGCTGGTCGGCTTCCTGGCCCGGCCGCTGGGGGCCTGGCTGATGGGACTCTACGCCGACCGGTCCGGGCGGCGGGCAGCGCTGACCCTGTCGGTGTCGCTGATGTGCCTGGGCAGCCTGATCATCGCCTGCGCCCCGACCTATGCCCTGGTCGGCGGCCTGGCCCCGGTCATCCTGCTCGGCGCCCGGCTGCTGCAGGGCCTGTCGGTCGGCGGCGAGTACGGGGCCAGCGCCACCTACATGAGCGAGGTGGCCGGCAAGCAGCGGCGCGGCTTCTGGTCCAGCTTCCAATACGTCACCCTGATCGCCGGCAGCCTGACCGCCCAGCTGGTGCTGGTGGTGCTGCAGCAGACGATGAGCGACGAGACCCTCGACGCCTGGGGCTGGCGCATTCCCTTCGTCATCGGCGCCCTGCTGGCCGTGGTGGTGTTCTGGATCCGCCGCCGGCTCGACGAGAGCCACAGCTTCAAGGTCAAGACCGGGCAGGTCCGGGTGGCCCGCGCCCAGGTCTGGTGGGTGTCGCTGATGTTGGCCGGGGTGGTGGTCGCGGCCATCGTCTCCTTCACCGTGCCTGGCATCGCCCAGCCGGCCCAGATCGCGGCGGTGGTGCTGTTCTTCGCCCTGCTGGCCTCGCTGATCGCCCCGACCATCAAGGCCCATCCGCGCCAGACCCTGGCGGTCATGGGCCTGACCGCCGCCGGCTCGCTCGGCTACTACGTCTACACCAGCTACATGCAGAAGTTCCTGGTCAACACCTCGGGCTTCAGCAAGGACACCGCCACCCTGATCAGCGTCTCGGCGCTGTTCCTGTTCATGCTGGCCCAGCCCCTGTTCGGCTGGCTGTCGGACCGCTTCGGCCGCAAGCCGATGCTGATCGTCGCCTTCTCCGGCGGGGTGCTGATCACCTGGCCGGTGATGTCGGCCATCGCCGCAACGACGAACCCGATCACCGCCTTCCTGCTGCTGCTCAGCGCCCTGCTGTTCCAGTCCTGCTACAGCTCGATCTCGGCGGTGGTGAAGGCTGAGCTCTATCCCACCCACGTGCGGGCCCTTGGCGTCGCCCTGCCCTATGCGGTGGCCAATGCGGTGTTCGGCGGCAGCGCCGAATATGTCGCCCTGGCCTTCAAGCAGGCCAAGACCGAGAGCGGCTTCTACGTCTATGTCACGGTGGTGATGGTGCTGGGGCTGGTGGTCAGCATCCTGCTCAAGGACACCCAGAAGAACAGCCAGATCCTGGAGGATTAGGAGGGCAGATGATCGACCCGGCCAATCTCGCCGCCCTCGGCTTCTACGTCCTCTGCTGGGTGTTCTACGAGCCGCTGCTGCGGATGTTCCGGGGCCCGGCCGGCTCGCTGAACAGCGACATGGCCCGGGTGCGGGTCGCCTGGATGCTGCAGATGGCCCGCCGTGAGGGGCGGTTCATGGACGGCCAGCTGCTCGGCCACGCGCTCAACTCCGGCAGCTTCTTCGCCAGTTCCAACCTGCTGCTGATCGCGGCTGTGGCCGGGGTGCTGTTCGGCGGCGAGGACAGCTTCCGCTCGCTCTCGTCCCTGGCCCTGATCCGCACCAGCGGCCGACTGCTGTTCGAGACCCAGCTGGCGGTGATGCTGGTCACCCTGTCGCGGGGGCTCCTCGACTTCATCTGGTCGATCCGCCAGATGAACTACACCCTGACCATCGTCGGCGCCGCGCCGGAGCCCAAGGAGGGCGATCCGCCGGCCGACCCCGCTGTGGTCGACGCCATCGCCCAGGCCGGCGCGCGGGTGCTCAACGGCTCGCTGAGCGCCTTCAACGCCGGGGTGCGCGGCTACTACTTCGCCCTGGCGGCGGCGGCCTGGATGTTCGGCCCGATCCCCTTCGCCATCGCCACCATGGGGGCGGTGCTGCTGCTGGCCTGGCGCCAGACGCTGAGCCCGGCGGCGACGGCGGTGCGGAACCTGCGCAGGACGCTGGACGAGAGCGGGACGGAGTAGGGCGAGAACAACCCTCCCTCCCCTTTATGGGGAGGGTGTCACGCGCAGCGTGACGGGTGGGGTAGTCGGATGCAGCGCGCCCGGTCACGCGTGTACCCCACCCTGCGAGGCTTCGCCTCGCTGTCCCTCCCCATAAAGGGGAGGGAGGGTTTCAGGCGATCCCCAGTTCCTTGCGCGCCTTCTTGGTCAGCTTCTGGGCGATGATGCCATGCGCCGAGGTCTGCCAGTCCGCGACCTCCGCCGTATCCTCCGCCTTCAGCGAGGCGAACCGGACCCATTTGGCGCGCTGCATGTAGGGGGCCGGGATGGCGCGGCCCGTCTCCGTCAGGGCTTCGAAGGCGATGTCGCTGGCCTTGAAGGAGAAGCTGTCGTCGCCGGGCCCGTAGATGCAGAACATCCGACCGCCGACCTTGTAGACGTGATGGTCGCCCCACAGCACGTCCATGGTCACGCCCGGCAACGCCCTGGCGGCCTTGTCGAAGGCTTCGGGCGTCACGCCTCTACCCCAACGCCGATCGGACAGGTGACGCCGGTGCCGCCGATGCCGCAGTAGCCGCCCGGGTTCTTGGCCAGGTACTGCTGGTGGTAGTCCTCGGCGTAGTAGAAGGGCCCGGCCTGGGCGATCTCGGTGGTGATCTCACCGTAGCCCTTGTCGGAGAGGGCCTGCTGGAAGGCGGCTTTCGAAGCCACCGCCGCCGAGGCCTGGGCGTCGTTCAGCGGATAGATGCCCGAGCGGTATTGGGTGCCGACGTCGCCGCCCTGGCGCATGCCCTGGGTCGGGTCGTGGTTCTCCCAGAAGGCTTTCAGCAGATCGTCGTAGGAGACGACCTTGGGGTCATAGACCACCAGCACCGCCTCGGTGTGACCGGTGCGGCCCGAGCAGACCTCTTCATAGGTGGCGTTCGGCGTGAAGCCGTTCACATAGCCGACGGCCGTCGAATAGACGCCCGGGATCTGCCAGAAGATGCGCTCGACGCCCCAGAAGCAGCCCATGGCGAACACCGCCGTTTCCAGGCCCTCCGGCCAGGGCCCGTGCAGGGGGCGGCCGTTGACGAAATGGCGCTCGTGCTCGCCGAGGATCGGTGTGCTGCGACCCGGCAGGGCGGTGTCGGCGGTCGGCAATTCGGCGGTCTTCTTGAAGAACATGGCGGGACTCCGGAGCTGTTGCCGACAAGATAGGACGTGAGGGGCCGTTTCACCACCGAGGCTGGCGCGGGAACGGCTTCGGTGTAACAGTGATCGGGTTCGAAGAGCGCCTCCAAAGAGCGCTCCCCAGAGGGAGGATGCCATGTCCCGTCCCATGCGCGCCGCGCTGACGGCCGCTGTTTCCACCTTGCTGATCGCGCTTCCCGCCTCGCCCCTGCTGGCGGCCAGCGGCGGTGGCGGCGGCGGTGGCGGATCGCCCGGCGCCTCGGCCCCGATGTACGACCCGGCCGCCGAATACCAGAAGGGCGTCGAGGCCCTGAAGGCCAACAAGTGGAAGGACGCCCAGCGCGCCTTCGGCCATGTCACCGAGGCCGCGCCGAAGCTGCCCGAGGGCTGGTTCCTGCTCGGCTATTCCAAGGCCAGCGGCGGCGACCTCAAAGGGGCCCGCAAGGCCTATGAGAAGGCCGCCAAGCTCAAGCCCGAGGACATCGCCACCCGCCGCGAACTGGCCGTCACCCACGCCAAACTCGGCGACGTCGACAAGGCCAACGCCGAGCTGACCGGCCTCAAGGGCCGGGCGACGACCTGCGCCGGAACCTGCGCCGACGCCGCCCTCTTGAAATCGAGCATCGGCGCGGTCGAGGCCGCCCTGGCGCCGCCGGCCACCGGCGCCGCGCCGGCCCCGGCCCCGCAGTCCTTCCTGACCCTGCCGGGGGCCGACGAAGGCGACCTCGCCTACGCCGACGCCAGCGGCCTGATCAACGAGAAGCGCTGGGCCGAGGCCTGGGCGTCGCTGTCCCAGGCGCGGCTGGCCTTCGGGCCGCATCCGGACGTCCTGACCTACCAGGGCTACGTCCAGCGGCGCATGGGCCAGTACGACATCGCCGAAAGCTACTACCGCCAGGCCCTGGCCATCGCCCCGGCCCACCGGGGGGCGCTGGAATACTATGGCGAGCTGAAGGTGGTGCGCGGCGATCGCGACGGCGCCCGGGTCCTGCTGGCCCGGCTCGACGCGGCCTGCGACTTCGGCTGTCCGGAGGCGGAGGAGCTGCGGCGATGGATCTCGGCCGGCGGCCAGCCTTCCTGATCCGTCCCGCCCTGGCGCCCTTGCTGCTGATCGGGGCCGGCCTGCTGCTGCTGGCCGCCGCCGCCCCGCCGCTGGCTGAGATGCGCTGGCTGGCCGCTGGCCCCGATCGTGACCGGGCGCTGACGATGCGCCCCGGCGAATGCCTGACACTGCCCGCCGACCCCGCCGCCCGCCAGAGCGTCGAGGTCGGCCGCGCCGCCTTCCGCAGCCCACTGCTGCTCGGCGGGCCGGCGGCCCGGGCGGGCCTCTCCTGCGACAGCTGCCACCGCGACGGGCGAAGCAACCGCCTGTTCCAGTTCCCCGGCGTCTCGGGGGCGCCGGGCACCGCCGACGTCACCACCTCCCGCTTCAGCAGCCATCGCGGCAACGGCGTCGACGACCCGGTCGCCATCCCCGACCTCTCCGGCCCCCGCGCCGCCCTGAAGATCGCCCAGGACCCGGCCCGCCCCGACCTGCCGCGCTTCATCGAGGGCCTGATCACCGAGGAGTTCGACGGCCCGCCGCCCAGCCCTGCCGTGCTGGCCGGCCTGGCCGCCTACGTCCGCGCCCTCAGCCCCGCCGCCTGCCCGGCCACCGGCCAGCCGCGCCTCGCCGCCGCCCTGCTGGACGACGCCGACCGCGCCGCCGCCGCCGCC
>NZ_JBXASF010000024.1:0-48545 GCF_058809015.1 Caulobacter sp. GW821-FHT11A05 | reverse complement strand
ACGCCGGCAAGCGGCGCGGCGACTGCGCGGCCGCCCGGGCCGGTCTGGCCGAGGCGGGCCGGCGCGAGCGCATGGCCGCCTATCGGCGAGCCTTCTAAAGGAGGGGCGGCCATGCAGTTCCGGGTCTTCGAGCCGAGCTACGACTTCATCGACGCGCGGCTGAACGACTTCCTCGGCGACCGGCTGTCGTCGGTGATCGCCCAGGTGGAAGGGCCGCTGCGCGTCGCGCTGGTGCTCTATATCGTGCTCTACGGCTACGCCATCTTCCGGGGCGCGATCAGCGAACCGATCATGGATTTCGCGATCCGCGGCATCAAGCTGGTCTTCATCTACCTGCTGGCCACCACCGCCGCTTACGGCGACTTCGTCACCCGGCCGCTGTTCACCGACCTGCCCAACGCCCTGACCCAAGCGATCAGCGGGGCCGGAACGCCCAGCGTCGGCGCCGCCTTCGACCAGTTCTTCGCCTATGCGGCCTACCTCGGCGAAAAGATCAGCCGCGACGCCTCCGCCTTCAATCCCGCGCCCTATGTGGTCTCGGCGGCGGTGTTCATCATCGGGGCCCTGGCCGCGGCGCTCGGCTTCGGCGTGGTGCTCGTCGCCAAGCTGGCCCTGGCCCTGCTGGTCACGCTCGGACCGATCTTCATCGCCTGCGCCCTGTTCGACGCCACCCGCCGCTTCTTCTTCGGCTGGTTGAGCCAGGCGGTGAACTATCTGGTCCTGTTCGCCCTGATCATCGTCATCTTCCAGCTGGTGCTGGCCTTGGTGCGCGACCAGTGGGGCGCGATCGAGGGCGGCGACCCGATGATCGGCGGCTTGATCTTCATCGCCCTGTGCCTGCTCGGCGCGATCTTCTTCCTGCAGACCCCGGCCATCGCCGCCGGCATCGCCGGCGGGGCCAGCGCCGGCCTGGCCGATTTCGCCAACGCCGCCGCGCTCGGGACCAGCGGCTCCGGCCGCGCCCTCGGACCGCAGGAAGCAGGCCGGCAGCCGCCGCGCGGCGGCGGATCCATTCGACCCACCGGAGCCCGCTCATGACCTTCCC
Source organism: Caulobacter sp. GW821-FHT11A05 (assembly GCF_058809015.1). NCBI lineage: Bacteria > Pseudomonadati > Pseudomonadota > Alphaproteobacteria > Caulobacterales > Caulobacteraceae > Caulobacter > Caulobacter sp. GW821-FHT11A05. The sequence continues at coordinate 47,500 of NZ_JBXASF010000024.1, read as the reverse complement.
CCGCCTTCTGATGCTCGCCGCCGCCGCCACGAGCCTGACAGGGTGCGCCAGCCTCGGCGGCGACGACGCCCCGGTCTGCGACGGCCGCCATCGCCGGCCGGCCAATCCACACGGCTCGACGCTGATCGCCGCCCCGGCGCCGGCGCAGCCGCAGCCCTCCGAGGCCGCGCCCCCGTCCGGCGGAGGCTGCGCATGACCGGCGTTCCCGCCCCTGATCTGAAGACCTATTTCGCCGAGGCCCGGCGATGGGACCAGGACCGCCTGGCCGAAGCCCTGCGTTCGCGCCGCCTGGCCTGGGCGGCGGCCGCAACGGCGGCGGCCCTGGCGGCGATTTCGGTCGCCGCCGTGGCGGCGCTGACGCCCCTGAAGACCACCGAACCGTTCGTGATCCGCGTCGACCAGGCGACGGGGGCCGTGGACGTGGTCCGCGGCCTCGGCGGGGGCGAGGGCCCGGCGACCTATGACGAGGCGATCAGCAAATTCTTCCTGGCCCAATATGTGCGGGCCCGCGAGGGCTATCTCGACGCGGCGGCCGAGGACAGCTTCCGCCTGGTCTCGATCCTGTCGGGCGGCGGCGAGCAGCGGCGCTGGGCCGACGTCTACCGCGGCTCCAACCCGCAGAGCCCGCAGAACCTCTACGGGCCAGAGGCGGAGGCGGTGATCTCCATCCGGGCGATCGGCTTCATCAACGACGGCGTCGCCAACGTGCGCTTCCACCGCGTGGAGCGGCGGGCGCAGCAGGTCGTCGAGAGCGACTGGATCGCCACCATCGCCTTCACCTACACCCGCGCGCCGATGTCCGAGGCCGACCGCCTGCGCAATCCGCTCGGCTTCCAGGTCACCTCGTACCGCGCCGATCCGGAGGTCATCCGATGAACCGTCTGCTGCCTGCCCTCGTCATGGCCCTGGCCGTGTTCGGGGCGCCCGCCGCCGCCCTCGCGGGCGATCCCGCCGACCCGCGCATCCGCGTCATCGACTACGACCCCGACGCCATCTACCGGGTCGTCGGGGCCTACCGCACCGCCACCCAGGTGGTGTTCGCGCCCGACGAGACCATCCGCCATGTGGCGGTCGGCGACAGCGTCGCCTGGGAAGTCGCCGCCGAGGGCTCGGTGCTGTTTCTCAAGCCCCGGGAGCGGCATCAGGCCACCAACCTGCTGGTGGTGACCGACCGCGGCGGCCAGGCCCGGCATTACGCCTTCGAGCTCGCCGCCGGCGAGGCACGCGGCCGGACGCCCGCCTATCAGATCCGCTTCCGCTATCCGGCCGACGAACAGGCGCGGGCCCTGCGGGCGGTGGAAGCGGCGGCCGCCGCGGTCGAGGCCCGCCTGGTCGGCCTCGCCCTGCAGCAGGGCGCGGCCGAAGGCCCTCGCAATCTCGCCTATTCCGTCCAGGGCTCGGCCGACCTGCAGCCCAGCGAGGTCTCCGACAACGGCCGCTTCACCGTGCTGCGCTTCCCCGGCGCCCAGGCGGTGCCGGCCATCTTCGCCGTCGCCGAGGACGGCAGCGAGCGGCTGGTTCCGTTCGATGTGCGCGGCGACTACGTCGTCATCCACGGCGTCGAGCGCGGCCTGCGCCTGCGGCGCGGACGCCAGGTGCTGTGCATCTACAACGAGGCGTTCGACCCCAGAGGCGTCGGCGGCCAGACCGCCACCGCCTCGCCGCAGGTCGAGCGCGCTCCCGCGGGAGGCCGCCCATGACCGCCGAAAATCCCAAGCCCCCGGCCGATGAAGGCCCGGCCAGAACCGCTCCGGCGGAGGCGGACCGGGCGATCTCGCCGATCGCCGGCCGTTTCGGCGGGCAGCGGCGCTGGATCAGCCTGGCGGCCCTGGCCGCCGGCTGCGGCGTCTTCCTGCTGGCCACCTGGGACCGCGACGGCGCCGCCGAGCGGCCGGCCGACGCCGACGCGCCGGCCCGGCAGCTGGTCCCGTTCGAGCCGGCGCGGCGCGAGCCCCCGCCGCGGCTGGTCGACGCCGCCACTGACCCGCTCGCCCCCGGTCTCGGGAGCGAGCCGGGTCCCGAGGTCCCGGCGCTGGAGCCCCGCGCCGCCGGGGCCGGCGCCGCCCCGGCCGATGCGCGACGCACGCTGCTGGAGAGCGCCCAGCGGGCGCCGGTGCTGGCCTACAGCCGTCCGGCCCTGTCGGCGCCGGCCTCCGTGGGGGCGGCTTCGGTCCCGACAGCGCCAGCCGCGCCGCCGACGTCGCTCGACACCCTGCGCCAGGCGGGCCCGGTCGCCCGGGCGCGGGCCGACCGGCTGCCCGACCGCAACCTGCTGCTGGTCGCCGGCGCCGCCCTGCCCTGCGTCCTGCAGACGGCGATGGACAGTTCGACACCCGGCTACGTCAGCTGCGTCGTCCCCAAGGACGTCTATTCCGACAACGGCGCCGTGGTGCTGATGGAGCGCGGCACCCGGGTGCTGGGCGAATACCGCGGCGGCCTGCAGCAGGGGCAGGGCCGCCTCTTCGTGCTGTGGACCCGCGCGGTGACCCCGACCGGCGTCACCGTCACCCTGGCCTCGCCGGCGGCCGACGCGCTGGGGCGGGCCGGCTTCGACGGCGACGTCGACACCCATTTCTGGCAGCGCTTCGGCGGCGCCCTGCTGCTCTCGGTCGTCGACGACGGCGTCCAGGCCGCCATCGGCGAGGACGGCGCGAGCGGCACGACCCGGCTGCCCTCCGACGCCGCCGGCGTCGCCCTGCAGGGCTCGATCGGCATCCCGCCGACCCTGCGCAAGGCGCAGGGGGCGGAGGTGTCGATCTTCGTGGCCCAGGATCTCGACTTCGCCGGCGTCTACCGGCTGCGGGCCCGCTGATGGACGACACCGCCGTCCTCGACCACTACCTGGCGCCGATCCGCGTCTTCCTCGAGCCGGACGACGTCACCGAGGTGGTCATCAACCGGCCCGGCGAGGTGGGAGTCGAGCACGCCGGCCGCTGGGTCTGGCACGAGGCGCCGCAGCTCACCGAGGCGTGGCTGCGCACCCTGGCCACCGCGGCGGCGGCCTTCACCAAGCAGGACGTCGGCGCGGAGCGGCCGATCTGCTCCACCGTCCTGCCCGGCGACGAACGCTGCCAGATCGTCCTGCCGCCGGCGACTCCGGCCGGCGCGGTCTCCCTGACCATTCGCAAGCCCTCGCGGCGCCAGCTCGGGCTGGCCGATTTCCAGGCCGCCGGCCTGTTCGACCAGGTGGCCTCGGCGCGGAGCGGCGACCAGGACGGGACCGATGCCGAGCTGGTGCGGCGGCGCGAGGCCGCGGACTGGGCGGGCTTCTTCGCCCTGGCGGTGCGGTCCCGGCGCAATATCCTGATCTCGGGCGCGACCGGCTCGGGCAAGACCACCTTCGCCAAGGCCCTGGTGGCGCTGATCCCCGACCAGGAGCGGTTGCTGACCATCGAGGACACCCGCGAGCTGGTCGTGCCGCACCGCAACGTCGTCCACCTGATCTATTCCAAGGACGGTCAGGGCTTGGCCAAAGTCACCGCCAAGGCCCTGCTGGAAAGCGCCCTGCGCATGCGGCCCGACCGCATCCTGCTGCAGGAGCTGCGCGACGGGACCGCCTTCTTCTACCTGCGCAACGTCAACTCCGGCCATCCCGGCTCGATCACCACGGTGCACGCCGATTCCGCCGCCCTCGCCTTCGAGCAGCTGACCCTGCTGGTCCGCGAGTCCGAAGGCGGGCGCGACCTGCCGCGCGACGACATCCGCGCCTTGCTGCACCTGCTGATCGACGTGGTCGTGCAGATGAAGAAGGTCGACGGCGTCTTTCGGCTGACGGAGGTCTGGCATGAGCCGGCTCGAAAGCGCCAGCCCGGCGGCTAGGGCCGCCCTGATCGTCGCCGCCCTCCTGGCGCTGCTGGCGACCGCCGCCGTCGGCACGGCGCTGGTCGCCTTGGCCGGCCTCGGCCGGCTGGAGGCGGACGTCGACCTCACCCGCGCGCCAGCCTGGTTCTGGTACTACCGCGAGGACCCGCAGGTGCGGCGCTGGCTGCGCATCGCCGCCAGCGCCCACGGCCTGCTGCTGCTGGTCGTCGGGGTCGCCGTGGTCGTCAACCGCCGCCGGCCCCTGCACGGCGCCGCCCGCTGGTCGACCCCGGGCGAACAGCGCGCCGCCGGCCTTCGGGCGCGCCAGGGCATCCTGCTGGGCCGCGCCGGCGGCGGCCTGCTGATCTCGGGCGGCCCCGAGCACGTCATGCTCTATGCGCCCACCCGCACCGGCAAGGGCGTCGGCGTGGTCATCCCCAACCTGCTGGCCTGGCCGGGTTCGGTGGTGGTGCTCGACATCAAGCGCGAGAACTTCGCCGCCACCGCCGGCTTTCGCGCCGCCGCCGGCCAGACGGTGCTGCTGTTCGACCCTCTCGCGCGCGACGGCCGCACCGCTCGGTTCAATCCCCTGAGCCACGTCGATCGCGAACAGCCCGGCGCGGTCCTCGACGAACTGCAGCGCATGGCGGTCATGCTGTTCCCGGGCCACGACCATGCCGATCCGTTCTGGGCGGAGGCGGCCCGCGTCGGCTTCATCGGCGTCGGCGCCTATGTCGCCGAAACCCCGGAGCTGCCCTTCACGCTCGGCGAGATCTTCCGCCAGCTGACCCGGGGCGATCCGCGCGCCCGCTTCCCGGCCCTGATCGCCGCGCGTCGGCGCGAGGGCCGGCCGCTGTCGGGGCCCTGCGCCGCGGCCCTCACCGACTTCTGCGCCTCCAGCGAAAACACCTTCGCCTCGATCCGCCAGACGATCACCACGCGGATGGGCCTGTGGCTGAACCCGGCGGTCGACGCCGCCACGGCCGCCAGCGATTTCGACCTGCGCGCCCTGCGCCGGGGCGGGGTGTCGCTCTATCTGGGCGCCACGCCGGACAACATGCAGCGGGTGGCGCCGCTCTACAGCCTGCTGTTTCAGCAGCTGATCGACTTGAGCAGCCGCGCCCTCCCCGGTCCCGACGACCGGCCGGTGCTGGTGCTGCTCGACGAGTTCGCCCGGCTGGGCTCCGCGCCCGTGCTGGCCCACGCCTTCTCCTTCGTCGCCGGCTATGGGCTGCGGCTGTTGCCGGTGATCCAGAGCCCCTCGCAGCTGCGCGCCCTCTACGGGCCGGACGTGACCGAGGAGATCCTGACCAACTGCGGGGTCGAGGTGGTCTTCGCGCCCAAGGAACTGAAGGTCGCCCAGGACCTCAGCGAACGGCTCGGGTCCTACACCTACAGCGCCCGCAGCCGCAGCCGGCCGACCGGCCTCAGTCCCGGGCGACGCAGCACCACCGCCTCGGATCAGCGCCGGCCGCTGATGCTGCCGCAGGAGCTGATGCAGCTGCCCGCCGACGCCCTGCTGGTCCTCAAGGCCGGCCTGCCGCCCACCCGCGGGCGCAAGATCGTCTACTGGCGCGAGAGAGCCTTCACCGACCGCCAGCGCCCGCCGCCGGAAATCCCGGTGGCCCCCCGCCCGTCGCCGGGCGAGCCGGTCGAGAGCGACCTGGTCGCATCTCATGAGGACGACGCGCCCCCGCCGCTGGAGTTCGACGCCATCGTGCGCGCCTTCGCCGAGGAGGGCGTGCCGCCGCCGCGGGCCGGCGCCACCGAGGAAGAGGTGGGCGACTGGCTGGACCGGATGGTCGATGCGGCCGTCCCGCCCGTCTACCCGGAGCGCGAACCATGAGGCCCCCGTCCCGACCCGACAAAACACCAACCGATCCTGCGCCGAACCGGCTGGCGCCGTCAGGCCAGCCGGCCGCCGTGTCGCGGCTCAAGGGCGATCTGCCGCCCACGCTCCTCGACCGCTATCTGATCGAGCACGACGGGCGCGGGCGCGCCGAGCGCTTCTTCCGCGACCATCGCGCCGCCGAGCCGGCGTTCCGGGACGCCGGTCGCGTCCTCGTCGCCGCCCATGCCTATCCCGACGTCGTCGCCGATCTGCTGAAGATCGCCCGCCATCGCGGCTGGACGGCAGTCCGGGTGCAGGGCGACGCCGCCTTCAAGCGCGAGGTCTGGATCCAGGCCCAGGCCCTGGACATCACGGTGAAGGGCCATCGGCCGGGCGAGCGCGACCGGCAGGCCGCCGGCCAGCCCGCCAGGGCCCAGGATCGGCGGACCGGACGCGCGCCAGACGACGCGGCGCCTCTGCGCGCGGCCGATCTGGAAGACCGCCTGCGGCGCGCCGCCGTCGTCGTCCGCGGCCTGATCGGCGATCCGGAGGCGCGGGCTCGCCTGCTCGCCCGGGCCTGGAGTCGCGCCGCCGAACATCTCGAGCGGAATGCGCCGGTCCGAGGCCGCTCCGAACCGCCCGGCCCGGTTCGGATCGACGCCGGGCGACGCCGGGACCGCGACCGGTAGGGGCTCAGCCGCCGACCGGCGCAGCCGCGGCGTTGGCCCGGGCCGCCAGGTCGGCGCAGGTGTCCATCAAGGCCTCGAAGGGCTCGGCGTTCTCCTGGAGCAGGCCGTCCTCGATCATCCGGCGATAGTCCTCGCCCAAGGCCTCCAGCGAGGCCCCCTCCGGCTTCAGGCGCAGCCCGCCTGAGACGGCCTGGCCGTAGTCGATGACCTGGCCGTCGGCCGTCTCACGGAAGAACATCGCCTTGTGGCGCGCGACCGCCGTCGCCAGTCCCCGATCAGCGATCGCCGTCGCGGCGAAGCCGGCGGCGTCGAGCCGCGCCAGATCGTGCCAATGCCGGGAGAAACGGTCGCCGCGCAGACGCCCCTGCGCACAGTAGACGTGCGCCGCCGTGGCCTTTTCCCAGAAGGTCCGTTCGGCCGCCATCACCCGCGGCGTGGCGGCAGGAAAGACCAGCCCGACCAGGTGCGGGGCGGCGTCGCAGGCCACCGGCCTCGGCGCGCTCGGCTCGCCGGTCGCCCGCGCGCCGAACTCCAGCATCACGCTGGGCGAGACATAGCCCGTGCCGGTCCGGGTCGGCGCATAGTCGATGAAGGCCTTGGCGTCCTCGATGCGCACGGTCGCGGCGATCCCGTCGGCGACCAGGCGCGCCTCCAGCGCCGGCCGGACCTGCGCCTCGACCCACTCGGGCAGGCGCCGCCGAACCTCGTCCGACCAGCGCCTTTCCTCGGCGCGACTGGCCGGCAGGGGATCCTCCCCGGCCTCGGCCAGGGCCGGCAGCAGCCGCCGGATGTCGTAGGTGAGATCGACGTCCTCGGAGAAGCGCTGGATGACGTCATAGGCCTTGGACAGGGAGGTGCCGCCCTTGAAGACGAGGTGTTCCCCGAAGGGCGCCTCGAACAGGGCCTGCAGGGCCCAGACCACCCAGACGTCCTTCTCCAACAGGTGGGCCGGACGGCCCGAGGCCTCGGCGGCCACGCCCAGGGCGTCGCGCCGCTCCGCCTCGGACAGACGCAGGAAGAGCTCAGCCATGCGCCGCCGACTGGCTGACGGACCGAGCCAGCCAGGTCGGCAGGCGCGGCCCCACCGCCACCAGTTCGCCGAACGCCGAGGGGCCCAGCTTGCGCTTGAGCACTTCCAAGGCCCGCTCAGCCTTCTCAGGCCCCAGCCAGACGAGCGCGCGCACCGCCTCCCCGGCGGGGCGGCCGGCGAGCAGGAGTTGCCAGGGCGGCGCGTGTTTGAACTCGATGGTCTGCTTGCCGAGGCTGAGGGTGCGATTGGGTCCGCTGGTCAGATAGACCATGCGGATCGGCACCTGGGTCGTCAGGCCCAGGGCGTTCGCCGCCGCCGCCCCGTTGGCGGCGATCACCTCGCCACGTTGCGCCCCGACCGCCTGCACCACCTTCTCGACGGCGGGCGGCCGAATGCCGAAGCGGCTTTCCAGCGGACGGACATAGAGGCCGCGGCCGGCGCGCAGCAGCCGGCCGGCGCGCAGCAGTCGTGACAGCGCCTGGTCCACGGCCGCGCGGCTGCCCAGGTGCAGCAGCGCCTTGGCGGCGATCGGCGCGCCTTCGGGAAGCGTTTGGGCGCGTTCCATGATCTGTTCGGCGAGAGCTTGCACGGCGGGTCTCCTGTCAGAAACATAGAGGAGTTTCTGACAATATTCAAGAACCGCCCGCGCCCCGCCCGTCATCGCCGACGCTCCGGCCCGGCCGCCCCCTCGTCGCGACGCGTCTTCCCGCGCCGGACGATCGCCTGCTCGATCGCCTCCTGGCGGGTCCGCACCGGCGGCATCGCCTTCACGAACGCCTCTAGGTCTCCCGCCAGAGCCTGATCGACCGCCGAGGGCGAGCGCCGCAGCGCCAAGGCCTGGGCGACATAATAGCGCCGGACCTTCGCCTGCCGCTGACGCAGGGCCTCGGTCCATGCTCCGGTCGCGCCCTCCGCCATCGCCTCGCCCCAGGCGGCGCGATCCCGGTCCGACGGCGGCCCCGCCCCCGCCTCGAACCGGTCGCGCAGCTTGCGCAGGGGCGTGCGCTCGGCCTTGCGCACCACGCCGCGGGCCCGCCGGGGCGTCGCCTCGGCCTCGATCCCGCGCGCCCGCAGGGCGGCGGCGAAGGTCTCCCGCCACTGCTGCAGGTCGGCCTTGCGCGGATTGAGGCGCCGGCCGTCCTCCCCCAGCATCCGGACGGTCAGATGCACATGCGGATGCCGCTCGTCGGTGTGACAGGCGAAGACGTAGGGGTGCGTCCCCCCGAAGGTGCGGGCGGCGAAGTCGCGGGCGGCGTCCTGGGTCCGGAACGCCTCCGTCCCAGGTGGCATGCTGAGCACGATCGACAAGCTGACGCTGCTGTCGCGCCGCCGGCCCGGCTCGGCGGCCACCTCCGCCATCCAGTCCTCGGCCAACGTCCGGACCGCGGTCCGCCCTTCCAGCCGCTCGCCGTCGGGGCCCTCCAGCGGCAGGGCGCCGTTGCGGGAAATGTAGAGCAGGTGGCTAGAGAGGTGGCCGCCGTCCCGGGTGCGGCCGGTGATCTTGACCACCACCTCCGGGACGCGCCGCGCGATCCGCCCCAGCCGCGCGCCCGGCGACGCCTCCCCGGATCGGACGCTCGCCGGCCCCGTCCGGTCGGTGATGCGGGCGCGCCGCGGATCGATCGGCGGCCGCACCGCCTCCTCGAAGCCGCGCACCTGAATGAAGTCGCTCATCCCGCCGCATCCCAATAGCCGAGGTCGCCCTCGAAGGCGGCGCGCAGACCGCGCAGCTCATCGCGGATCTGATCGCCCAGGCCCTTCATCTGCGCGATCTCCAGGTCGAGCACCCGGCCGGGCAGGACCGCTGCGTTGAGCGCGCGGGCGATCTGGTTGACGTTGACCCCGATGCGCCGCAGCTCGCGCTGCACGCCGATGAAGGCTTGGGCCGACGGCGGCGTCAGCTGCGGCCGGTCATGCAGGCGCCGGCGCAGCAAGGCCACGGTCCACTGCGTGCGGCTGAGCCCCACGCGCCGCGCCTCCCGCTCCAGGGCGGCGAGGTCCGCTTCGGTCAATCGCAGGGTCAGCTTGGCGCTCGTCGGTCCGTCTCGGCGAGCAACCACCCCGTCGCCCGCGCCCGCCGCCGCCGCCGCCTCGATGACCCGGCGCAGCAGCCGCGAGCGCCCGCCCCGGCCGGCGGCGACGGCGTCGAACCGGGCGGCGAGATCGTCGTCGAGCCTGACGCTGAAGTGGGGCAAGGGAGCGGTCTCTGTGTGACATTGCCGGCGCAAAGCCTATCCTGCCCTAGACCGCGATCCCCCTCGCCCCGTAGGTCTCCGGTGCTCCCCGCCCTCCCCTCGGCGACCGCAAAAGCGGACGCTCGCCCGCCGCCCTGCAGGGCGCCCCAGCCGGGCGGAGAAAAGCCACGGCCACCCAAACGGCCTGTTCGCGCCCGACGTCGTGACGCTACGGTCGCGGCTCACCAGGACCCCAGCCATGCCCCTTCCCGCCCTCCTCGCCGACCTTGTCGCCACCGCCCGCCACGGCGTTCGCGAAGCCGGCCAGCACTCCGATCCCAGTGTTCCGTTGGGCCGCGCGGCTTGGGCCGTCGCCGAGGTCATCGGCAAGGTCGAACCGGATGCGGAGATCGAAGCCGCCGCCCAGGGCGTTCACCGCGCGCTGGAGGCGACGCTGACCAAGGCCAATCACGTCGCGCTCATCATGAGCGGACTGGCCGATGAACAGGAAGACGCGCTGGCCGCCATTACCGCTCTGGAAGCGGCGCTGACACGCGCCAGGCCGAACGCGATCACGGTCGCCCTCGGCCTGGGCTGGTGAGGCGGTCGCGGTTCAGGCCGTTGACGCCTGGTGAAGGAAGGCCACGCCGCGCTGGGCGTGCGCCGCCGCCGAAACGATGAAGCGCTTGTCGCCGCGCAGCACCTCGAGCCAGTGGTCGAGATAGGCCGCGTGGTCCTCGCGCGGCTCGAGCGCCAGCCCGAGGTCGGCGCAGAGGAAGGCCGCGCCGAGTTCGGCGACGAGTTCTTCGCGGGCGTAGGCTTGGGTCGAGCGGCTGAAGTCGCGACCGAGACGAGCGGCATGGCCCGTCCAGTGCACGCATTCGTGGCCGAGGGTGGCGTAGTAGCTTTGCGCGTCGTGGAACTGTTCGAACGCCGGCATCTGCACATGGTCCATCGATGGGACGTAGAAGGCCGAGCCGCCGCCGTGGCGAACGTCCACGCCGAGGGTCGCGAACCAGGCCTCGACCTGAGCGATCCGGGCGTCCGGATTGACGGCCGGTACGGGCTCCGGCGCCTGGCCTTCGCCGAGGCCTTCGATCTGCTCGACGTTGAAGACCGTGTAGGCCTTCAGGAACGGGATGCGGCGCAGCTGTTCCTCGCCGGTGTCGTCGGTCTCCGCGCGCGCCAGAGTGTTGGCGTAGACGACGGTGGCGCCGGTCTCGCCCTTGCGGACGTGGGCGCCCAGGGCCAGCGCCTGGCGGAAGGTCATCCAGGTCGGCGCCTGGAAGCCACGGGCCATGGCTTCGGACCAGAGCAGAAGGACGTTGATGCCGCTGTAGGCCTCGCCGTTGTGGCGGAGCGGGCGGCTGACGCTGGTCGAAGCGGTCCAAGGCTGGGTCCAGGGGCGAACGCCCGTCTCCAGCTGGGCGATGATCTTGTCGGTGATCCGGCTGTAGAGGTCCGGACGAGCGGGTTCGTTGGGGCGCGACATGGCGGCCTCCGGATGAAAGGGGTTTTGAGGAAGAGGCGGCGGCGCCTCAGCGCCGCCGCGGCTCGGTCAGCGGGACCAGATCAGGCTGTGTCCGCCGTCGATCTCGACCAGGGAGGCGTAGATCGGAGCGGGGAAGCTGGGATCGTCGAGCTTGACCGACAGGTATTCGCGGTTTTCGCGGGACGTCTTCTTCCAGGCGGCGCCGAACTCGGTCTGGCCGGAGAAGATGCGGAAGTCGGGGGCCTTCTCGTCGGTCTTTTCGTTGGCCCGCAGCTGGGCCGCCTTGACGTTGAGGGTGAGGGTCTTGATCGAACCGCTGTAGCTGCCGTCCGCTTGCTGGGTGAAGGTGCCGATGGTGGCCATGGAAGTCTCTCCTTGCTGATCGGGCCACGCCTGCCGCGGCCTCGATGGCGATCGGCGGACCGGAGGCCGGACGGCCCGCAGGGCGAGCGCAGCGAGCCGCCCGCAGCGGAGCGGAGGACCGGGAGAGAGGCTTTCTTGTTTCGCGAGGAAGGCCGTCAGGCCGGGGAAGAAAGCCGAGCGGACGGTTGCGGAAGCCGGCCGGCGTCCGGTCAGATCAGGCCATTCAGAGACCGCGCACGGCTGGCGCGGCGCAGGAGGAACGGACCACCGCCCTCACCTTCAGCCCAAGCGTCCCTCGGAAAGCGGGGCGCGACCCTCGGCCTATAAGCGCGCCGGTAGCCGGCCATGGCCGACAGCGACCGAACCAGGCACCACTGTCTGAACCAGGCCGGCCAATCTCGGCGATGGTAGGCGGCGTGACGTCAATGCCGACGCAATCTCTCGGTCATGAACGGTCACCCAGCTTCCAACCCTTCGTAATGCAGCCTACGCCCCCGTGCTGGCACGGCGGAAGTCGGTGATAAGGTCGCGCGCCGTCAGTCTCGCTCGTGAGGCTGGTCGGAATTCTGTCGGCGGATTTGGCATATGGGCAGGCCCTTCAACGAGACCATCGACAGGATCGCCGGCTTCACCGGCGTCAGTCTGACGAGGACGCTCGCCCGAATTGAGAGCGCGGCTTCAGGTGTGACGCGTGACGACTGCCCGTCCTTTCTCGCTCAACATGGCGCGGACGCCCCGACACTGGCTGCAGCGGCTGACATCAAACGCCTCGCCGGTCAGATCAATGTGACGATCCATGCTCTCGGGATCCTGAGATGCTTGCCGCACATTCTCGAGCCGGGCGAGCGTGTGGAGTATGTCTCGCTCGGCGCCGGCAATACTGGGCGACTGTTTGATCTTGAGACCGACCGTCGCGTCGCGGAATTCAAGTTCATTCAATGGCGCGGTGGCCCGGAGTCTATTCGTCAGAACGCCGTCTTCAAGGATTTCGTCCTACTTGCTGAACACCCCACTCCGAAACGAAAGCACCTCTATCTGCTCGGCACTGACCACGCGCTGAAGTTCTTTCGAGGCGGTCGCGCGCTGACAAGCGTCTTGAGCCGTAACGACAAATTGCAGCAGACCTTCTTCACCCGGTTTGGCGAAGAGTTTCGTACCGTCGGGGACTACTTCGCCGCCCATAGCGACGCGGTTCAGATCAATGACGTGGGCCCGTGGCTAGGGGAGTTGGCCGAGGTTTTGGATGTCTGATGCCACCCGATCGCGAGCCATCAGTCCGTATGGTTTGCTTCGTCGCGCAACTGCTTCAGCCGTTCTTCGCAGACCGTGATCGCTAACCCGCGCAGCACCTCGACCCGCTCGGTCAGCCAGGCCAACTCCTCGGGGCTGATCTTGTAGTGTTTGGAATAGCGGGCCTTCACATAGGCCTCGCGCAACAGCTCGAAGCAACGGCGCTCAAACTTCGTCTCGCGCGGCCACGCGTCAGCAAGCCGCCGGTCAATCGCCTCGGCCTTCCTGCGCAGGAAGGCGAGGTTGTGAGCCTTGCCGCTGTAAAGCGTCACCACCAGCAGGATGCAGTGATAAAGGTGCTCGGCGGCCTGATGCAGGCTGAAGGCGGCGAGCTTGTTGTTGCCCCGCTCCGCATAGAAGCCTGCCCCGGCTTGGAATTCTTTCGAGCTCCCGGTCCACTCCGCGAAGAACTCCTCCGCCTCAGCCAAGGCCACCTGCGCCTTGATGTCCGCAGGCTTGTGCAGCTTTGCGCCCGGCGTGTCGTACAGCAGCACGCCTTCACACAGGATGTCGGCGAAGAAGTAACGGCCCCGATCCAGCTGCTCGTTCACGTCGTCCAGGCTGTGAACGATGATGCTGACTGGCGTCCGGATCTCGCCCTCGCCCGGCATGGTCCGGTTCTCAGCGTCATGCCAGAACTCGCCGTCAGTCAGATCTTCATGGTCGACGACGGCCAACAGGTCGAAATCCGAGAAGTAGCGCCCGACGGGATCATGGACCCAGTCACCCCGGGCATACGATCCGTACAGGATGATCTTGAGGATTTTGCCGTTCTTCAGGCGAGCCGCGCGGCGCGTCGAGATCGCCTCCTCGAACGCCCCTCGGATCACCTCGACCACGTGGCGCAGCTCCGCCTGCTTCCGTGGCGGCAAATGATCGAGGCCCTTCTTCATTGACCGGAGTCTCTCCGATGGCGAGGCCGACCGCAAGGTGCGCAGGTATCGATATTAGGCATCCCGTCGCCGATCTAGCAGCACTCAATCCGCGGAGATGGCCCGCACTTGTAGAACTATCCTGCGAGTAGAGCCTGCACGCGAACAGAATCGACTGGGCTCCACAAAATGCGGCCTCAGGCGGTCAAATCCCTGTACAGCAGCCGATCTCGGTGTTGACCAAGATTGGCAACGGTGCGACTCTGTCGCCCCAGTAGAAGGATGCGTGCATGGAGCCGACCGCAGGCCTTATCAAGCGACGGCGCGAAGCAATGGGATACTCGCTTCAGGACCTCGCCGATGCCGTCACCCTTAGCAAGTCCTACCTGAGTCGTATTGAAAGCGGCGAACGCGGGCTCACGGATGAACAGGCGCGAGCCCTCGAGACCGTGCTCGGCGCGCCGGCCGAGCTGTTGCTGCTCGAAAGCGGCCGCCTTCCGGCCGACGTCCAAGGCGCCATCGCCGCCGACGCCGCCGGCGTCACCACCGCGCTACGGGCCCGAACGGAGCAGGGCGCGGTCGCCTATCCCTCAGCGCCGACGCGCGCCTTTATCGTACGCGAGGAACCTCGGAAGCTCGCCCCCGATGCGGACGCCGCCATCCCTCCGCGCATCGAAGTGACCAAGGCGACGACGACGTATCGCGCGCACAGTTATCACACCAAGGTCCCGCCCTCGGCGATCCGACCGTTCATCGAGGCCTTCACCGATCCGGGCGACCTCGTCAGCGACCCGTTCTGCGGGTCTGGGATGACCGGTGTCGCCGCGCTCGAAACGGGCCGCGACGCCCTGCTGTCGGACCTCTCTCCGGCGGCCGTCCACATCGCGCGGAACTACACCGCTCCCTGTGATCCCAAGGCGTTCCGCGCCGCGTTCGATCGGGTGAAGACCTTGGTCGAACCAACGATGCGGTGGCTCTACACGCCTATCGGTTCGAGTAGCAGGGTCGAGTACACGGTCTGGAGCGACGTTTTCGCCTGCGACGCCTGCGCCTCGGAAATCACCTACTGGGACGCCCTGCACCATGGCGAGGGCTCGGAACTGGTGTGCCCGGTGTGCACCGCCGTCCTGAGAAAGCTGGACCTCAAATGGGTCGGCGAGCGGCCCGTCCAGACCCACGTGTCAGGCGAGGGACGGCGCATTGTCCACCACGCCCCCACCGCGGCGGAGAAGGCCTTGATCGAGGAGGTCGAGCGAACCGCCATTCCCTACTGGACGCCGCAACTGGCCTTCGGGCCGGAGCGCGAGATGTGGCGCTCGGCGCATACGGCCATGGGCATCCAGGACGTGGCCGGCTTCTACACCCGCCGCAACCTGCACGCCTTGGCCGCCCTGCGGCACGCCATCGTCGAGGCCGCCCCGGAAGGGCGGCTGCGCGAGGCCCTGCTGTTCGCCTTTACAGCCTGCGCTAACCGCGCGTCCAAACGCTACCAGTGGAACGCCAAGCGCCCGACCAATGTGATGACGGGGACCCTCTACGTCTCCTCGCTGCGCTACGAATGGAACGTGTGGAGCCTCTTCCGCCGCAAGGCGGGAGACGTGATGCGCTTCTTCGAAAGCCGGCAGAAAACGAAGTCGAAGGCTGAGGTCTTCCAGTCCTCAGCCACCCGGCTCGATGGCGTGCCCGACGGGGCGGTGGACATGGTCTTCATGGATCCGCCGTTCGGGTCGAACATCTTCTACGCCGACAGTTCCTTGCTCTGGGACGCTTGGCTCGGGGCGGAGACGGACCAAGGTGCCGAGATCGTCGTCAACCAGCGCCGGGCGCGGACCGCGGGCGGCAAGACTCTGGACCTGTACGGCGACCTGATGGCCCAGGCCTTCTCCGAGGCTGCGCGAATCTTGCGGCCCGGAGGGCGCGCCGTCCTAGCCTTTTCCAACACCGACGACCGGGTCTGGACCGAAGTGCAGGACGCCCTCGCCGACGCAGGCCTCGAAACCCGTGGCGTGCACATCCTCGACAAGGGACAGCCTTCGATCAAGGGTGTGAAGGGGTTGCTCGGCCAGGAGCGGGTTACCCGGCTCGACCTGACGCTGACCCTGGCGCACCGCTCCCGTCCCCGTCAGGAACGTGCTCGCGTCCCGCAGTCTTTCATCGACGCTTCAATCCAGAGGGCGGTCAATGAGGGGCTGACGGCCCAAGACCACGTCTATTCGGCGGTGCTGCGCGACGTGCTGCAGGCGGACTTCTCGGCCGTGGGCGTCACCATCGCCGCCACGGAGAAGCGGCGCGCGCTGCTGGGCGGCCGCGCCGCACCGGTCAGCGACATGCCCGATTTCGTGGCCGGCTACCTCGAGACCGGGGATCTGCCGGCCTCGGCCCGGCCGACGTCGCCAGACGCGCCGCCTTCGGCGCGGGTCGTCCCGGGATCGCGTAACACGGCGCTGTATTCGGCCCACAGCTACCACACCAAGGTCCCACCGGAGGCCATCCAGCCCTTCATCGAGCACTTCACCCAGCCAGGCGACGTGGTGCTCGACCCGTTCGCCGGGTCCGGGATGACCGGCGTCGCGGCCGCCATGGCCGGCCGGCGCGCCATCCTCAACGACCTTTCGGCCGCAGCCGCCCACCTGTCTTGGAACCACACCCACCCGTGCGACGCCGAGGCGCTGGGCAAGGCGTTCGAACGGCTCGAGGCCCGGATCGGCGACGATCTGGCACCCCTCTACGCCACTCGCGACGAGGCCGGCCGGCCCGCCGAAATCCGCTGGACGCTGTGGAGCACGAGCCATAGCTGCCCCCGCTGTCAGGCCGAGTTCTTGTTGTGGTCGACCATGGACCGGGACAGCGGCCGCATGGGCCGGTCCACAGTCTGTCCTGTCTGCAGTCACGAGGCCGACCGGCGCCGGTTCGAAGTGGTGGCGAACGCCCCCGCCTGGATCGCCTTCCAGCGCGCCAACGGGACCCGCGGCGAGCGGGCGGCCGACACCCAGGATGTCTCGGACGCGGCGCACCTCGCGGAGCTCGACGACGACGCCCCCTATCCGAACGTGCCCCTGGGTCCGGACCGGGAGATGTATCAGCGCTGCGCCCTTCACCTGCAGGGCGTCAGGTCGGTCCGGGACATGTACACTGACCGCAACCGTATCGCATTGGCGCGGCTCTGGCGCGCGGTGCTGGAGGAGCCGGACGAACGCCTGCGACGCGCCTTGGCCTTCGCCTTCACCAACACCGCCTGGCACGGCACCCGGATGCGCCGGTTCAACGCCCGAGGCGGCCACCGGCCGCTAACGGGGACACTCTACGTGCCCCAGCTCTCCGCTGAGGCCAATGTTCTTGAGGTCATGCGCAAGAAGATCGGCCAGCTGAAGGCCTATTATCGGGCTCTGGGACCGGTCGAGCCCGTTCCGCATGTGCTGATGGGGAGCGCCACCGAACTGTCCGGCGTGGCGGACGGCTCGATCGACTATGTCTTCACCGACCCGCCGTTCGGTTCGAACATCTTCTACGCCGACTGCAACCTGATCTGGGAGTCCTGGCTCGGCCGCGTCACCGACCCGACCCGTGAGGCGGTCGTCAACCGGTCGCTCTCTCCGGCCGACGGCGGCAAGACACTAAAGGATTATTCGAGTCTGATGGCCGCCTCGATGCGGGAAATCGCCCGGGTGCTGAAGCCGGGCGGCTGGGCCACGGTGGTGTTCCACAACACGGATGGTGATGTGTGGTCGGCCCTGAGCGCGGCGGCCCGCGAGGCCGGCTTCGAATTCCACGAAGCCGCTTCGCTTGACCGCAAGCAGCAGAGCCACAAGGGTTACAAGGGCCGCGAGGGCGCCGAGAACGTCGCCCACTTCGACGTGGTCATGAATCTGCGCAAGGCGGGTGAGGCGACGCCGGCCCCGATCGGGGATCGGCTGGATCTGAAGGCCCTGATCGAGGAGGCCCGATCCTCCCCCGACGTCGTGGCCCGCGGCGTCCAGGGCATCCATGCGGAGATCATGCGCCGCCTGATGTCCGAGGGACGTTCTGATTTTCCAGCATTTTCGGACGTACGGAAGGCTCTGAGAACGCCGTGACTTGACTCTCAATCCCCCTGGGCTGACATTCAGCTTATATGACGCTGTCGTTTGTCGCATGAGTGCGCCGATAACAGCCTAAGGGAAAGTTGGGTTTGGTCGATATCCTCATCATTCGAGACGTCGCCGCGCGCCTGAAGCTGGCCGAGCGGACCGTCAACGCAATGCTGGCCGATCGGGAGCTTCCGGGCTTCAAGGTCCGCGGCCAATGGCGCATGCGCAGCGATCATTTCGACCGCTGGCTGAACCTGGTCGGCGCCGGCCGCGAGCCCGAAGAGGCCACCGCCCTGATCATGGCCGCGTCGGAGACGTTCGATGCCGCCGCCCCCCCTTCCGATCCCGCATCCGCCGGACCGCCCCTGTTTGCCAGCGCGGCACCCGTCGTTCCGCCCGCCGCCTTCGATAGCGGCAAACAAGAGAGCCCCCGGATGCAGCTGCTTACGGAACGGGTCACCCAGAGCGAGCTTCACCGTCGCTTCGTCGTGGCGCTCGGCGACAAGGTCGAACGCCACACCAATCTGGAACGCAAGCCGCTCGAGCTCGACCTCGCGCCTCCTCTGCCGAGCCGCGTGCGTGTCTATCTGTTCAATGCGACGCGTCCGCCCGGCGGCCGTCCGACCGGCGAGCACAAAGTCCAGCTAATCATGCCCGGTCAGAAGCGCGGCGAGCGCGGCCAGTTCGACCAGAGCGACAACCGGATCGTCCTCCTCGCCGGCTATGCGGCGGAGGAAGACGTCTTCGTCCTTTGGGACGCCGGTCTCTATCCTGACTTCGCCTGGTCGCGGAACGTCCAGGTCAAGGCCGAAACCCTGTTCGAAGCGACCGCCGGCAAGATCGCTCGCCAAGTACGCCGGCTGCGCCCCGGCGAGGGCGAGGCGGTCGCCGAGACCCTGCTGGCCTGCCCCGCCAGCCTGCTGGCGGAGGCCATCCGGCTGCGTCAGGACCTCACCCATGCGCGTCTGGCCGAGATGTAGGCCATGCGACTGCAGGATCATGAATTCCGTCGGGCGTATCACAAGCCTGAAGACGACATCGCGGGGGACTTCTATCTCCCGGCGGTAAGCGCTGCGGTGCGTTACGATCGGGCGGTCGGCTTCTTCTCCAGCACCGTCTTCCTGCTCGCCTGGCCGAGCCTCAAGGCCTTCGCCGCCGCCGGCGGCAAGATGCGGCTGATCTGCTCGCCGATCCTATCGGACGACGACCACGAGGCGCTGCGCGACGGTTACTCCGCCAAGGCGGAGACGGCCGCGGCGGAGGCGATCGCCGAAGCGTTCCAGCGGCTGCTGGCGTCTGAGGAGTTCCACAAGCCGGCTGTGGTGCTCGCGTCCCTGGTCGCGGCCGGGGTGATCGACTGCAAGATCGCCTGGGTCGGCGCCGAGGCGGGCGGCCGTCCGAAACGTCTGTTCCACGACAAGGTCGGCATCCTGACCGACGCCGCCGGAGACCAGCTGGCCTTCAAGGGATCGATGAACGAGACCTGGCCCGGCTTGGCCCGGGACGGCAATCTGGAGTCGGTTGACGTCTTCGCCGGCTGGCGCGACGAGGGCGAACTCAGTCGAGTGCGGGACGAGGCGGCCTACTTCGAACGGCTGTGGAACGACGCCTGGCCCGGAGTGACGGTGCGTCCCTTCCCGGAGACGGCGCGCAGCGCCATCGTCTCGTCAGCCGACGCCGGCCACTGGCCGGAACTTGTCGACGAGATCTGTCTCGACCTCGAGAAGGCGGCCCGCTGGTCGGCCGAAGCCGGCAAGGCGGACGGACGGACGCCGCGCGCCCATCAGGTGGCGGCGCTCGACGCATGGGAGGCGCGAGGCCGCCGGGGAATCCTGGAGCACGCCACCGGATCTGGAAAGACCTTCACGGCGCTCTGCGCGATCGGCGACGCGATCCGCCGTCGCGAAACCCCGCTGATCCTCGTGCCCAGCGATCTGCTGCTCAAACAGTGGCGCACCGAACTGACCGAGACCTTCGGGTCCGCCCTGCAGCTGATGACCTGCGGCGCCGGTCATGATCGGTGGAAGATCGGCGGCGGGCTTCGCAGCTGGACCCGCCCGTCGTCCGGCGCCGCGCCGCGCGCCGTGCTGGCGACCCTGCAGACCGCCTCGCGCGACGAGTTCCGGGGGCTATGCGCCGAAGGGGACCACCTGTTCATGGTGGCCGACGAAGCCCATCGCCTCGGAGCCTCCGCCGCGCGCCAACTGTTCGATTTGCATACGGGACCGCGCCTCGGCCTGAGCGCGACGCCGGTGCGGGCCGGCGATCCTGAGGGTACGGCGGCCCTGATGGCCTATTTCGAGGGCGTGGTTCCCCCGCCCTTCTCTTTGGCCGACGCTATCAGGGCCCAAACGCTGACTCCGTACGCCTACCATGTGCATACGGTCCGTCTGGAGGCCGAGGAGCGCGAAGCTTGGGACAAGCTGACCGAACGCTTCCGCAAGCTCTACGCGCGGCAGGCGTCGGGCGGCGACGGCGAAGCTGAACTATCCGCCGGACTGAAGCTGCTGCTGATCCAGCGGGCCCGGATCATCAAGGGGGCCCAGGCGAAGACCGCCAAGTCCGCCGAGGTGGTCGGCCGTCACTATCAGCCCGGCCAGCGCTGGATCGTTTATTGCGACGACCAGGGCCAGCTCGCTGCGGTGAAGGCAGCGATCCAGGCCGCAGGCGTGCGGGACGTCTACGAGTATCACTCGGCCATGCCGGGCGACCGGACGGCGACCCTGGAGACTTTCAACGATCGCGGCGGTGTTATCGTCTCGATCCGGTGTCTGGACGAAGGCGTGGATATCCCGGCTGTCTCCCACGCCCTGATCCTCGCTTCGTCCCGCAATCCCCGGGAATTCATCCAGAGGCGCGGGCGCGTCCTGCGCCGCGCGCCAGGAAAGCTCCTCGCCCATCTTCATGACGTGCTGGTGGTCCCCGACCTCCAGGACGCCGACGATCCCGGCGCGACCGTCCTCAAGGGCGAACTGGCCCGCGCGATCGAGTTCGGCGAATCCGCCATCAACCCCGGCGCGGTGACGGACCTGAAGCGGCTGGCGATCGCCGCGGGCTTCGACTGGGCCGAACTGACCCAAGCCGGCTTCGAACCCGACGACGACGACGTGGCCGACAGGCCGCAAGCAGAACAGGAGAGTGATCATGTCCGACAAGCCTGACGTCCCGCGCGACGCCACCGTGAGCGATACGGTCGAAAGAATCCGGGCCGAACGTTTCCCCGACATCGACCGCGCCCTGGTGCTGGACCTGATGAGCCTGCATGGCTCCGGCGAACCGCCGGAGAACCTGAGCCGTCTGGTCGACGAAGCGATCCAGTCGCAGGTCCAGGGGACCCGCTGATGCTGCATCTCAAGTCACTGCACCTGACGAACTTCGGCGCTTTCAAGGGCGAGCAGTCCGTTGATTTCCCCGAGGGCGCGGGCGTGTCGGTCTTCTATGGCGAGAACATGCGGGGCAAGACGACCCTGTTGAACGCCATCCGCTTCGCCCTCTTCGGCAAGATCACCGGCCGCGGACGGCGGCCGATCTCGCTCGAGGACATGATCAACCTTGAGGCCAAGGTCGACGGCGTGCGGACGTTCGAAGTGCGGCTCGAGATGACGCATGCGGGCGCCGCCTATCGCTTGACGCGCACGGCTCGGCCTTCGGCGACCACCGTAGGAGAGTACGAGGCCCGCTACTACTTGGAGCGTGGCGGCCACATCCTCCCGCCGGACCAAGCCCGGCAGGAGCTCGAACGAATCCTTCCGGCCGAGATCGCCCGGTTCTTCCTGTTCGACGGCGAACTCCTGCAGGAATACGAGGATCTGCTCAATCTCGGCAGCGACACGGGACGCCAGATCAGCACGGCGATCGAACGCATCCTGGGTCTTCCGACCCTGACCGGCGCCCGGGAAAGCGCCAAGGCGGCGCTGGACCGCGCGGAGCGCGATCTGGCGCACGCTGCGCAGGGAGACCTCAAGACGCGGGAACTGGGCAATCAGCTGGCCGCCCTCTCCGCCGACCGCGACGTGCTCCTGGCCGACCTCAATCGCCATGAAGCGGACCTCAGCGAAAGGCGCGCAAGGAAAGCGGCCATCGAGGACGATATGCGCCGTCGTGAGCGAATGGCGGCGATGCTCGACAAACGGGATCGCCTGAACATCGAGGTTGACGCAGGGGTCGAGCGCAAGGCCGGTCTTCTCGTCGAGATCCAGCAGGCGATGTCGCCGGCCTGGGTGACGATTCTGCGCCCGCGGTTGCTGGCCACTGCCAGCGACTTGCGGAGCCGCGAGGGCGATCTGCAGGCGGCGGTCACGCGAGCCCAGGTTCTGCGAAGCCTCGCCGAGGGTCACGACCCGGATTGCCCTACCTGCCTTCAAGCCGTCGGTGCGAGCGCGCAGGCCGAGATCCGGCGCCGCGTCGAGGCGCAGGACGGCGGCGCGCCACAGCAAGATCTGGCCGCCGTGCGTCGCCGCCTCGACGCCCTGGACGGGCAGCTTTCGCGCAGCAACCCGCAGGTCCTGGCCCTGATGTGGTCCTCGCTCGAGACGCTCGAGAACGATCTGTACGCCCGCCGGGCTGAGATCGAGGAAATCGAAAAGTCGCTCAGCGGCGACGCCGAGGATGAACTGCGCGGGCTCCGCAGCGACTACGACGCGGTGGTCCGCGACATCGTCGTGCTCGAAGAAGGGCTGGCTGAGACCCGCCAGCAGCTGGAACAGAAGGCCGTGTTCAGGGACAACATCCAGCGCAAGCTGGATAAGCTGGGCGGCGGCCAGCTGGATGCTATCAGGGCGCGGCGGGATCTCGCCGGTCGGCTCTATGAACTGTTCGGCGAGGCGGTGGACACCTACCGCGACCAGCTGCGGGTTCGCGTCGAGGCTGACGCCAGCAAATTCTTCCTGTCCATGACCACGGAGCCCGACTACGCCGGCCTCCGGATCAACGAGAGCTACGGCCTGACGATCCTGCATAAGGACGGGGCAACCATTCCATTGCGATCGGCAGGGGCCGAGCACGTGGTGTCCCTCTCCCTCGTGGCCGCCCTACAGAACAATGCGCCACTGAGAGGCCCGATCTTCATCGACTCGCCATTCGGCCGCCTCGACGGCAAGCACCGCGAGCGCATTGTGGCCGCCCTCCCCGCGATGGCAGATCAGGTCTCGCTGCTCGTCTATGAAGACGAGATGCCGCCGGTTCGCGCGCGGGCCGCTCTCAAGGATCATCTGCGGGGTGAGTGGCGGCTGGAACGGCGCAGCGCACGTCACACCGAAATCGTGAAGCAATAGGAGCCAGGTCGATGAACGATAAGGCGGACAAGAAGACGATCGGAATCGTGCCGGAGCTTTTGCCCACGCTCCAGAGCCTCCTCGAGGCCGGCCACTTCGAACATGAATTCGACGCGGCCAAATTCGCCATGGCTTTTGCCATCGAACAGGGCGCGCAACCGGGCTCCGCCGACGGCGCCGGCACCAAATGGAACGTCGGTAGCTTCGATGGGGACGGATCGCTGCGCTCGGTCATTGAGGCGCTCTATCCGGAAGAGTCCACGCCCTACCGCTTGGTCGAGCACTTCATCAACGACGGGCTGCGGCGCCTCAAGCGTTCGGACGGCTTGGCACCGGACGTCGCCGGCCTTGTGCTAGCGTCGGCGAAGGGTTGAGACGACGTCACGGCTAGGAAGCTCTACCGAGATCGCACAGGGCGTCCGATCGAACAGTTGTCGATCCGTAATGTTTGGTCGAACATCTGATGAATGAAGGCCAATCGCGTTTGGATGGTGGTCAAGCGCCCGACTTTGTCGGCGTCCCGCCCCAGGCTTCGACAAACAGGTATCGGACAACTGCATGGCGCGATTGAGCAAAGAAACTCTCATCGGCACCGTGCTGGGGTCGCTGGAAAATGCCGGATGGTCCATCCAGCGCCTTACTCCCTCAGGCGTCCATCCGGCCGAATTCATCATGCAACAAGGCGACCGACGGCACGCGGTGCGGCTCTATGTCTGGAATCTCACGCATGGAGGCAAAAGCCGTTCCGACGACGAGTTCAGAATTCAGATCACAAGCGGCGTCGGCGGGTTTGAGGAGGTCGCCGATTTCACCACCCTGATCTTAGGGTGGGATGGCTCGTTCGGGGTTTTTGCCGCCTTTGATTTGCGGCAAAGGAAGGCGGCGCTGGGGTCCTCTCCTTCGGTGCAGATATCCCGCCAGACGTTGGCGGCCGCCCAACAGGTCGGCTTAGCCGTTCAAAGCAAAGGCGCCGGAGAGTTCGCCGCCGCGATCAGGCCTGACCGGCTGGCCGAGTATATCGAACGTCAGAGATGGGTGCATGGCGGCATGCCGAGCGCCGATGGCCAGACCCCTGCACCAGACTTGCTGGCCGCGGCAGCCGAAGGCCGGCTTGTCGGACATTTTGGAACCCAAGAGGAACGCGAAGAACGTCATCTCGTACTCGAGCGGTTGGATGCCGTAGAGAGGCAAATCCGAGACCTGGTGTCGCAGCCCGGAGGCAGAGGGCATAACAACCCACCGGAGCTCATTGCCGAGGACGCGGTCGCTCCGTTGATCGAAGCGACCAATGATATCCGAAAGGAATTGGCAAAACCGGCCCCCGATCTGACGGTGATCGGTCGAAGCGCAGACTTCCTCGGACAGGTTCAACGAGTGGTAAGCAAGGGTTACGCGGAGGTTGGGAAGTTCGCCGGAAAGGTCAAAGATAAGACGCAAGACAAGATGGCAGAACTTATCGGCGGCGTCCTGCTGGGTGCCGGGATTGCTTTTGGCAAAGTCATTGCCGAGGTGCTGAACGCCCTCCTTGCCCAAATCATCCATTGGCTGCAGATCATCTCGTAGGGTTCCTAGGCGCGGCGAGATGCGGCTAAGAGAAGGCCGCGCACCCCCAAAGGGTGCGCGGCCGAGTTTTCCTCCGGTTTCTCCCTTCCCGCTATTCCGCCGCGAACGAATAGGCGTCGTCATCCCGGGTCGAGGCTCCCTCCTGCGGCACCTCCGGTTCACCCACCGTTCGCAGCAGCGGCGGCAGCCAGCCCTTCCCGGCGATCAGCGTATCCGCCGCCTCGGCCATATCCGCCTTCTTCATCCCGGCGATGCGGTCGGCGTCGGGCTTGGAGACGCCCTCCTCCACCGCCTCCAGCACCCGCGCCTTGGACACTCGCGCGAAGTAGGATGCGGCGGTCGCCGTCCACGTCGTGGTCATGTCCAGACCGAGCGCCGTCGCCAGCGTGTCGGCGTGGGACCACGCGCCCGGCCTGCGGTCGTGCGGGTCGCGGACGGCGTTGACCGCCAGCGAGGCGCAATGCGCCAGCAGGTCCAAGAGGTCCGAGGGCAGCATGGCCGCCAGAGCCGCCCAGAGGTCGCGCGCCGCGTTGGGCAGGCGCGCGGCCCACGCCTCGCCGCGCTCTGCGATGCGCCGTCCGGCGCGGCCTTCGCCGACGCCGGGCGCGTACCGCTCCAGCCCCATGACGCCCAACCGGACCTGCAGGACGGTCGGTTGGTCGTAGGGCGGATAGAAGACCTGCAGGGCGAAGGCGTGGACCACCACGGTCAGGGCCGTGGTCGCGTCCGCCGCCAGCGCGTCCCGCAGGCCCGCCGTCCGGTGGGCGGTCAGGTCGAGCAGCAGCTTCTCGGAGAGGGGCGCCAGCCCCTCATCCGCGCCCGGTTCGGCGCCCTCCCCGTCCCCAACCGGGGCGTTGTCCTCCGCCTCGCCGCCGCCTTCGGTGTCGGCTTCCGCCGTCTCCTCCGGCTCTGGCAGGGCGTCCTCCAGCCGCACCAGACCGCGCTCGAAGCGGGCCACGCCATCGTGGCCGAGGGTGACAATCACGCCCGCCCGCGCCAGATCGTCGGGCCGGTAGGCGAAGTCCGGGCCGAAGGCCTGCAAGGCCTTGTCGATCTCTTCCAGCCGGGCGTCCACCTCGGGCGGCAGCATTTCGGCGGCGTCCGTCTCCGAAACGAGCCGATCATACTCCTCCGACAGGGCGGCGACCGCCGCCACATCCGCCTCCGACCGCGCGACCGCCTCCGGATAGACCCGGCCCAAGCCGAGACCATGCGGGAAGTCGGGATGGGCCTCGGCCCACTTCCAACCCTCCTGCGTTCGGACCTCCTCGGCCAGCCCCGCCAGCTTGTCAGCCACCAGCCGGTCGAGCAGGATCACGTCCTCCAGCCAGCCCCCGCCGTCCTCGGTGAAGAGGTCGCGCAGCACCGCCCCGCCCGCCTCGGCGTAGGCCTCGACGCCGACGAACCGGACCCGCCGATCCTCGACCTGAACCTTGGCCTCGGTCATGGCGCGGCGGATGGCGTAGGCGGGCGTATGCGGCCCGATCTGCTCGAACACCTGCCGCTGGCGCTCATGATCTTCGCTGACCGCGAAGGCCATCAACTGGTCCAGGGTCACGCCGCCGCCGCGATAGGCCGCCATCAGTTCCGGCGCCGCCGCACCGAGCCGCAGCCGCTGGCGCACCACTTGGGCCGACACCCCGAAGCGGGCGGCGATCTCCTCCGGCCCGTAGCCCCGCTCCTCGGCCAGCCGCCGGAAGGCCTCGAACTGGTCGGCGGGATGCATGGCCTCGCGGGTGACGTTCTCGTCGAGGCTGATCTCGTGGGCGTCGTTGTCGGCGTCCACGATCACCCGCACCGGATGGGTGCGCTTGATCTGCTTGCGCTTGGCGAGCATCCGCAGCGCCTGACGGCGCCCTTCGCCGATGGTGACGAGGTAGGCGCCGGTGGGCGCGCCCTCCCCGTCCCGCTCGATCTCCACCACGGGCGGCTGCAACACCCCCTTGGCCTTGATGGAGGCGGCGAGGGCCTCGATGGTCGCGAGCGCGTGCGGGGTCTTCCTCGCGTTCTTCGGCGAGGCCTTGAGCCGGTTGAGCGGCACGCTGATCTCCGCGCCGTGCTGCGGCGCGGTGACGACGGTTTCGATGGGTTGAGCAGTCATGTCTGCCTCCTTTGGGCATGGGTTGCAGGCACGCGAGGCGCGCGCCTGAAACCCTGCCCGTCGGCGAGACCGGGGTAGCAAAGGCCAGGGCGGACCGGCCGGAGGGGGATCGCCCGGCCTGCACAAGCCTGACCGCCATGACGATGCTGATGCTCCTCGCCGGCGCGGAAGGTCGGGGAGACCGGCCGGTCCGGCGGCGCAGCCGCTTCACCCTGACCTGCGCGAGGGCGGAGCCCTTAGCCTCTTTCGACCTCGGAAGGCTCGCGGCCTGCCCGCAATGGCTCAGGGCCGCCAGTGTCAGACGTGACGGCGGGCTGGACGCGGATCGGTCCGTCGCCCGATCGTGTCGCGTCGCCGGCGTCGTCGAGCGAGGCGGCGCTGATGATCGCCCGGAACTCATCGACCAGCTCGGGATGCCGGGTGGTCAGGTAGCGCTCGATGTGGGCGTTGCCCAGCAGGCGATTGAGGTAGCCGCTGGCGACGACGAGATGCAGGACGTCGTCCCCATAGGAAGCCTCGATCGCCCTGAAGTCCTGCGTCAGGGACGCCATCTCCCGCTCCATGCGCGCCATCTGATCGGAGGTCATGCCGCCGACGCGCTTGGGCTTGTCCTGACGCACGAGGTCGGCCTGACGGGTCGCGGCCAACAGCGCCTTGGCGTAGGCGGAGGTGAAATTGTTGGCCGACAGCATCAGTTCGGCCGCCTCCACCTGTCGCATCGGCCGCATCTTGCGCAGCACGTCGAAGGTCACCGGATTGACCGTGTGGTTCTTCAGCAACTCGACGACCTCGGGGGCGACGCCTTCCAGGAGGCTGCGGCGACGCTTGATCGCCTTGACGTCCACGTCGAGGGCCTTGGCCAGCTTCTCCTCGGACACCCCGCGCTCAAGGGCGCGGACGATCATGTAGTGCTCCTGGATGGTCGCCAGCCGGTTGACCCGCCGGTTGTAGGTGAAGGCCTCGTCGTCATCGGCGACCAGGCAGCGGGTCTCGGTCTCGCCGAGGTCCTTCAGGATCGCCAGCCGGACATGCCCGTCGAGCAGCATCCAGGCGCCGGGCGATTTGGGCCGTGCCACCACGAGCGGCTCGATGACCCCGACCTCGGCGACCGACCGGGCGATGCGGCGATATTTGACCGAGCGGATGACCTCGTCGGCGAGCCGCCGCAGGGGGAGGATGTCCGAAAGGCGAAGGGTTTCGAGGCGGGTCTCGAAGGCCGCCCTCACGGTCCCGCTCATGCTAGCGGTCCGCGGCGCCGAGCCGCTCGGCGAGCGGTCGCGGCAGGGTGTGCATGGACTCGGCGCGCAGCAGGGTGACGAAGTGGTCGTCGTCGAGCAGGCGGCGCAGGGCGTTGACCACGAAGACCAGCCGGCTCTGGGTCAGGGCGGCCTTCTTGACGAGGAGCTTCTGCCGGTCCGTCTCCTTGCGGTAGGCGCGCACCAGGGCGTCGGCCGTCACCCGGACACGCGGCCCCCCGCCTTCCCTCGCCCCGGACCGTCCCGCCTTGCCGCTGGTCTTGCGCTGTTCGATGATCTTGCGGATGGCCAGCACCTGGTTGCCCGGCAGGGCCTTGCGCTCATAGGCCTCCGCCAGGGCGTCCTGGACCTCGCGGTCGCCGGCCCTGGCGATCTCCATGGCCACGGTATGGGGGATGACGCCGCGCTCGACCGCCGCGATCAGCCGCTCCTCGCCATTGTCGAGCAGGAAGCAGATCGCCCAGACATATTCGGCGCTGAAGTCGGTCTTGGTCGCGATCTCCTGGGTCGAGTATCCTCGGTCCTTCAGGGCCCCGATCTCCCTGACCAGCTCCAGCGGTCGATGCTGACGCCGGGCGAGGTTCTCAACCAGGCTCATGACGAAGCAGTCTTCCTCGGAGGCCTCGGTGACCACCGCGGGGATTTCGCTCTGCCCGAGGGCCACGAAAGCCTCCAGCCGACCCTGCCCGCAGATCAGGTCGTAGCCGCCGTCCGGTCGGGCGCTGACGGTGATGGGCTTCTTCAGGCCGAGGTTGGCGATGCTGGTGACCAGTTCCTGGAACACCCGCTTGTTGCGGGTGCGCGGGTTCAGCACCGTGATCGCCGCCACCGGGATGCTGCGGATGTCAGGCGCGCCGTCGGTCATGCCGCCACGCGGATCGCGGCGCGCCGGGTGAGGTCGAAGAAGGGTTCGAGACCGTCGAAGCGGAAGGCGTCGAGGAAGACGCCGTTCGCTTCACCCATGCGCACCTTGCCCATCGGCCCGACGTCGAGCCAGGGCAGCAGGTAGTAGTCCCGGACGTCGGTGTTGTCCGCGTCCATGCGCACGGCGATGGTGATGTCCGGCTTGAGGCTGGAATCCAGCCGAACCTTCCAGCGCAGTCCGCCGGCGGAGGTCCTCGAACAGCGGATGACGGTGACCGAGACGGTGAACTCCTGGTTCACCGTGAGCAGATCGGTGGCGGGATCGACGACCACCGAGCCGCCCAGATGCTCGATCTGGGCGATGGTCTTGGCGACCACCTCGGGGTGCAGCGCGCGCAGGACGCGGTTGGTCTCGAGGAACCGATAGTCGCGGTCCGGCGAATAGCCGACCAGCGCATAGGCGCGCAGCAGCGTCCCGAAACGCTGGCGGTAGGTCGAGCTCGACGGCATGTCCTCGACCTCGTCGATCAGCAGTCCCGACAGGCAGCCCTTCTCACCGAGGAGCACCGTCAGCCGGTCGAGCAGCTGCTCGTCGGTGAACCGGCGCGTCCGGTCGGCGATGATCCGCTGGGCGGCGGCGAAGAACTCCGGGTCGACGATGCCGTCGAAGACGCCATCCGCCCGCACCCACATGTCGGGCGCGTTGAGCACCCGCTTCTTCTTCAGCTTGAAGGAGACGCGGTTGTAGACGTTGTTGCCGATGTATTTCTCGTTGGTCAGGACCTGGTGCACCGTCCCGCGGGTCCAGGGCCGGTCGAGGTCGGTCAGGACGCCTTCCGTATTCAGCAGGACGGCGATCTCCCGCTCCGACCGCCGCTGCAGCACGAACATCCGGTAGATGCGCTGGACGACATCGATCTCCTCCTGCGGACCGGCGGTCAGAACGACGCGGTCGGTCTGCAGGCTCTTGTGTTCGCCCCGGTCGAGCAGGGCCTTAGGCCTGCGCTGCTCGTCGACGAGTTGTCGGCGCAGGCCGAACCCAGCCGGCCCGCCCTGGCGGTAGCCGAGGCTGATCAAACGGCACTGGCCGGTGAAGACCTTGGCGGAGAGCTCGCGGCTGTACTCGCCGGCCATGGCCCGCTTCATGCCTTTGATGATGGTGGCCGTGAGGCTGCCGTCGTTCTCGAACTGCTCGGCGCAATAGTGGACGCTGATACCGGCCTCGCGGCACAGGTACTCGTAGTAGGCGCTCTCGTCGGCGTCCTGGAAGCGGCCCCAGCGGCTCACGTCATAGACCAGGATGACCTTGTAGTCGGCGCGCCCCGCCTGGACGTCGGCGAGCAGTTGCTTGAGCGCCTCGCGTCCGTCGATCCTGAGGCCGCTCTTGCCCTGGTCGGCGTAGGTCCGCACGATCTCGAAGCCGCGCTGCTCGGCGTAGACCTGGATGATGTCGGCCTGGTTCTCGGTCGAGTATTTCTGATGCTCGGTCGACATGCGGACGTATTGCGCCGCGCGTACAGGGACGCCGTCGGTGACGTTCGGACTGGACTCCCAACGGCTCATTAGGGGTTCCCCTGCCTCCAGGCGTCTCACCTCCATCAAGCGGCGGCGTCGCGACATCTACGGGGGAGAGGCGCTGAATGTCGCCTACGCAGAAGGACCGAAAAGTTCGGTCGGAATCCGGAAGAAGTTTTCTTCAGCGGACGCCTCCGGAGCCCGAGCCCAGCTTCGCCGAGGCCATCGCCGACGCGCTTCGGCGGGAGTTCGGCGGGACCCCCGGCGCGGTGAAGAAGGTGGTCCGGCTGACGCGCGCCAACGAGCGCGCCGTCCGCAACTGGTTCGAAGCCAAGAACGCGCCCAGCGGCGAGAACCTGGTGATCCTGATGCGCCATTCCGACGAAGTCTTGGAGGCCGTTCTTCGGCTAGCGGACCGTCAGGACCTGGTCGCGGCGCGGAAACTCTCGGCCGCCCGGGAAAAGCTCCAGGAGATGCTGGCGATGATCGACGAAATCCAAACCGGATGAAAGCCCAATGGCCTGAAAGGAGAAGGGCCGAACCGGACGCTTGACGTCCGCTCAATGTTCCCTCTTTGTTCGCGTCATGCCTTACCGGAAAACCGTGCTGGTCGAATGGCAGTGGGTGGGGGAGCGCCGGGCCTACTTCGTCCGCCCCGGCACGCGTTCGCGGCCCTGGATCTGGTTCAGAGACGGAGAGGTGCCCGCCTTCGAGGAGCAGACCGCGCGCTTCATCGTCGAGAAGCGCGCCGGCCGTTGGGTGGCGGTCGAGAAGCTCGAACCGTCGGCGGATGGGCTGCGGCAGGAGCGATAGCTCCTGACGCCCTGTTTCGGAACTTCTCGACCGTTCGTCTTCGGGTTTCTCGTTCGCCGCCTTTCGATTTCGATTCCACGAAACGACTGGAGACAACCGATGACCCAGGTTCAACCGCCGCTGAAACGCACGATCAAGAAGCCGGAACTTCGCCAGATGGTGCCGCTCGCCGACAGCACCATCTGGGAGATGGAGCAGCGCGGCCAGTTCCCCAAACGCTTCCTGCTGACCCCGCGCTGCGTGGTCTGGGACCTTGGCGAGGTCGAGGCGTGGTTGGCCCATCGCCGGTCCAGCCCGATCGCCCGCGCCGCGCCGCCGGACGTCCACAGGCGTCGCGCCCGGCCCGTTAAATCCCAGCCGGCCAGGCCCGATCAGATCGGGCTCTGAGCCGGCGCTGGGTCAAGCCAGCGGCGGCGGCGCGCCCTTCTGATCATGAGGGCCGCCAACCTGTCGGCCGACCGGCCTGATCCGCTCCCAGGCGGCCAGCACCGGCAGCACCACCAGCGTCAGCAGCGTCGCCGTCGTCAGGCCGCCGATGACCACGGTCGCGAGCGGCTTCTGGACCTCGGCGCCCGGGCCGAAAGCGAAGGCCATCGGCACGAAGCCCAACACCGCGACCAAGGCGGTGGTCAGAACGGCCCTCAGGCGACTGACCGCCCCGTCGAGCGCAGCCTCGGCGGGAGGAACGCCCTCGCTCAGCCGCTGACGGATCGCCTGCATCAGCACCAGGCCGTTCAGCGTCACCACGCCCGAGACGGCGATGAAACCCACGGCGGCGCTGATCGACAGCGGCATCCCCCTGATCAGCAAGGCCAGCGCACCGCCGACCAGGGCCAGCGGCACGCCGGCGAAGACCAGGGCGGCGTCTCTGAACGACCGCAGCGCCACGACCAGCAGCAAGCCGATGGTCAGGAAGACGACAGGCACGATCAGTCCGAGCCGGGCGCTCGCCCGTTCGAGGTTCTCGAACTGGCCGCCCCAGTCCAGCCAGCCGGCGGGGGGCGGCCTGACCTCGCGGGCGACCCTGGCGCGGGCCTCGGCGACGAAGCCGCCCAGGTCGCGGCCGCGGACGTTGGCCTGCACCACGATGCGGCGCTTGCCGTTCTCGCGGCTGATCTGATTGGGGCCTTCCGACGTGTCGAACCGGGCGACCGCCGACAGCGGCACGGTCGGCGCGCCGGACTCCGCATCCTCAGGCATGACCGGCAGCTGGGCCATGACCGACGGATCGTTGCGCAATGGATCGGCCAGCCGTACGACGACGTCGAAACGGCGGTCGCCTTCAAGGACATGCCCGGCCTCGCGCCCGGCGAGCCCGATGGCCAGGGCGTCGGCGGCGTCGCTGGCATGAATCCCCTGGGCGGCGGCCACCGTGCGGTCCACGGTGGCGGTGATGGTCGGCTGGCCGGAAATCTGCTCGACCCGGACGTCGGCCGCGCCGTCGATGCCGCGCAGGATGGTCGCCACCTGCTCGGCGGTCGCGCTCATGGCGTCGAAGTCGTCGCCATAGACTTTGACCGCCACGTCCGATCTGACCCCGGCGATCAGCTCGTTGAAGCGCATCTGGATCGGCTGGGTGAACTCGTAGCTGTTGCCCAGCAGCTTGCCGAGTTCGGTCTCCATGCGCTCGACCAACTCGGCCTTGGGCAAGCTCGGGTCCGGCCATTCCTTGCGCGGCTTGAGCATGACGAAGGTGTCGGAAATCGACGGCGGCATCGGGTCTGACGCCACCTCGGCGGTGCCGGTGCGGGTGAAGACCAGGGCGACCTCGGGCATGGCCTTCAACGTCCGCTCGACGCGGAACTGCATGGCCTGGCTCTGTTCGAGCGAGGTCGACGGGACGCGCAGCGCCTGGACCAGCAGGTCGCCTTCGTCGAGCGTCGGCACGAACTCGCGGCCGAGCATCAGGAAGGCCAGCACGCCGGCCAGCAGGGCCACAGCGGCCCCGGCGAGGATGGTCCGCGGCCGTTCGATGGCCCAGGCCAGCAGCGGCGCGTAGCGGGCCTTTGCGAGGCGCGTGACACGGGTCTCCTCGTGATCGGCCTTCGGCTCGCGAACCCACAGGGCCGCGACCGCCGGGACGAAGGTGAAGCTCAGGACGAAGGCGCCGAGCAGGGCCAGCATGACGGTCGCGGCCATCGGCCCGAACATCTTGCCTTCGACCCCCTCGAACATCAGCAGCGGCGCGTAGACCAGCAGGATGATCGCCTGCCCGAAGGCGGCCGGGCGGGCCATCTCTCGGGCAGACGAGGCGGCGACCGACAGACGCTCGGAGGGGGTGAGGGCGCGGCCCTCCGCATCCCGCTTCATCGCGAGCCGCCGCAGCGTGTTCTCGATCACCACCACCGCGCCATCGACGATCAGGCCGAAGTCGAGCGCGCCCAGGCTGAGCAGGTTGGCGCTGATGCCGAACCGGTTCATCGCCGAGGCGGCGAACAGGAAGCTGAGCGGGATAACCAGGGCGGTGATGATCGCCGCCCGGACGTTGCCCAGCGCGAAGAACAGCACCGCGATGACCAGCGCCGCGCCGAGGGCGAGGTTGTGCTCGACGGTGCGGATGGTCGCCTCAACCAGCTGGGTGCGGTCCAGCGCCGGGCGGATCATGACGTCGGGCGGCAGGCTGGGCGCGATCTCCTTCAGGCGCTGGCCGACCCTCTTGGCGACTTCGCGAGAGTTCTCGCCCTGCAGCATCAGGGCGGTGCCGACGACGGTCTCGCGGCCGTTGGCGCTGGCCGAGCCGAGGCGCGGAGCGCGGCCGATCTCGACCGTGGCCACGTCCGACACGCGGATCACCTGGCCGCCGCGATTGAGGATCGGGGTCCGCGCCAGTTCCTGCAGGCTCTTCACGCGGGCGTCGGCCCGCACGATGTAGGCCTCGCCCGCCCGGTTGACGTAGCCGGCCCCGGCGATGCGGTTGGCGTGCTCCAGCGCTTCCACCAGTTGGACCAGCCCGACGCCGTAGGCCGCGAGGCGCGCGGGATCGGGATGGACCGCGTATTCCTTGACGTAGCCGCCGAGGACATCGACGCCGGCCACGCCTCTCACGGTCTTCAGCTGCGGCGCGACGATCCAGTCCTGGACCGTGCGCAGATAGGTCGCCTTCTCCTCGTCGGTGACCAGCCGCTCGCCCTCGGGCGTGATGTAGGGGACGCCGGTCCCGGCCGGCCTGCCCTTGAACTCGATGGTCCAGATGTAGACTTCGCCGAGGCCCGTCACGACCGGCCCCATGGAGGGCGTCAGGCCGTCGGGCAGGTCTTCCCGCGACGCCTGCATCCGCTCGTTCACGAGGCTGCGGGCGAAGTAGATGTCGGTGCTGTCGGTGAAAACGGCGGTGATCTGCGAGAAGCCGTGCCGCGACAGCGAGCGGGTCTCGGTCAGGCCGGGCAGCCCGGCCAGCGCCGTTTCGAGCGGGAAGGTGACCTGGCGCTCGACCTCCTCCGGCCCGAGGGCGGGAGCGACGGTGGTGATTTGCACCTGGCGGTTGGTGATGTCCGGCACCGCGTCGATGGGCAGCTTGATCAGCTCCCGCGCGCCGAGCACGGCGAGGACGGCGGCCAGCAGCAGCACCAGCCAGCGGAAGCGGACGGAGGCGTCGATGATCCTGTCAAGCATGGTCAGTGTCCGTGCTCGGCTTCGCCCTTGGCCAATTCGGCCTTGAGCAGGAAGGCGCCGGGACCGGCGATGCGCTCGGAGCCCGTGAGGCCGGAGAGGATCTCGGTGCGGCCGTTGGCGGTGCGGCCGGCGGTGACCGGTCGGGCGCGGAAGCCCTCGCCCTCGACCACGAAGACGGACGGCCTGCCCTCGACGGTCTGGACCGCCTCGCTGGGCACGACCAGCGCGCCAGTCCCCTGGCTGGACGTCAGCCGGGCGGAGAGCACCGCCCCGGCCGGCGGCGTGAAGCCGGTCGGGCGGGCGCGAACGGTGACGGTCCCTCTTTCGTTCGCAGGGGCGATGGCGGTCACGACCCCCACCACGACCTGCCCGTCCGCCGTCCGTCCGGTGACGGTGTCGCCGACCTTCAGCAGGCTGGCGGCGGCCGGCGGGGCGTCGAAGACCAGTTCGATCCGGCTGGCGTCGGAAATCGCGGCCACCTCCTGATCCTCCTCGTGCAGCACCTGGCCGGGCGAGGTGGTCAGCCGGGTCACGACGCCCGAGACGGGGCTGCGCACGACGACCCGGCCATCGGAGGCGGGAGAGCCGTAGGCGGCCAGCCGGGCGCGGGCGGCGCGCAGTTCAGCCTCGGTCCGGCGGGCTTCGGCCTCGGTGATGTCCAGCCGGGCGCGGGCGATGAAACCGCGCTCGAACAGGGCGCGGTCGCGGGTCAGGGCGGCGCCGGCCGCATCGGCCGACGCGGCGGCGGCGTCCACCGTCGCACGGGCGCCGGCCCCCTCCGGGCTGCGCAGGGTGACAAGCGGCGAGCCCGCCCGCACCGGACTGCCCGGGCCGACATGAACCTGCAGCACGGTCCCCGGCAGCGGTGCGTCGACGACCGCCTCCGCCCCCGGCGCGAACTCGACCCGGCCGGGCAGCACCAGCTCCGAGCCGCCGCCGCGTTCGAGCGCGACGACCGTAACCCCCGCCGCGGCGGCCTTGGCCGGCGACAGGGCGACGACGCCCTCCTCGCCGCCTTCCTCGTGGCCCTCCTCCTCGGCGTGCTCGCCGTGCGCCTCGGTCTTGGCAGGCGCGCCGGGCATCAGCTGGGCGGCGCCGAAACCCACGCCCAAGGCGACCACGACGGCGACGCCCGTCAGGAGCCAGTGTCTTTCGATATTCATGTCGGTTCTCGCTCGGCGCGCCGCGCCGGTGGGCGGCGGCCAGACTGATGTGCGCGTGGGCCCTCGCAGCTTCGGGCGGCCGCGGAAGGCGTCTCAGGTCAAGGGCGGCGGCCGCGACGCGGGGGTCAGCAGCCGACGCGCGCCATCAGGCGCGAGGCGGACGTTCCAGCCCCGAGGACGGCGCGAGATGGAGCGCAATGGCGGCGGGCCAGGCCAAAGCGCCGCTGAGGGCGGTGGGGGTGAGAGCTTGGGCAGAGCCCGGCATGACGCCAAGATGGGGCGCGTGGCAGCACCCGTGCGCGCAGGCCGCGGCGCAGTCGCCGCAGCCGTCCTCGCCGCAGGGGTCGGTCTGGACGCTGCCAATCCGGTCGTCGACGGCCAACTCGACCCCGGCAGGAGCCGGCGCGCAGGCCTGGCTCTCGACGGGCAGCGCGACGGTCGCCAGGGCCAGCAGCAGGGCCCCGACGAAGCCGAGCCGTCCAAACCGGTGCAGGGCCGCCTTCAACATGAGGCTGGCCGTAGCACGACCATGGGCGCCTGTCTCTCGGCGCGGCGCAGCATTCAGGAGGTCCCGCAAAGCGCGGCCAGATCAGCGGGCAGCGGCATGGGTCGGGTCGGAGGGACGTCCGCCCCGCCGGTGTTGCCCTCGGGCAGCCAGCCGAACAGCGACAGCACGCCGCCGCCCGCGAGCCGAAGCAGTTGGCCGCGAATCTCTCGCGAATCCTTCCGGCGCCACCCGACCTTCAACATCAGCCAATGCGACGCGGTGTGTGGCGCGAACCAAGGCTGGCCGAGAATGTGCGCTCGTTCGAGTATGCCAAAGCAGCGGTCCAGCTCACCGGCCCAGTAGGCAAGGCGGGCGGCCTCGATGGTTTCGCGGTAGGCGGCCAGGCGGGCGGGCGACTTCAACGGGGGCATGATCAGGGTCTCGCGGCAATGGCGTCATCCCGGCGTTCCTGCCGGGCCTGCGCGACGATCTGCCAGGCCGACCGCAGGAAGATGACGGCCAGCACCAGGCCGACTATGAGATCGGGCCAGCGCGAGCCGGTCAGCCAAACCGCGGCGCCGGTGATGGCCACCCCCAGGCACTGGATAAGGTCGTTGCGGGTGCAGAGCCACACGGACCGGACGTTGGCGTCGCCGTCGCGGTACTTGGCGAGCAGGATCGCCGCGACGAGGTTCGCCGCCGCGCCGAACAACCCCAGGCCGGTGATCGCCAGAGCTCCGGGCGGCGCGCCCTCGATCAGCCGCCAAAGGGCGAAGCCGAGCACAGACAGCCCGACGACGCCCAGGCTGGCGCCCTTCACCAGCGCCGCACCGCTGCGCACGGCGACGCTCTTGCCGATGGCCCATAGACTGAGAGCGTAGGTCGCCCCGTCCGCCAGGAAGTCGAGGGCGTTGGCCGCGACCGACGCGGAGCCGGCCAGCAGGCCGCCGGACGCGACCACCCCGAAGGCGCCGAGATTGATGGCGATCACCCAAAGCAGGGCGCGACGATATTCCGGTGTCGCGCCGTCGAAGGGCGCCGAGTGGCCGCAACAGGCTGAGACGGGTTCGGCGGCGGGGTGGGGGGTGCTCATGACGCCACCCTGCATCCTCTAGCCACTAGAGGATCAAGCCCCCATGTTGCTGTTTCTGACCGGGAGACTTCCATGAGCGCGCTGACCATCGGCCGATTGTCAAAGGCCGCCGACGTGAAGGTCCCGACCATCCGCTTCTACGAGCAGATCGGCCTCATGCCCGAACCCGACCGCACCGACAGCGACCGCCGGGTCTATGGCGAGCCAGCGGTCCATCGCCTCAAGTTCATCCGCCATGCCCGCCAGCTTGGCTTCGAGATCAAGGACATCCGGGCCTTGCTCGGCCTCTCTGATCGGCCGGACACCCCGTGCGACGACGCCGACCGCATCGCCAACGCGCACCTGGCCCTGATCGACGAAAAGATCGCCCAGCTGAGCCGGCTACGGGACGAGTTGACCCGGATGGTCGGCTGTGCGGCGGGCACGGCGAGGGACTGCCGGGTGATCGAGGTGCTGAGCGATCATTCCCTGTGCGGTCCGGGCGCTCATTGAACGCCATGACTTGTCGGCCGCGGACGGCGCGGCGCGAGGATTTCTGATCGTCGCCGTCCCAAGCCGCGTCGTCGGCGCGGCGCTCGTCCGGTCAGAGCCGCGGATCGAAGCGAGGGCCGGCCGTTTCCGGGATGACCAGCACCGGGGTGTAGGCCCGTCCCGCCTCCCACGCCTCGACGGCGTTGGACCACTCCTGGGCCATGTGCCGGCGCTGCGCCTCGAACTCGGCCTTGTTGTAGACGCCGCGCGACGACCGCTCCTCGTGGGCGAGGCATTTCTCGATCCAGTCGGAGTTGAAGCCCATCTCGTGCAGAAGCGTCGAGGCGGTCCGCCGCAGGTCGTGGACGGTGAAAGGCTCCAGTGGCAGATCCTTCTCGCGTGCCCGCTCCGCAATGGCGGTGGTCACCCGGTTGAAGGTGGCCCGCGACATCGGCGCATCGGCGTCGTAGCGCGACGGAAGGATGTAGCGGGAGTTCCCGGCGCAGGTCTTCAGCGCGATCAGGATGTCCAGCATCTGCGTCGACAGATAGACGTTGTGCGGCCGCGACCGCTTCATCCGCGCCGCCGGGATCGACCAGACCGCGCCCTCGAAATCGACCTCTGTCCAGACTCCGTCCTGGAGTTCGCTCTTCCTGACCATGCTCAGCAGGATGAACTTCAGCCCCAGCCGGATCGTCGGCAGCGTCGCAACGTCGCCGAGAAGCCCCAGCATGATCCGAATCTCGGTCGGCGACAGCGACCGGTCCCGCGGACGAAAGGTGGCGATCGACGCGGGCCCGACCCCGTCGGCCGGATTGTCGATCCTCTCGCCGTGCAGGATGGCGTAGGCGTAGATCTGTTTGACGATGTCGCGAACGTGGATGGCTGTGGCCGGCGCGCCGCGATCGACGATCGTCTTGCAGTGCGCCCTCAGGTCGTCCGGCGTGATCTCGCTGAGCAGCCGGCTGCGCCAGGTCGGCAGCACCTCACGATTGAAGATGGCCCGTCGCATATTGCGGGTGCTGTCGGCCATGGGCGCATGGTCCATCCATCGCTGCGCGACGTGCTCGAAGCTGCGGGCCTCCTTCAGGCGGCGCTTCGCGCGCTGCTTCTCCAGCGCCGGAGACACCCCGTCCGCGATCAGCCGCTTCGCTTCGATCACCTTTTCCCGCGCCTTGGCGAGCGATAGGCCGGCCGGCCCGTAGGACCCGAAGGTCACCGTCTCGCGTCGGCCGTTGAAGCGGTAATCGTAGCGAAATGCGATCCCGCCGGCAGGCGACACCAGGACGTACAGACCGTCCCTGTCGGTCATTTTGTAAGACTTTGATTTTACGCGGATATTCCGCAGCGCAGCGTCCGTAAGCATGGCAAACTCGTCCCAAAATACCGTCAGGCCGTTTCGGGGTTTTTGGATGCCAATTTTCCCTTTTAAATCAGGAATTTGGTCCGAAAAAATACCGTCAGGCCCTCGACGTCAGGGTGACGGTATGGGCACGGCGCCGTACGGACAACGGGAAGCCATACCGTCAGAAATGACGGCATCACGCTTTCGAAACCCTCCGAAAGGCTCCGAAGGGTTGTGAGAGAATTCACTTTTTTGTCAGTGACTTAGCGGAATGTTCGGAAGCGGTGTCGAATGGTCCCGAAAGGCCCGGACTATTCCCACTCAATGGTGCCTGGCGGCTTCGACGTCACGTCGTAGACCACCCGGTTGACGCCGCGCACCTCGTTGATGATCCGCGTCGCCGTCCGGCCCAGCACCTCCCAGGGGAACTCGAAGAAGTCGGCCGTCATGCCGTCGGTCGAGGTCACCGCCCGCAGGGCCAGGACGTTCTCATAGGTGCGGGCGTCGCCCATCACGCCCACGGTCTTGACCGGCAGCAGCACGGCAAAGGCCTGCCAGATCTTGTCGTAGAGGCCGGCCTTGCGGATCTCGTCGAGGTAGATGGCGTCGGCCTGCTTCAGCACCGCCACCTTCTCAGGCGTAATCTCGCCGGGGATGCGGATGGCCAGGCCCGGGCCCGGGAAGGGATGGCGGCCGACGAAGTCCGGATGCAGGCCCAGCTCGACGCCGAGCACCCGCACCTCGTCCTTAAACAGCTCGCGCAGCGGCTCGACCAGCTTCAGCTTCATATAGTCGGGCAGGCCGCCGACGTTGTGGTGGCTCTTGATCACCGCGCTGGGCCCGCCCCGGGCCGAGACGCTCTCGACGACGTCCGGATAGAGGGTGCCCTGGGCCAGAAACTGGGCGCCCTCGATCTTCGCCGACTCCTTGTCGAAGACGTCGATGAACAGCTTGCCGATGATCTTGCGCTTGGTCTCTGGATCGCTGACGCCGGCCAGCCCGCCGAGGAATTCCTTCGATGCATCAACGTGCACCAGCGGAATATTATAGTGATTCCTGAACAGCGAGACGACCTGATCGCTCTCGCCCGACCGCATCAGGCCGGTGTCGACGTAGACGCAGGTCAGCTGGTCGCCGATCGCCTCATGGATCAGCACCGCCGCCACCGAGCTGTCGACGCCGCCCGACAGGCCGCAGATCACCCGCCCCTTGCCGACCTGCTCGCGGATGCGGGCCACCGCCTCGTCCTTGAAGGCGGCCATGGTCCAGTCGCCGGTCAGACCGGCGATGCGATGAGTGAAGTTGCGCAGCAGGGTGGCGCCGCGCGGGGTATGCGCCACTTCCGGGTGGAACTGCACGCCGTAGAACCGGCGGGCCGGATCGGCGATCACCGCGAAGGGCGAGCCGGGCGAGGTCGCCAGCACCTCGAAGCCGGGCGGGATGGCGGTGATCTTGTCGCCATGGCTCATCCACACCGTCTCGTGGTCGCCGATGTCGCCGAGGCCTTCGAGCAGGTCGGAGCCGCGCAGGATCTCGATCTCGGCGCGGCCGAATTCGCGGTGATGGCCGCTCTCGACGCTGCCGCCCAGCTGGGCGCACATGGTCATCTCGCCGTAGCAGATGCCCAGCACCGGCACGCCCAGCTCGAACAGCCGCTGGCTGGCGCGCGGCGTCTCGTCCTCATGGGCGCTGGCCGGGCCGCCGGACAGGATCACCGCCGCCGGTTGGAAGTCGTCGAGGATGGCCTCGACCTTGTCGAACGGATGGATCTCGCAATAGACCCCGCTCTCCCGGACCCGGCGGGCGATGAGCTGAGTCACCTGGCTGCCGAAGTCGACGATGAGGACGGACTGGTGGTTCATTTTTTGCGATCCAATAGCGCTGCGAAGAAGCCGTCCGTGCCGGCCGTGCGAGGGGTGAGACGCAGGTAGCCCTGCGGCGTCAGGTGCTCGGGGAAGAGCTTGAGCTTGCGGACCTTGAAGTCGGCGTTGCGGGCGACGAAGGCCTCGACCTGTTGCTCGTTCTCCTCGGCGAAGAAGGAGCAGGTCACATAGACCAGCCGGCCGCCCGGCTTCACAAATTCACTCGCCTGATCAAGCACCTTGCGCTGTTCGTTCAGACGGCGTTGCAGGCTGTCGGGGCTTAGTCGCCATTTGGCGTCGGGATGGCGCCGCCAGGTGCCCGAGCCGGTGCAGGGGGCGTCGACGAACACCAGGTCCATCTCGCCCTGCAGGCCGTTCAGCGGCTCCTTGTTCAGCGGCGTGCGCAGTTCCAGGTTAGTCACGCCCGCCCGGGTGGCGCGCGGGATGATGTCGGTCATCCGCCGCGCGTCGCTGTCGTAGGCG
Source organism: Caulobacter sp. GW821-FHT11A05 (assembly GCF_058809015.1). Taxonomy (NCBI): domain Bacteria; kingdom Pseudomonadati; phylum Pseudomonadota; class Alphaproteobacteria; order Caulobacterales; family Caulobacteraceae; genus Caulobacter; species Caulobacter sp. GW821-FHT11A05. The sequence goes on along the minus strand of NZ_JBXASF010000024.1, from coordinate 5,990 downwards.
TAGATCTTGCCGGTGTTGCCCATCGCCGCCGCCAGGGCCAGCGTCTTGCCGCCGCCGCCGGCGCAGTAGTCGAGCACCTGCTGGCCAGCCACCTCGCCGGCTACCGCCGCCGCCATCTGACTGCCCAGGTCCTGGATCTCGAACCAGCCCAGGGCGAAGGAGGGATGGATCTCCACCGACGCCGCCCGCTCGGCCGCCGCCGGGGCCGGCACCCGCAGGGCGTCCGGCAGCACGCCCGCCGGTTCCGCGCCCATGTCGTCGAGGGCTTTGAGCACCTCATAGGCGTCGCTCTTCAGCCGGTTGACCCGCAGGTCGACCGGCGCCCGCTGGGCGAAGGCAATGCCCTCTTCGACGCGATCCTTGCCGAAGGTGCGGGCCATGCTGGCCTCGATCCAGTCGGGATAGTCGCCCTGCACATCGGCCTTGGCGCCCTTGAGCGACGGTTTGGCCTTCAGGGTGGCGGTCTCATGCTCGGTCAGGGCGCCCGGCCCATGCGGGTCGGCGCAGGCCTCGGTGATCCGCTCCAGCTCCCAGTCCCAGATCCAGCGCAGGGCCGCCAGCGCCCGGGCGCGGTTGCTCTCCTCGCCCATCATATAGGCCAGCGACCGCTGCCGGCGCAGCACGTCCAGCGCCAGCCCCGACACCCAGGCCCGGTCCTTGGACCCGGCATACCGGGCCCCGTCGCTCCAGGTCTTCAGCGCCAGCCGAACCGGCTTGTGGCGCAGCTCGATATCATCCAGCACCTGGATCGCCGCCGCGATGCGTCCGCCATCCCTCACTGGGTATCCTCACTCACGTCAATTGGAGCCCTGGTAGTTCGGGGCCTCCCTGGTGATCATCACGTCGTGCACATGGCTTTCGCGCAGGCCCGCGTTGGTGATCCGAACGAATTTGGCCCGCGCCTGCAGCTCAGGGATGGTCGGCGCGCCGACGTAGCCCATGGCCGCCCGCAGGCCACCGACCATCTGGTGGATCACCGGACCGATCGGACCCTTGTAAGGGGTCTGGCCCTCGATGCCTTCCGGCACCAGCTTCTGGGCGTCGGTGACTTCCTTCTGGAAGTAGCGGTCGGCGCTGCCGCGGGCCATGGCCCCCAGCGAACCCATGCCGCGATAGCTCTTGTAGGAGCGGCCCTGGTAGAGAAACACCTCGCCGGGGCTCTCGTCGGTGCCGGCGAACATCGAGCCCATCATGGCCGCCGAGGCGCCCACGGCGATGGCCTTGGCCAGGTCCCCGGAAGACTTGATGCCGCCGTCGGCGATGACCGGCACGCCGCTGTCGCGGGCGGCCCGCACGGCGTTCTCGATGGCGGTCAGCTGCGGTACACCCACACCGGCCACGATCCGCGTCGTGCAGATCGAGCCGGGCCCGATGCCCACCTTCACCGCGTCGGCCCCGGCGTCGATCAGGGCGCGGGCCCCGTCGTAGGTCGCCACATTGCCGGCGACGATCTGCACCCGGTTGGTCTCGCGCTTGAGGCGGGCGACCGCCTCGCTGACCTGGCTGGAGTGGCCGTGGGCGGTGTCGATGATCACCACGTCGACCCCGGCCTCGACCAGAGCCAACGACCGCTCGAACCCGGCGTCACCGACGGTGGAGGCGGCGCCGACCAGCAGCCGACCCTTCTCGTCCTTGGCGGCCAGCGGGTGGGCCTGGGCTTTCTCGATGTCCTTGACGGTGATCAGGCCGACGGCGCGGCCCTCCTCGTCGACGACGATCAGCCGCTCCAGCTTGTGGCGGCGCAGCAGCTCCTGGGCCTCGGCCCGCGACACGCCCTCGCGCACCGTGACCAGCCCCTCGGCCGTCATCAGCGCCGCGGCAGGCGTCGTGCCGTTGCTCTCGAACCGCATGTCGCGGTTGGTCAGAATTCCGACGAGAATTCCGCTGTCCGGCTCAACCACCGGAAATCCCGAGATTTTCCGCCGCGCCTTGATCTCGAGGATCTCGCTGAGCGTTGTCGTCGGGTTGATGGTCAGCGGGTTGATGACCATGCCGCTTTCGTAGCGTTTGACCTCGCGCACCTGGTCGGCCTGTTCCTCAACCGTCAGGTTGCGGTGCAGGATGCCCATGCCTCCGGCCTGGGCCATGGCGATGGCCAGCCGGCTCTCGGTCACCGTATCCATGGCGGCCGACACCAACGGGATGTTAAGCCCGATCTCGCGCGTCAATTTTGTTTCGGTCGAAACCTGGGTCGGCATCACATCCGACGGACCGGGTTCAAGCAAAACATCGTCGAAGGTGAGCCCTTCGCGAATCTCCATGAGACTCTCCGTTTTGCGGGCCGCGTATGTGTCAGCAGGCTGGGGAAGTCAACGGCTGTCAGGGCTTTCCGTCGGCCAACAACGCTTCCAGGTCGCGCCCGCCGTACAGAATCCGGACAATGCCCACCGTTTCGCCGGCGACCTCGAAGGCGATGGTCACCCGCCCCTCGAACCCCATGGTTCGCAGACCGGGTCGAATGTCTTCACGGAGCGTGCCTCGTTCGGGAAAATGCTGAAGGCGAGAGCAGGCGTCTCTGATCCGCCTTGTATAGGCCATCGCAACAGAAGGCGTTGCGTGTCGGGCGATATACAACGCCAGTTCATTCAAGTCGGCCTTCGCCGCTGGTCGAAACTCAACCCTGTGACGCTTCATTCTGCTGGACGATCATGGCCTGAAGCTTGGCTTCGAGTTCATCGAAGACCTCATCAGCCGGAATGCTCGGCCGCGGATCGTCCATAGCTTCCTGCACCTTCTTGCGAAGCCATTCATTGTAGGCCAGTTCCTTGTCCTCAAGCGCCCGCAGGCCGGCGCGGACGACCTCGCTCGCCGAGGCGTACTCGCCCGAAGCGACGCGGGCCTCGACCTTCTGTTGATAGGCGCCGAGGGTGACGGTGATGGGGCGGTTGGTCCGAGGCATGAGCGGCTCCCTATATGACATAGTCATACACTCACCTTTCGGACCGGCGAAAACGCAAAGTTGTGAGGGGCCTTGAGCACGAAACCAATGTTCCTTATTTGTTCGCGCCATGCAACCCACACTCTTCGGTCCTGCACCTGAACCACCCAACCGCGATCCGGTGTTCTTCGGCCTGCGTCCGCCGCCGGCCGCGCGAGAGGCGATCGCCGGAATTGGTCAAGCGCTGCGGAGGGCCCATGCTCTGAAAGGTCGCCCGAGGCCGACCGCCACGCTCCATCTCAGTCTGCACGGTTTGGCCGCCAGCGCGGACGAAGCCGCCTGGCTGCTGATCGACGCCTGCCGTGCTGTGGAGGCCGTCGAGACCCCAGCGTTCGAGGTCCGCTTCGACCGCGCCCTGACGTTCAGGAGCCGGGCGCTCAAACCCCTGGTGCTGCTCCCCGACGAGACCAGCAAGGCCGCCATAGTCCGGCTGTGGAGCGACATTGGCGAGGCGCTCCACCGCGCCGCCCTGCCCGCGGCCCGCCAGATCGAGCCCCACATCACCCTGAGCCGGGATCCGGACGCCTTGCCGGCGCGGGCCGTCCCGCCGATCGGCTGGACGGTGGAGGCGTTCGATCTGATCTGGAGCCACTACGGCGAGGGTCGCCACAGCTTGCTGCACCGCATCCCGCTAGGGCCGCGCCCCGAGAGGTGAATCGGCCGCCTGTTCAGCCGCCCTTGAACCCCGTCGCCGCCAGGAAGACCTCTGAACTGTCGGCCCGGCTGGCCTTGGGCTTGATGTGCTGCACCTTGTCGAAGTGCTTCTTCAGCCGGCCGATGACCTCCGCCGTCTCGCCGCCCTGGAAGGCCTTGGCAATGAAGGACCCGCCGGGTTTGAGCACCGCGACGGCGAAATCCACCGCCAGCTCGATCAGCCCGACGATGCGGATGTGATCGGTCTCGCGGTGGCCGACGGTGTTGGGCGCCATGTCCGACAGCACGATGTCCGGCTGGCCGCCGAGCAGTTCCATCAGGCGCGGGCCGCAGGCCGGGTCGGTGAAGTCCATCTGGATGATGGTCGCCGGGCTCAGGGGATCGACTTCCAAGAGGTCGACGCCGACCACCGGCCCCGCCCCCCGCTCCAGCGCGATCTGGATCCAGCCCCCCGGCGCGCAGCCAAGGTCGATGATCTTCGTGCCCTTCTTGATCAGCTTCAGCTTGTCGTCGATCTCGCTCAGCTTGAAGGCGGCGCGGCTGCGGTAGCCCTTGGCCCGGGCTTCGGCCGAGAAGGGGTCGTTGATCTGCCGTTCCAGCCAGGCCTGCTGGCTGGGCGTGCGTCGGTAGGCGGTCTTCAGCCGGGCCGGCTTGTGGCGGCCCGCTTCCAGCCCGCCGGATGGCGGCTTCACCATGCGGCGGCGCGGAGGTTCTTCGTCGGTCATGCGGCCGCTTCTACAGGTCTCCGCCCCCGACCGCCACGACGGCGACGACGCGGCCGTTGTTCGCTCATCAGACTCATCAGGATGCCCTCGCGCAGGCCGCGGTCGGCGACCCGCACCCGCGAGCAGGGCCACAGCTCCTGAACCGCCTGCAGAATGGCGGCGCCGGCCAGCACCAGGTCGGCGCGGTCAGGCCCGATACAGGCCTGGGCGGCCCGCTCGGCCGGAGTCAGGGCGATCAGCCGGTCGGCGGCGGTCTCGCACTCGGTTCGGGTCATCCACATGCCGTCGACGCGGTTGCGGTCGTAGCGCGGCAGATTCAGGTGCAGGCCCGCCAGGCTGGTGATCGCCCCGGAGGTGCCGACCATATGGGCGCGGTCGGCCTGGAACACCTCGCGCAACGGCTCGGCGTGCGGAAAGGCGGCCAGCACCTCCTTCACCGCCTCGACCATCGAGCGGAACCAGGCTTCGGAGGCCTTCTCCCCCTCGGGAAACCGCTCGGCCAGGGTGACCACCCCGATCGGGATCGACAGCCAGGCCTTGATGGGCAGCTTCCAGGCCGCGAACTGGCGGGGCCGCAGGTCCAGCCCCTGCCCCTTCAGGTCGACCCAGGAGAGCTCGGTCGAGCCGCCGCCGACGTCGACCACCAACGCCGCCTCGGCCTCTCGGTCCAGCAGGTTGACGCAGCCGGCGACCGACAGCTGGGCCTCTTCCTTGGGCGCAATGATCTGCAGCTTCAGGCCGGTCTCGTCGGCCACCTTCTGGATGAACGCGGGACCGTTCTCGGCCCCGCGGCAGGCCTGGGTGGCGATGGCCCGAAAGCGGACGCACTTTCGGCGGCGGACCTTTTCAGCGCAGACGGTCAGGGCCGCCATGGCCCGTTCCATCGCCGCCTCCGAGAGCCGGCCGGTCTGGGTCAGGCCTTCGCCCAGCCGCACGATTCGGGAATAGGCCTCGACGACGCGGAATCCGCCCGGCGTCGGCGTCGCCACCAGAAGGCGGCAATTGTTCGTGCCCAGGTCGAGCGCCGCATAGCACGGCGGCCCGCCTTGCCCGCGCGGGCCGGAATCCGGCCTGGGGCGGGCGCTTGGCGCCTCCGACATGGTTGTCACCTGTCTGCGCGGACGCCGTGGATCGGCGCCCGGTTTCAAGGCGACCTTAGAGCACAGTGTCGCAGGCAGGAAGGGCTGGGCTTGCCGACTCTTGCATGATGACTACGTTCAGCATTCAGTCAGGCGTGGGGCGTAGACTATGGCCACTATGAACACTCAGCTCGCCAAGTTCGCCATTGGACAGGTGGTTCGGCACCGGATCTTCCCGTTCCGCGGGGTGATCTTCGACGTCGATCCGACCTTCTCCAATACCGAGGAATGGTGGAACTCCATTCCTGAGGACATCCGCCCGCGCCGGGACCAGCCGTTCTACCATCTGTTGGCCGAGAACGACCAGAACACCTACGTGGCCTACGTCTCGGAGCAGAACCTGCTTCCCGACGACAGCGGCGAGCCGGTCGGTCACCCCCACACGGCCCTGATCTTCGACGGCTTCCAGGACGGCCACTACAACATGCGGCCCCGAGTGGCGCACTAACCCACCATCCCGTCATCCTAGGCCTTGTTGTTCAGCCCGGGGACATAGCGGACACCTGTTCGGGGACATGGCTGACACTTTGCGAG
>NZ_JBXASF010000023.1:0-52649 GCF_058809015.1 Caulobacter sp. GW821-FHT11A05 | reverse complement strand
CCCCCCCCCCCCCCCCCCCCCCCCCCCCCCCCCCCCCCCCCCCCCCCCCCCCCCCCCCCCCCCCCCCCCGCGCCGGCCTGTCGGGAAGAACGCGTTCTGGCGCGGCTGTGACAGCTGCGTTCATGGCAGCCCGATCCGCCGGCGCTGCCCCCTCCACCACCGGCCCTGAGTCGGGCCGGCGGTCCCCCTCCCCCGTGGCGCTGCGCGCCCCGAAGGCGGAATTTACTTGAGCACGCCCTTGGGCAGCGTTCCGTCGCCCTTTACGGCCTTCACCCCGATCAGCCGCGCCAGCAGGGGATAGACGTCGACATTGTCGAAGGTCGCCACCGTCGCGCCACGCCGCACGCCCGGCCCCCAGGCCAGGAACAGGGCCCGCATCTCCGGCGCGGCGTTGTCATAGCCATGGGCTCCGGTGATGGCGGTTTCCGGCTTGCGCCGCGCGGCGCCCTCGACGTTGCTGATCAGCCAGCCGACCTGGGCCATGCAGACGATGGCCGGGATGCGAGGGTTGCTCCCGTAGGCGAGGCGCTTGGGCACGTCGGCCTTGCGCCAGCAGGTCATGTGCTCGTGGGGCCTGAGCAGCAGAGCCTCGCCCCGCGCCTCCTGGCCCGGCAGCAGGGCGAAGGTGGCGGCCGGGCCGCCGGAGACCAGGCGCACGCCGCCCGGGTCGGCGGCGTCGACGACGATGACCTGGCCGGGTGGCACCGGGGCCATGCCATGGTCGGCGACGATGACCAGGTTGACCCGGCCCTCGAGCCCCCGGGCCTTGAGACCGTCCAGCAGCCGGGCCAGCGCGCCGTCGACTTCCCCGACCGCCGTCCGGACCTCGGGCGCGCCCGGCTGGAACCTGTGGCCGGCGGTGTCGACGATGTCGAAATAGAGGGTGGCGAAGCCCGGCTTCACGGCCGGATCGTCCAGCCAGCCGAGCAGCACGTCGACCCGGGCGGCGGAGGACAGTTTCTGGTCGAAGGGGGCGTATTTGGCCGGCCGCACGCCGCCGATGTCAGCCTCGGAGCCTGGCCAGAACATGGTGGCGGTGCGCACGCCGGCCCGTTCGGCGGTCACCCACAGCGGCTCGCCCTGGTCCCACCACCGCCGGTCGACGACCGCCTGCTTGTTGCTCATGGTGAAGCCGCCCAGGGCCGGGTCGTCCATGTTGTTGGCGACGATGCCGTGGTGATCGGGGCGCAGGCCGGTGACCAGGGTGTAGTGGTTGGGAAAGGTCAGCGACGGATAGGAGGGGCGCATGCCCTGGGGCGCGACCACGCCCTCCGCCGCCAGCCGGGCGAGGGTGGGGGCGTCCGTCGCGTTCAGGTAGTCGGGGCGAAAGCCGTCGATCGAGATCAGGATGGTCAGGGGGCGGGGCCCGGCCGGCGCCGGCGGCGCCGTGGCGCAGGCGCCGACCACGAGGACGGCGATGACCGCCATCCACACTCTCATCCGAACCATCTTGAGCCCTCCTTGGCGACTCTCAGCGCAACGGCCATAGTCGCCGGTCACGACAGGCCGATGATGGCTTCGGAGCGTCCATGAGTTTCGCCCTCCAGGCCATCGGCCTAACCAAGACGTTCGGGTCCGGCGCGGGCGGGGTCAAGGCGCTGGACGACTTCAGCCTGGAGATTCCGCGCGGCGGGGTGTTCGGCGTGCTGGGACCGAACGGGGCCGGCAAGTCGACGCTGTTCCGGCTGGCGCTGGGGCTGATCAAGCCGACTGCCGGCGAGGTGCGGCTGCTGGAACAGCCGGCCGGTGATCCCAAGGCCCTGCGCCGCATCGGCTCGATGATCGAGACGCCGCGCTTTCACCCCTACCTGACCGCCCGCGAGACGCTGGTCATGCTCAGCACCCAGAGCGGCGCGGCCTCGCCGGATGTCGCGGGCTGGCTGGCCCGGGTCGGCCTGACCGAGGCGGCCGACCGCAAGACCAAGGGCTTCTCGGTCGGCATGAAACAGCGGCTGGGCCTGGCCGCCGCCCTGATCACCCGGCCCGAGGCGGTGATCCTCGACGAGCCGACCAGCGGCATGGACCCGTCGGGCATCCTGGAAATCCGCGCCCTGATCCGCGAGCTGGCCGACCGCGACGGCGTCACCGTCATCCTGGCCAGCCACCAGCTGGACGAGGTGCAGCGAGTCTGCAACCGCGTCGCCTTCCTGGCCAAGGGCAAGCTCACGGCCATCGAGGATCTCAGCCAGACCAAGGAGCAGCTGCGCATCCTGGCCGCGCCGCAGGCCGCGGTGCTCGACGTCCTGGGCAAGCGCGGGGCCGCCGACGGCGACGCCGTGCTGGCCGCCATCACCCGCGCCGAGGCGCCCGACCTGATCCGCGCCCTGGCGACGAGGGGCATCGACATCGTCGAGGCCCGTTGGGTCGGCGGCGACCTGGAACGGGCCTATCTCTTCCATACGGGGTCTTGAGCATGCTGCTGGACGCATTGAAGGCCGAGCAGTTCCGCTTCTGGCGCGATCGCGGCGCGGTGATCTGGGGCTTCGCCATCCCGGGGATCGGCGTGTTCGCCCTCGGCGTCATCGCCACCCTGTTCGTCAAGCTGGTCGCCAAGACCAAGCTGCCGGGGTTGGTCAATCTCGGATCCGACATCGTCGGGGCGCTCTCGGGGGCGGGGTCGCCGATCACGCAGATCTTCTTCCTGATCGGCGCGGCGGCCATCTTCGGGACCGACTACCGCTGGGAGACCTGGCGCCTGCAGACGCCGCGCAACAGCCGGCTGAACCTGATGCTGGCCAAGTTCGCCGTCTACGCCGCCGCCGCGGCCCTGGGTCTCATCGGCATGGCCCTGGGCGGGCTGCTCAGCGGCCTGGCGCGGGCGGTGATCGAAACCGTGCCGTTCGAGCCGGTGAACTGGGCGGCCTTCGCGCCGGCCTTCCTGCGCGGCTTCGCCGGGGCCTGGCTGGAGCTGCTTGTCGTTGGCTTCATCGCCGCCCTGGTGGCGGTGCTGACCCGCACCAATGTGGCGGCCATCATCGTCACCCTGCTGTTGGCCTTCGCCCAGGCCATCGTCATGGGCGTGGTGCGGCCGGACCCCGTGCATCCGGAGTGGGACATGCTGCTCAGCTTCCCGGGCCTCTCGGCCCAGGTGCTGCGCGGCGGGCCGGTGGGCATCGGCGGGGTCACCGCCCAGGGGGCGGAACTGGCGACCGTCATGCTGCTGATCTGGATCGCCGTGCTGGCCGGACTGACCGTCCTGCTGTTCCTGAGGCAGGAACTCACCCGCGAGTAGCACTCCATTAAGCATGACAATGTGATTCTGCCCGGGTTCTCCGCGTTCCAGGAAGCTCGTTCAGCGCATGCTCGCGCAAATCCGCCCCTACCTGCCGACGATCACCCTGCTGGGTTTGATCGTGTATTTCGTCTTCCACGGCCTGACCGGGGAGCTGGGCTGGCTATTGTCTCAGCAACGGCGGGCCGAACAGACGCAGTTACACGAAAAGCTGAAGCTGACCCGGCAGGAGAGGATGGACCTCGAAGCCAGGGCTCGGCTATTACGCGACGGCAGCCTTTCGCGGGACCTTTTGGAAGAACGCGCGCGTTCTGTCCTAGGCTTCGCGGACCCGAGGGATTATGTGATCCGTCTGCAGCCCTGACCCGGGTCGATCCTTTCGCCCGGTGAAGAGCCGAGGGAAGGAAAAGGCCGCATTGAGATCGGTCCAGGGAGAGATGAATGGCGCGGGCTATTAAGGCCAAGACATCGGGGAAAGGTTCTGACACCGGTGTCACGACCAGCCGCGAGACGCTGCTGAAATACTACAAGGACATGCTGCTGATCCGCCGCTTCGAGGAGCGGGCGGGGCAGCTGTACGGCATGGGGCTGATCGGCGGGTTCTGCCACCTCTACATCGGCCAGGAAGCTATCGCCGTCGGCATGGAGGCCATCCGCAAGCCGGGCGACCAGATCATCACCGGCTACCGCGACCACGGTCACATGCTGGCCGCCGGCATGGACCCGCGCGAGGTCATGGCCGAACTGACCGGCCGGGCCGGCGGCTCGTCCAAGGGCAAGGGCGGCTCGATGCACATGTTCTCGACCGAGGCCGGCTTCTACGGCGGCCACGGCATCGTCGGGGCGCAGGTCAGCCTGGGCACCGGCCTGGCGCTGGCCAACAAGTACCAGGACAACGGCAACGTCTCCTTCGCCTACTTCGGCGACGGCGCGGCCAACCAGGGCCAGGTCTACGAGAGCTTCAACATGGCTCAGCTGTGGAGCCTGCCGGTCGTCTACATGATCGAGAACAACCAGTACGCCATGGGCACCTCGATCGAGCGTTCGGCGTCGGAAACCCACCTGCACAAGCGCGGCATCTCCTTCCGCATCCCGGGGGAAGAGGTCGACGGCATGGATGTCGACGCCGTGGCCGAGGCCGGCGCCCGCGCCGCCGAGCACGCCCGCTCGGGCAAGGGCCCCTACATCCTCGAGATGAAGACCTACCGCTACCGCGGCCACTCGATGAGCGACCCGGCCAAGTACCGCAGCAAGGAGGAGGTGGACGAGGTCAAGAAGACCCGCGACCCCATCGATCACCTGCGTGAGAAGCTGGACAAGGCCAAGGTCTCCGAGGACGAACTGAAAACCATTGACGCGGAGGTGAAGCGCATCGTCGCCGAAGCCGCCGAATTCGCCCGCACTTCGCCTGAGCCGGACGCTTCCGAACTCTACACCGACGTCTACCTGGAGGCGGCCGAGTAATGACCGACATCCTGATGCCCGCCCTCTCCCCCACCATGGAGGAGGGCACGCTCGCCAAGTGGCACGTCAAGGCCGGCGACACCGTCAAGGCCGGCGACGTCATCGCCGAGATCGAGACCGACAAGGCGACCATGGAGGTTGAAGCCGTCGACGAGGGCGTGATCAGCGCCCTGCTGATCGACGCCGGGACCGAAGGGGTGAAGGTCAACACGCCGATCGCCCGCCTGGACGGTGACGAGGGCGCTTCGCCCGCGCCGACGCCAGCGCCCGCCGAACCCGAGGCCGCCGCGCCCGTCGAGGCCAAGCCGCAGCCGACGCCGGTCGCTGCGGCGCCGGCCAAGGCGCCGCTGCTCGACCCGGAGATCCCGGCCGGGACGAAGATGGTCAAGATCACGGTCCGTGACGCCCTGCGCGACGCCATGGCCGAGGAGATGCGCCGCGACGACAAGGTCTTCCTGATGGGCGAGGAAGTCGCCCAGTACCAGGGCGCCTACAAGGTCAGCCGCGAGCTCTTACAGGAGTTCGGCGACCGCCGTGTCATCGACACCCCGATCACCGAGCACGGCTTCGCCGGCCTGGGCGTCGGCGCGGCGATGGCGGGTCTGAAGCCCATCGTCGAGTTCATGACCTGGAACTTCGCCATGCAGGCCATCGACCAGATCATCAACTCCGCCGCCAAGACGCTCTACATGTCCGGCGGCCAGATCAAGTCGTCGATCGTCTTCCGCGGCCCCAACGGCGCGGCCGCCCGGGTCGGCGCCCAGCACAGCCAGGACTACAGCGCCTGGTACGGCCAGGTGCCCGGCCTCAAGGTCGTCGCCCCCTACGACGCCGCCGACGCCAAGGGCCTGCTGAAAGCCGCCATCCGCGACCCCAACCCCGTCGTCTTCCTCGAGCATGAGATGATGTACGGCGTCGAGTTCGACATCCCCGATGTCGAGGACTGGATCGTGCCGATCGGCAAGGCCAAGGTCCGCCGCGAGGGCTCGGGCGTCACCATCACCGCCCACAGCCGCATGGTCGGCCTGGCGCTTAAAGCCGCCGAGGAACTGGCCGCCGAAGGCATCGAGGCGGAAGTCATCGACCTGCGCACCATCCGCCCGCTCGACCACGAGACCATCGTCGAGAGCGTCAAGAAGACCAACCGCATCGTCTGCGTCGAGGAAGGCTGGGGCCCGATGGGCGTCGGCGCCGAGATCGTGGCGCGGGTGATCGAGCACGCCTTCGACTACCTCGACGCCCCGCCGCTGCGCGTCCACCAGGAAGACGTGCCGCTGCCTTACGCGGCCAACCTGGAGGTGCTGTCGCTGCCGTCGGTCGAGAAGATCGTCAAGGCGGCCAAGGCGGTGAGCTACAAGTGACCCAGGCGGCGCACAGCTGGCATGCCGGCGGCTGCCACTGCGGCGCCGTGCGGTTCGAGGCGGCCTTGCCGGCCGTCGTCGAGGCGCAGAGCTGCAACTGTTCGATGTGTCAGAAGGTGGGCTTCGTGCATGTCATCGTGCCGGAGAGCCGGTTCCGGCTGACGGCCGGCGCGGACGTCATCACCACCTACAGGTTCAACACCGGGGTGGCGAAACACACCTTCTGTTCGGTCTGCGGCGTGAAGCCCTTCTACCGGCCGCGCTCCAATCCGGACGGCTGGTCGGTCAACGCCCGTTGCCTGGACAGCACCGAGGGGCTGGACCTGCGGATCGAGCCCTTCGACGGCCAGAACTGGGAGGCGCATGCCGCCGACTTGGCGCATCTGTCGGAGGAGGGCGCATGAGCCACGCCCTCAACGGCGCCTGCCACTGCGGCTCGGTGCGGGTTTCCTTCGAGAGTCCGGACATGGACGCCGTGCCGGTGTTCGCCTGCACTTGCAGCTTCTGCCGCCGCCACGGCGCCCGCTACGCCCGCGATCCGGCCGGCAGCCTTCACGTTACTGCCGCGCCGGGCGTTCTGGGCCTCTATCGCTTCGCCGCCCAGGCGGCCGACTTCTGGCTGTGCGAACAGTGCGGCGTACTGGTGTTTTCCAGCGTCGAGACCGACACCGGCCTGCGCGCCACCCTCAATGTCGTGGGGACCGACATCGAGGAACTGAAAGACCGTCCCGCCCAATCCATGGACTTCGGCGAGCAACCCGCCGAGGACCGCGCCGCCCGCCGCCAGGCGATGTGGACGCCCCTTACCCTTGTCGAAGCGTCTCCGAGCGCATGAGAGAGCAGACGAATGTCTATTGAAATCCTGATGCCCGCCCTGTCGCCCACCATGGAGGAGGGCTCGCTGGCCAAGTGGCATGTGAAGCCCGGCGACACCGTCAAGGCCGGCGACGTCATCGCCGAGATCGAGACCGACAAGGCGACCATGGAGGTCGAGGCCGTCGACGAGGGCGTCATCGAGGCCCTGCTGGTCGACGCCGGCACCGAAGGCGTCAAGGTCAACACCCCCATCGCCCGAATGGCCGGGGAGGGCGACGCGCCGGCGCCCGCTCCTAAGGCTGAGGCTCCGAAAGCCGAAGCTCCCAAGGCCGCCGAGGCGCCGAAGCCGGCGCCCGCCGCGCCAGCGCCCGCGCCGGCCGCCCCGCCGGCCCAGCTCAATGGTTCGGGTGACCGGGTCATGGCCTCGCCGCTGGCCCGCCGCCTGGCCCAGGCCGCCGGCCTCGACCTCGCCTCCGTCAAGGGCAGCGGCCCGCACGGCCGGGTGATCAAGGCCGACGTCGATGCCGCCCGAGGCAAGGCTCCCGCCCAGCCCCCGGCCGCCCCCGGCGCCGCGCCGGCCACCGCTCCGGCCCGCGCCCCGCAAAGCCTGGCCCAGATGGGCATCCCGGACGGCACCTACGACCTCGTGCCGCTCGACGGCATGCGCAAGGCCATCGCCCGGCGGATGACCGAGAGCTTCCGTGACGTCCCCCATTTCCCGCTGACCATCGACCTGGAGATCGACGGCCTGCTGGCCGCCCGCGCCAAGATCAACGCCATGCTGGAGAAGGACGGCGTCAAGGTCTCGGTCAACGACCTGGTGATCAAGGCCGTCGCCGTCGCCCTGACCCGGGTGCCGGAGGCCAACGCCAGCTACAGCCCCGAGGGGCTGGCCATGCACCACCACGCCGACATCGCCATGGCCGTGGCCATCGACGGCGGCCTGATCACCCCGATCATCCGGGCGGCCGACACCAAGGGCCTGGCCCAGATCGCCACCGAGGCCAAGGACCTGGCCGGCCGGGCCCGCGACCGCAAGCTGAAGCCCGAGGAATTCCAGGGCGGCACCTTCACGGTCTCGAACCTCGGCATGATGGGCATCAAGTCCTTCGCCTCGATCATCAACGAGCCGCAGGGCTGCATCATGAGCGTCGGGGCCGGCGAGCAGCGTCCCGTGGTGAAAAAGGGCGAACTGGCCGTCGCCACGGTAATGACCGTCACCCTGACCTGCGACCACCGCGTCGTCGACGGCGCCATCGGCGCCCGCTTCCTGCAGGTGTTCAAATCGCTGATCGAAGACCCGCTGACGATGATTGTCTGAGGTCGCTCCGCGACCTCTCTCCTTTCCGCTCATCCCGGCGAATGCCGGGACCCATTTCATAGGGCGCTGATCTGTCCGGCTTTTCTCATTGGCACTCCCCGAGCACCGAGATCCGTCAAATGGATCCCGGCATTCGCCGGGACGAGCGGATCAAGAGAATGCCCTGCGGCCCGACTACTGACTACGGAGCAGTCTCGTGAGCGATTTCGACGTCATCGTCATCGGCGCCGGCCCCGGCGGCTATGTCACCGCCATCCGCGCCAGCCAGCTGGGCCTGAAGACGGCCATCGTCGAGCGGGAGAACCTCGGCGGCATCTGCCTCAACTGGGGCTGCATCCCAACCAAGGCCCTGCTCAAGACCGCCGAGGTCTATGAGCAGCTGGGCCACCTGGAGGCCTACGGCCTGTCGGTCACCGGCCGGGCCTTCGACTTCACCAAGGTCGTCGAACGCTCGCGCGGGGTGGCCAAACAGCTGACCGCCGGCGTCGCCTTCCTGATGAAGAAGCACAAGATCGAGGTCATCGAAGGCGCCGCCAAGCTCGAGAAGGCAGCTGGCGCCCCCAAGGTCGTCATCGCCCTCAAGGCCGGCGGCAGCCGCACGGTCACCGCCAAGCACGTCATCCTGGCCACCGGCGCCCGGGCCCGCACCATCCCCGCCATCGGCTTCGAACCGGACGGCGACCGCATCTGGACCTATCGCGAGGCCCTGGTCCCCAAGGCCGCGCCCAAGAGCCTGATCGTCATCGGCTCGGGCGCCATCGGCATCGAGTTCGCCAGCTTCTATCGCGCCCTCGGCTCCGAGGTGACGGTGATCGAGGCCCTCGACCGCATCCTGCCGGTCGAGGACGAGGAGATCTCCAAGGCCGCCCACAAGGCCTTCGAAAAGCGCGGCATCAAGTTCCGCGTCGCCGCCAAGGTGTCCAAGCTGGCCAAGACCAAGGCCGGCGTCAGCGTCGCCCTGGAAGTCGGCGGCAAGGCCGAGACCCTGGAAGCCGACATCGCCATCGTCGCCATCGGCATCAGCCCCAATACCGAGAACCTCGGCGCCGAGACCCTGGGCCTGAAGCTCGATCGCGGCCATGTCGTCACCGACAGCCACGGCGCCACCAACGTGCCCGGCCTCTACGCCATCGGCGACGTCGCCGGCGCCCCCTGGCTGGCCCACAAGGCCATGCACGAGGGCGTCCACTGCATCGAGCACATCGCCGGCTTCAAGACGCCCAATCTGACCGCCCCGATCCCGGGCTGCACCTACGCCACCCCGCAGGTCGCCTCGGTCGGCCTGACCGAGGCGGCGGCCAAGGCGGCGGGCTACGAGGTCAAGGTCGGCCGCTTCCCGTTCCGGGTGAACGGCAAGGCCATCGCCGCGGGCGAGCTGGATGGCTTTGTCAAAACCGTCTTCGACGCCAAGACCGGGGCGCTGCTCGGGGCCCATATGATCGGCCATGAGGTCACCGAGATGATCCAGGGCTACGCCATCGCCATGACCATGGAGGCGACGGAAGAAGACCTGTTCGCCACCGTCTTCCCGCACCCGACGATGAGCGAGGCCATGCACGAGGCGTCGCTGGACGCCTACGCCCGGCCGCTGCACATCTGATGATCCGCCGGGCGAGGCCGGAGGACCGCGCCGCCCTGGTGGCGTTGATGGAAGCCAGCAACGGCTACGAGGTCCCGGCCGCGAGGGCGATGATCGCCGCCTTCATCCCGCGCTGGGTCTTCACCGAGGCTGACGAGGTCTGGCTGGACGAAGAGGCCGGCGAGGTCATGGGCTTCCACCAGCTGATCCCGCATGACGGGACGGCCCTGGAACTGGACCTCTTCTTCACCGCCAACGCCGCCCAGGGGAAGGGCGTCGGCCGCCGGCTGTTCGAACAGATGGCGCAGCGGGCGAGGGCGCTGGGGGCCAGCGCCGTGGTCATCTCGTCCAACCCTCAGGCGGCGGAATTCTATCGGCGGATGGGGGCGGTGGATGTCGGAGTCTCGCCGCCCGTCGGGGAGATCACCTGGGAGCGGCCGAAGCTGCGGCTAAATCTGTAGGCGCCTTCCTACATGACCGAAGCTTAACTTGCGGCCCCGGGTCCACGCTGCTCTTTGGCCCAATCCGGGGAGTGACGTGATGATCGGCAATCGGCGACAGGTTCTGGCGGGCGGCGGCGCCCTAGCCCTGATGACGGCCAGCGGCGTGTCGGCGGCGGCGAAGTTCGACGCGGCGGCCACCCTGGCCTCCCTGTCTGCGGCGGCGGCCAGCGAGCCCTTCAACGGCGCCCTGCTGGTCGCCGGGCCGGGCGGTAAGCCGCGCACCACGGCCGTCGGCCTGGCCAACATCGAGACCCCGCGCCCGATCACCCCGGCCACCCCCTTCGGCATCGCCTCGATCACCAAGTTCCTGACAACGCTGGCCATCCTCAAGCTGGTCGAGGAGAAGAAGCTGGTCCTCGAGGCGCCGATCACCAGCGTGCTCAAGGACTACCGGCGCGACACCGGCGACAAGGTGACCCTGGCCCACCTGCTGTCCAACACCAGCGGCATCCCCAACGGCTACATCGCGGCGGTGAAGCTGGATGCATCCCTCATGAGCCTCGACCTGCCGATGGCCGAGGCGATCAAGCGCTACGCCTCCGGCGACCTGACCTTCGAGCCCGGCGCCCAGTTCGACTACTCGCTGACCAACTGGATCCTGGTCCGCGCCATCGTCGAGGCCGCCGCCGGCGCGCCGTTCGAGGACGTCATCGCCGCCCGCGTGTTGAAGCCCCTGGCCATGAAGGACACCGGCCGGCTGCTGCCGACCATGATCGACCCGGTGGCGGCGCCTTACCGCACCACCACGCCGCCGGTCCGCAACCTGCAGCTCAGCCCGCCCTTCGCCACCGCCAGCGGCGGCTATTGCTCGACGGTCGGCGACCTGCACCGCCTCGCCATCGCCGTCTTCGAGCGCCGCTTCCTGTCGCCCGCCTCGCGCAAGCTGCTGACGACGGTCCGCGTGGCCGACCAGAACTACTGCCTGGGCGGCCGGGTGAAGACCCTGACCCTGGGCGGCGCCGAACGGCGCTTCGCCTGGGAGACCGGCAATTCCGGCGGCTACAAATGCCTGCTGGCCCACGGCCTGGACGGCGGCCCGACCCTGGTCCTGCTCAACAACACCAACCTCAGCCAGAAGCGCGTCGACGAGATCGCCATCGCCGCCCTGAACCGCGGCTACGGCGCGGTCTAGCTGCGCACCTTCACGAACGACCCCGGCGCGTCCTCCAGGGCCTTGAGCGGCCCCTTGGTCGGGTCGCGGGCCGGGACCATGTCGCCCGACCGCTCGTTCAGCCAGACGGCCCAGTGCGGCCACCAGCTGCCCGGATGCTCCACCGCCCCGGCCACCCATTCCTCGACGGAGTCGGGGAGGGCGCTGTTGGTCCAGTGCTGGTACTTCCTGGCGTCCGGATGGTTGATCACCCCGGCGATGTGGCCGCTGCCCGCCATGGTGAAGGTCACCGGCCCGCCGAACAGCTTGGCCCCGCGATAGATGCTGCGGAACGGGGCGATGTGGTCCTCGCGGCTCGACTGCACATAGATCGGCGTCTTGACCTTCTTCAGGTCCAGCCTCTCCCCGGCCAGGGTCAGCTCACCCTTCGACAGGGCGTTGTCCTTGTAGAAATGGCGCAGGTAGAAGAGGTGCAGCGCCTTGGGCATCCGCGTCTGGTCGCTGTTCCAGAACAGCAGGTCGAAGGGCTTGGGCTCCTTGCCCATCAGGTAGTTGTTGACGAAGAACGACCAGATCAGGTCGTTGCCGCGCAAGGCGTTGAACGTATCGGCCATCGATTTGCCGGGCAGGAAGCCGCCGGCCTTGTCCATCTGGGCCTCGATGTCCTTCAGCCAGCCCTCGTCGACGAACAGCCGCAGGTCGCCGGCCTCCTCGAAGTCCTGTTGGGCCGCGAAGAAGGTCGCCGAATTGATCCGCTTGTCGCCCTTGGCCGCCATGTGGGCCAGGGCGCAGGACAGCAGGGTCCCGCCGATGCAGTAGCCGACAGTGTTCACCCTGTCGGTGCCGCACTGCTTCATCACCTGGGCGGTGGCGTCGTAGATGCCCTCGACCAGATAGTCCTCGAAGGTCTTGGCGGCGAGGGTCTCGTCGGGGTTGACCCAGCTGGTCACGAAGACGCTGAAGCCCTGGCCGGTCAGCCAGCGGATCAGGCTGTTATCGGGCCTAAGATCGGTGATGTAGAACTTGTTGATCCACGGCGTGAACAGCAAGAGCGGGATTTCCCGCACCTCGTCGGTCGTCGGCGTGAACTGCAACAGCTGCAGGATGTCGTTCTGATAGACCACCTTGCCCGGCGCGGTGGCGACGTTCTGGCCGACCACGAACTCGTCCATGTCGGTCTGGCTGATCGACAGCTGGCCGCCGCCGCGGGTCAGGTCCTCGGCGAACTGGTCCATGCCGCGCACCAGGCTCTCGCCGCCGGTCGCCACCACTTCGCGTAAGGCCGCCGGGTTGCTCATCAGGAAGTTGCTGGGGCTGACCGCGTCGGTCAGCGTCTTCATGAAGAACTCCACCCGCCGCTTCTCCAGCGGATCGACGCCCTCGACCTCGGAGACCAGGCTGTTCAGCCAGTTCGACGTCAAGAGGTAGGACTGCTTCATGACGTCGAACAGCGGGTGGTTGCCCCAGTCGGGATCGTTGAACCGTTTGTCGCCCTTGGCCGGGACGACGGTGGGCTCGACGGTCTCGCCGCCCATCCGCTTGGCGGTGTTCTGCCACAGGTCGAGGTAGCGCGAGAACAGGTCAGCCTGGGCCCGCAGCATGCGGTCGGGCTCGGACGCCAGCTTGCCCATGACCTGGGTCAGGGCCGGGCCGACGTGGAAGGGGTCTGTGTTCAGCGCCGCCGGGGCGTCGGCCTGGCGCAGGGCGGCCTCGGCGATGGCGCCCTGGGCGGTGACGGCGGCGCGGGCCAGATTCGCCGACAGCTTCTCGAACTGCTCACGCTGTCCCTTGGGAATGAAGCCGGCCGGGTCGTCGCCCAAAGAAGAGAGGGGTGGCGGGAACTTCGGCATCTCGGGCGGCGGCGCGCTCGCCTCGGCGGTCGCCTGGCGGGCGGCGTGGACGCGGTCGTCGGGCTGTTGTTTGGCGGCCTTCGAAGCGGTTTTCGCCTTCGCCGCCTTGGGTTTGCCGCCGGCCTTCGCCTTGGCCTGTTTGCGGGTCGGGGCCTTGGCTTCACCGGCCATGCATCGTTTCCTCACCTGGAAGGGCGACGGGTCGCCCTTTCGCTTGCCGCAATCATCGCATATGACCGGACTTGCTATGAACGGCCAAGCCCGCATTCCGTTGTCGCGCAAGATGAGCGCCAGTGTCCTGGTTCTGGGCGCCCTGAGCCTTGCCGCCTGCGCCTCGCCCTCGGGCCGGCGTCCGTTCGCCGAGGTCCCGGTCAATCCGACCTCGCCGGCCAAGGCCGACATCGAGGCGGTGCTGGCCAAGCCCGGCGGCTTCCCGACCTTCGCCTCCATCCCGGCCCCGCCGGCCGACCTGCCGACGCCTGAGGCCATGAAGGCCCAGGTCGAGGACCAGGCCGCCGAAGGCGTCTACGTCACCAACAGCACCGCCCCGGAAACCTGGGACCTCGACGCCAGCGACGCCTTCGCCGCCCGCGCCATGGCCGACGCCGACGTTGGAAACATCCACCCGCCGACCGACGCCGAGATCGCCGAATCCGAGGCCTTCGCCGCCGCCGCCCGGGCGCGAGCTAAGGCGCCTCCGAAGCCGAAGTAGGGAAACCTGCGGGCATCGGAGGCATGATCTTCCAAGAGCCTGCTTGGTTGGGCCCCTTCGGTGGGCTATCCATGCGCGACTTTTAGCTCCCATGCGCCGATTTGCGGCGAAGAGCCCCCAATGACGACCGATTTCCACCGTATCCGACGCCTGCCGCCCTACGTCTTCGAAGAGGTCAACCGCATCAAGGCCCGCCTGCGCGGCCAGGGCGTCGACATCATCGACTTCGGCATGGGCAACCCCGACATGCCGACGCCCAAGCACATCGTCGACAAGCTGGTCGAGACCGCCCGCGATCCCAAGGCCGGCCGCTACAGCGCTTCACGCGGCATCATCGGCCTGCGCCGGGCCATGGCCGGCTATTACGAGCGCCGCTACGGCGTGAAGCTGAACCCCGACTCTGAGGTGATCGCCACCCTCGGCTCCAAGGAAGGCTTCGCCAACCTGGCCAACGCCCTGACCGCGCCGGGCGACGTCATCATCTGTCCCAACCCCGCCTATCCGATCCACGCCTTCGGTTTCATCATGGCCGGCGGGGTGATCCGCCACGTGCCGGCCCTGTCGCCGGAAGAGTACCTGGCCGGGGTCAGCCGGGCGGTGAAGAACTCCGTGCCGCCGCCCAGCGTGCTGATCCTCAGCTATCCGTCCAACCCGACGGCGCAATGGGTCGACCTCGATTTCTACCAGGAGGCCATCAAGCTCGCGAAGAAGCACGAGCTGCTGGTCATCTCCGACGTCGCCTATTCGGAGATATACTTCGACGACAACCCGCCGCCCAGCGTGCTGCAGGTCGAGGGCGCCAAGGACTGCGCCGTCGAGGTCAACAGCCTGTCGAAGACCTACGCCATGGCCGGCTGGCGCGTCGGCATGGTGGTCGGCAACGAGCGGATGTGTGCCGCCCTGGCACGGGTGAAGTCCTACCTCGACTATGGCGCCTTCACCCCGATCCAGGTGGCCGCCGCCGCCGCCTTGAACGGCCCGCAGGACTGCGTCGACGAGATCCGCGCCACCTACAAGTCGCGCCGCGACACCCTGGTCAAATCCATGGCCCAGGCCGGCTGGGACATTCCCAGCCCGCCCGCCTCGATGTTCGCCTGGGCCCCGATCCCCGAGCAGTACAAGGAGGCCGGCTCGATGCTGTTCGCCAAGCTGCTGGTCGAGGAAGCCGGCGTCGCCGTCGCCCCGGGCTCCGGTTTCGGCGAATACGGCGAAGGCTATGTCCGCATCGGCCTGGTCGAGAACGAACAGCGCATTCGCCAGGCGGCGCGCAACGTGAAGAAGTTCCTGGCGAATTCGTCCGAGATTCTGGGGCGGGCTCATAACGCCCTGGCGGCGCAGTGATGAGCAATGGCCTGAGAGTTCGCCTCTGGGCTCCCTTCTCCCCTTGTGGGAGAAGGTGGCGCGAAGCGCCGGATGAGGGGTCGATGACTCGTCAAGCCGCGCAGAGGTGGCTGGGCCGGACTGTGTCGGAGGCCGGTGCGACCCCTCATCCGTCGGCTACGCCGACACCTTCTCCCACAAGGGGAGAAGGGTACTCTCACGGCAGCTTTGACGTTCTTGGCCGCCTTCAAGTTTCGAGACTGACCTCATGACCAAGAAAACCTGGCGCGTCGGCGTCGCCGGCCTCGGCACCGTCGGCGGCGGCCTGCTCGAATTCCTCGCCGAACGCCCCGGATTCGCCCCCGCCGGAGATGATGCGGTGATCACCGCCGTCTCAGCCCGCAACCGCACGCGCCACCGGCCGGTCGACATCTCCAGCCTCGCCTGGTTCGACGACCCCGTGGCCCTGGCCAGCAGCCCCGACATCGACATCTTCGTCGAGCTGATCGGCGGCTCCGACGGCCCCGCCAAGGCCGCCGTCGAGGCCGCCCTCAAGGCCGGCAAGCCCGTCGTCACCGCCAACAAGGCCCTGATCGCCGTCCACGGCGCCGAACTGGCCGCCCTGGCGGAAGCCGCCGGCGTGCCGCTGCTGTTCGAGGCCGCCGTCATGGGCGGCACCCCGGCCGTGAAGATGCTGCGCGAGGCCATGGTCGGCGACGACGTCTCGGCCCTGGCCGGCATCCTCAACGGCACCTGCAACTTCATCCTCAGCGAGATGGAGTCCAAGGGCCGCGCCTTCGCCGACGTGCTGAAGGACGCCCAGGCCATGGGCTACGCCGAGGCCGACCCGACCACCGACGTTGGCGGCTTCGACGCCGCCCACAAGATCTCCATCCTGGCCGCCCTGGCCTTCGGCTGCGCCCCCAACTTCGCCGCCGCCGAGATCGAGGGCATCGACGGGGTCGAACAGCTCGACATCGCGCTGGCCAAGGACCTCGGCTACCGCATCCGCCTGATCGCCTCGACCGAGCGCACCGAGGACGGCGTCGCCGTCCGCGTCCACCCCAGCCTGGTCGCCTTCGGCCATCCCCTGGCCGAGACGCGCGGCGCCACGAACGCCCTGTTCATCGAGGGCACGCGCATCGGCCGCATCTTCATCCAGGGCCCCGGCGCCGGTTCCGGCCCCACGGCGGCCGCCGTCGCCGCCGACATCGCCGACGTCATGACCCTGGCCAAACGCCCGGTCTTCCAGGCCCCGGCCGGCGACCTGCCGCCCTTCATCGCCGTCGCCCCGACCCGCCGGGTCGGCAAGGCCTACCTGCGCCTGCTGGTCAAGGACCAGGCCGGCGTCATCGCGGCGGTGTCCGAGACCCTGGCCGAATGCGGCGTTTCCATCGACAGCTTCCTGCAGAAGCCGGTCGAAGACGTCGGCGGCGTGCCGATCGTGCTGACGACCCATGCCGTGGCGGAGTCAGTGCTCACCGACGCCATCGACCGGCTGGAACGGCTGGAAGTGGTGATCGAGCGGCCGAAACTCCTGCGGATCGCGCGGATCTAGGGGACAGGTTGGCCGCAAAGCGGCCTACCTGTCCCCGGTCAGCGCCGGACTTGAAACCGGGCGCGGTCCAGCCGCGATGAAACCGTCTGACCTGGGGGCCACCCCATCGCCGGCGCCGACCGGGGACAGGTACGCCGCTCCGCGCCGAACCTGTCCCCACAGACGTCAGCTCACGCCCATGCCGGCCAGCAACGCATCCAGCTGCTCGAACTGCTCGGGCAGGCCGTCCTCCGCCCCGCGCTCGGCCTCCAGGGCCGCCTTGGTCGGATAGCGGTCGCTGTAGACCAGCAGGCACTGGCCGCCCCGATCCTCGAAAGTCACGGTGGTCACCGCGCCCTCGTCGCCTTCCTCGTTGGTCCAGACCAGGCGGGCGTTCGGGATCACCTCCAGGTACTTGCCGAAGAAGCTGAACGATTGGCCGTCGTCGAGGCCGAAGGTCAGGCGGTAGCCGCCGCCGGTCCGCACATCCATCTCGCAGGACAGGATCGGCATCCCCAGCGACTTGGGCGCCCACCAGCGCTTGAACAGTTCCGGCGTCGTCCAGGCCTCGAACACGATGCGGGCCGGGGCGTCGAAGGTCCGCGTCACCACCAGTTCCGTGTCGGAGGTCCGCTCTATCTTCGTGCGGCCACCCCGGCTGTCTTGCTTCTCACCCACCGTTTCTCTCCTTCTCTTTCAGTTCGTCGACGATTCTGTCGAGTTCATCGAAGCGCGCGTCCCACAGCTGTCGGTAGGCGGCGATCCAGGCCATTTCTTCCTCCAGCCGCCGCCGCCCCAACCTGCAGGTCCGCACGCGGCCGACCTTCTCGGTGGCGACCAGCCCCACCTGCTCCAGGATGCCGACATGCTTCTTCATGCCGGTGAGGGTCATGTGGAACCTGTCGGCCAGGTCCGTGATCGAGGCGTCCGCCCGCCCCAGCTGCTCCAGCACCCCACGCCGGGTGGGGTCCGAGAGGGCGGCGAACGAGGAGTCGAGGTGGGGTTGTTGAAACTGAACCATTAGGTTCAGTGTTTACGCCATGGATCGGCGACAGGCAAGGGGGAGGGCGCCCGGCGGAAACCGTCAGGACTTGTGACCGACTCCCATGCGCTGGTCTGAGCGGACGCCCCTGACGACGGCTATGGGTGGAAAGCGGACGGCGGACTTAATCGGCGTTGTCGAATTTCCGGATCTCGACGGCGCCTTCGTCAAAGCCGTCGATCAGGCGCGCATTGACGCCCATCTTGCCGAAATCTTGCCCTAGGGTCTGCCAGTGCGTGCCGCAGCCGCAGACGGGGCAGTGGTGAATGCCGATCATCCGGTCGCCCCAGACATAGGCCGTCGTCTCGCCTGAAATGCTCACCTGGTCTGGCGGGAAATAGGCGACCCGCCAGCCGAGCCGGCGGCAAAGCGAGCAATTGCAGTCCGCAACCCACTCGGGCTTGCTCGGCAACGCGATCCGCACGTTGCCGCAGTGGCAGCTTCCGTAGACAGTCATGTCGATTTGTACCTTGCGATTTAGGAATGTCGGCAACGGGTGATGTTCGGACGCCAGGCTCAGGACGCCGGCTGGGCTGCGGCCGCAATGAGCGCGTCGTCGATCTCGTCGGCGCGCCGGGCGGCGGGGCGCTGCAGATGGCGCTCCACATAGGTCTCGAACGCCGGGCGCTTTTCGATCGTGCCGAAGTTCATGCCCCAGGACAGGTGAGAGGCGAGGTAGAGGTCGGCGGCCGTAAAGCCGTCTCCCACGAGATAGGGGCGGTCCTCGACCGCCGCCTCGACGGCGCCCAGCACGTCCTCGATGCAGCCGAAGCCCAGCGAGCGGCGTTGCTCGATCGTCGGTTCCAGGTTCACCACCTTGGCGCCCACGGCCTGCTCGATCGGGCCGGCTCCGAAGAACAGCCAGCGATAGTAGGGACCGCGCAGCGGACTTTGTGCGGGCGGAGCGAGACCGGCTTCAGGGAAGGCGTCGGCGAGGTAGGCGCAGATGGCGGCGCATTCGGTAACGACCACCCCGTCATGGACGATGGCGGGCACCTTGCCCATCGGATTGATGGCCAGGTAGTCGGCGGCCTTGGCGTCTCCGGTTTCCCAGCGCAGGATTCGGGTCTCATAGGGCTGACCGACCTCTTCGAGCATCCAGCGGATGATGCGGCCGCGCGACATGGGGTTGGTGTAGAAGACGAGGCTGGACATGGGCGGCTCCGGTTGTTTGCGACAACCTATCCCGAGGCTGCTGACAACGGCTTGGCAGCAACCGTTCCCGGCTGACAACTCCGGGCATGAACCGCGGCGGGCTTTGCGGTCCCGGCGCGCCCTCCGTTGACCATCGGACGGCGACTCCCTAGCGTTCCCGCATGTCAACGATTGCGTGACCCTGACGCCGCGCGCCGCGGCGTCGCCAGCCTCCACCGCGGACCGCGGAAGCTGCGGCCGCAATGCTGCGTCACGCCCGTTGAAGGAATTCCCGTTGAAAACGATCCCACCGCGCCCTCCCGAGCGCCCGCGAATCGAATCTGAGCGTCCCGGCGACGCGATCAGGATCGGCCAGATCACCACCGCGGCGTTCGCGCCCATGCCGTTCAGCGACGGCGACGAAGCTCGCGTCATCGACGCCTTGCGCGAGGCCGAGGCCTTGACCGTCTCCCTTGTGGCCATAGCCGCTGACGGGGAGTTGGTCGGCCATGTCGCCTTCTCGCCCGTTCGCATCGATGGCCAGCCGAGCGACTGGTACGGGCTCGGACCCGTCTCGGTCGCGCCAGGGATCCAAGGGCGCGGCATCGGCGGCGCCCTGATCACGGAGGGATTGGATCGCCTGAGAGCGTTGAAGGCCGGGGGATGCGTTCTCCTGGGCGATCCGAACTACTACAGCCGCTTCGGCTTCGTGAGCGTTCCCACACTCACCTATCGGGGCAAACCCAACCGCTACTTCCAGCGCCTCGTTCTAGGGGCCCCGCCCCGGGAGGGAGATGTCAGCTTCCATCCGGCATTCGATTGAGGTCGCGCCCCTTAAGTCCGCTCATCCCGGCGACCCGAAGGGAAGAGGGCCTGAAGGCCGATTGGCCCTAAGGTGCGGCGTCCTCCCGCAGCGCCTCCGCGGCCGCCCGCAACAGCGTCACGGTCTCGGCGCCGGCGGCGCTGTCCTCAGCCGCACGCCGCGCGCTGTGCATGACAACGACCAGCTGCTCGCCGGGGTTGACGTAGACCAGCTGACCGAAGGCGCCGACCGCCGCGAAGACGCCACTGTGGACGCCCGGCGCCGGCGGCGTCGCCCACCAGTGATAGCCGTAGCCGCCGCCATGGCCCGGCGTCACGGCGCCAAAGGCGGTCGCCGCGCAATCGGGCCGGCCCGCCAGGTCGCGCCAGCCAGGCGGCAAGACCCGTCGCCCGTCCGGCACCTCGCCGTCCTCCAGCATCAACTGCCCGAACCGGCCCAGGTCGCGCAAGCAGGCGCTGACGCCAAATCCCCCAAGCTCCAGGCCGTCCTCCGCCTCCAGCTGCCAGTGCCCGTCGGCCTCCATCCCGCCGGGGCCCCAGATCCGTGTCGCCAGATAGTCGGCCAACGGACGGCCCGTCGCAGCGGCGATCACCGCGGCCAGCAGGCAGCCTTCGCCGGTCGAATAGTTGAACACCGTCCCCTGGGGATGGGCGCGCGGTAGCCGGCAGAGCTGATCCAGGACGGCCCCCGGCTGCCGACGGGCCATGGCCCGGCCCAGGCGCCGGGCGTCGGAGCGCGCCTCGGCGCCCTCATCCTCGCGCCAGCCCACGCCCGAGCACATCCGCAGGACGTTGCGGATCGTGACCCCCTCGTAGGCCGAGCCCAGCAGCGCCGGCAGATAGAGGTCGCAGGGGTCATCGAGGCTCTCGATGGCGCCCTCGTGCAGCGCGGCCCCGGCCAGCGTCCCGGTGATGGAGGTCGTGATCGCGAAGCCCGTCCACAGGCTCTCCGGACCGTTGCCCATGCCGTAGCGCTCCAGCGCGATCTCGCCGCGTTTGAGGACCAGAAGCCCGGCGGCGCGATGGCGCTGCATGAAGTCGTCGACGCCAACGATCTGGTCGCCCAGCCGCCAGGTCAGCTCGCCAAGCGATCGCCCGTGAGGCGGCAGCGCCCGCACCTGCGCGCCGCGCCGGATCGCCCGCACCGGCCAGACCTGGTCCTGGTTACGAAAGGTGGCCGCCTGGTTCTCGGCCGTCGTCTCCATGACGTTCGCCGCCGCCCGCTCCGTCGCCGCGAGTCCGCTCATCGCAATCTCCCTGCCTGAGAGCCACGAATTCGCGCCCGGCCGGCCGGCTCGCAAGGCAACTTAAGTTGGCTTGCCTCGCCCCCGCCCGCTTGCCATGGTTATGCTCGCGATCCTCCAGACATGACGGTTTGCCGGGGGGGCGGAGCCTAGATGTCCGCGCTCGTCTGCACCCAGATTCGAGAAACACCCCGCTGGCGGGCCCATTCGGCGGCCGCCGCCAGGGCTGCCGGCAAACTGATATCGTGCTCAGGCAAGGACGCGTAGAAGACCTCCTTGCCCGACGATGTGCGTCCGTACCCCGAGCCGAAGAACCGGCCGTCACCGCTCGCCTCGACCACCAGCCACGGCTCGTCATCGGCCAGCTCGGGCATCTGTTCGCCAGGCTCCAGGTAGATGAGCTCAGTCATGAGGCCGGGGGCCCAGGACGCGCCAGCAGGTCGCGCGGGGAGGGCGAGCGCACCAGCGCCCAGCCTCCGTCGCCCACCACGGCCAGGATGCCCAGGAGGGCGAGCCAGACCAGGGGCAGTTCCGCGCCGCCGTTCGTGAAGTAGAAGCCTTTGCGGACCAGCCAGAACTGCGCGGCGCCCACCATCATGGGAATGGCGTAAACCGCGACGTACCGGGTGAGCACCCCCGGGATCAGCAACAGGGCGCCGGCCACCTCAGCCGACAACACGTAGGCAGGGACGAACGGCGGGTATCCTGCCCGGACCAGGTTCGCCCACCATCCCTCAACGCCGCCGGGGAAAACGGCGAGCTTCCAGTACAGATGCGCGACGAACAGGCTGCCAAGAAGGAGCCGGAGCAACAGCCCCAGCCTGGCGTCCGACGATCTGGCGCTCATGGATGTCCCCATGCCCTGCGGTGCGGCGTCACAGGTAATCGAACTCCGCGAACCACGGCAATGGGCCCACGCTCCGGCGCCTCGCACGGTCGGGGCTTCCTTATGTGCACAAGTTGTTATATAACGTCATGGTTACATAACGAGCCACCGCCATGCCCGCCCTCGATCAGTCCTTCGCCGCCCTGGCCGACCCCACTCGCCGCGCCATCATCGCGCGCCTGGCGGCGGGGGAGGCGACGGTGCAGGACCTCGCCCGGCCGTTTTCCATCAGCCAGCCGGCCATCAGCCGCCACCTGAAGGTGCTGGAGGAGGCGGGGCTGATCGAGACCCGCATCGACGGCACGGCCCGCCCCCGCCGGCTGAAACCGGACGCCGTCGAGGCGCTCTGGGACTGGCTGGGCCAATACCGCGCGCTCTGGGAGGCGCAGTTCAAGAAGCTGGATGCGGTGCTCGACAGCCTGGCGGACGAGCCGGACGAGCCGCCCGCCGACACCCCTGAAAGGACCCCCTCATGACCCTGACCCTGGACCCGACCGTCTCGTTGGACGGCGAAACCGATGTCGTCGTCAGCCGCGACTTCACCCATCCGCCCGCCCGCGTCTGGCGTGCGTTGACCGAGCCGGCGCTGATCCGCCACTGGGCCGGATCGGACGACTTCATCCGCTGCGAATGGGACGCGCGTCCCGGCGGCAGCTTTCACCTGGAATGGGAGGAATTCTATTTCTCCGGGCCGATCCTGGCCGCCGACGCGCCGCATCACATGGTCCATGTCGAACACTTCAACGGCGACACGACGGCGAGCCCGACGGTCATCACCGACCTGGTCGCCCATGGGACGAGCACGCGCATGACCCAGGTCAGGCGCTACGCCAACGCCGAGCAGCGGGCCGCCGCCATCGCCGCCGGCTTCCTCCACGGCATGGACGAGATCTACGGCAAGCTGGAAGCGTTGCTGACCGCCGAGTGACGCGAGCGGGCAGGGCAGGGCGCGGCGCGGCGGCGAAAGCAGACGTTGTTCCCCGCGCCGGGCGCGCTAGGCTGGACGGATGAACCGCGCACCGACCGCCAGGCCGATAGCCATCGCCGCCGACCACCGGGGCTTCGCCCTGAAAGAGCAGCTGAAGACGTGGCTGCGGGCCCACGACCATGCCGTCCTCGACTGTGGCGCCGACAGCGCCGAGGAACGGGTCGACGCCATGGACTACGCCCTCGCCCTGGCCGCCGAGATCAAGCACGGACGGGCGGATTTCGCCGTCGGCATCTGCGGCAGCGGCCAGATGATGGCCATCACCGCCAACCGCTTCGCCTTCATCCGCGCGACCCTGCTGCACACCGTCAGCGAGGCCGCCGGGGCCAGGCAACATGGCGACGCCAACATGCTGGTGCTTGGAGCCGACACCCTCGACGCCGCGACGGCCGAGCAGATCCTGGGCGTCTTTCTGACCACCACCGCCCTCGGCGACCGCTATGCCGAGCGCCGCGAACGCCTGGCCCGCCTGGATACCTCACGGCTCTGACCCTCGCGGATCCGCGCTTGCCAATCGGCAGGCTCCGCCCCCCGCGGTTGTCCATCGTCGGGATCCGTCCAGTCGGCGACGACGCGATAGCGGTAAGAGCCAAACGATATCGGGTCCTCCTGAGTCTTGAAGGCAATCCGACCCGGCATGCCCGCAAGGGTTCGAAAAGCAGACCTCAGGGCGCGGCGGCCGTCGCCTGACCAAGCGGCGTATCGGGGGGCGGCGGCGACACGATCGAGACGACCGCGATGTAAAGATAGAGGACCGTGTGCAGGCCGATCGCCACCGCGAACAGCCAGCGCCGCTTCGTCCAGGCGGCCCCGCCGACGAGAACGACGTAGATCGCCAGGTTCGCCGCATAGGCAATCGCCAAGGCTTGGCCATTCTCGCGGGTCAGGTTGACCGCCAGCTGCCCGCACATGCCCAGCACATTGGCCAGGATCAGCAGGCACAGCGTCGTGCGCCTGTGCGCCCAGAAATGATCGTCCAACGGCCCTGGCGCGTCGCCTTCGTCGGGAAACACCAGCGCGGCGGCGATGAAATAGACCACCGCCACGACCAGCCCGCCCACCAGCAGCCCGTAGCTGAAGGGCAGTGTCCGGTAGTTGACCCAGGCGGCCTCCCAGAAGGTCGCGATGTCCAGCGCCACGAAGACGGCCAGAAGCGGCGTCAGCCAGCCGACCGGCCGCGCCTTGCGGTGCTTGAAGGCCCGCGCCGCCCCCGTCGCCAGCACCGCAACCGACAGGCCAAGCAGCAGGCCGTAGAAGCTGAAAAAGAACTCGAACGCGCCCATGGAATCTCCCCGCTCGCCGCAGCTTGCAAGACGGGGCGTCCGGCCGCAATGCGGTCTGTCCGGCGATGAATATGTCTAGACATATTCGAATTGACCCAAAATGGACCTGAACGCGGCGCCGCAAATCTGTTGGTCGGGGCGGGCAGGAACCGGCCTACATTCGGCAACGCTCGACCTGCAGGCTGACCAACGCGGCGACCCACATTCGCGAACCCTGAACCAACCCGCCGGGCACAGGATTTCAACCACTTAGCCGAAACTTCCCCCTCGACCGTTTGCGCCCGGGTTATAATGTTGCCCGCTTCGACAACCGACGCCCTGCCCGGCCGCTCCAGTTGCCCCTCGCGCCGACTCCCGGCAGCCGCTAAACCCCCTGTTCCCGCGTAAGACGGGCAAGGGCCGGGAGACGCCTGTATGAGTTCCGACACCCTCGATCGTGGTTTGGTCCTCGACGCCGTGCGCGTCACCGAGGCCGCCGCCATCGCCAGCTGGGCTCTGGTGGGCCGCGGCGACGAGATGGCCGCCGACCAGGCCGCCGTCGACGCCATGCGCAACGCCCTGAACGACCTCGACATCGAGGGCGTCATCGTCATCGGCGAGGGCGAGCGGGACGAGGCTCCGATGCTCTATATCGGCGAGAAGGTCGGCAAGGGCGGCCCCCGCGTCGATATCGCCCTCGACCCCCTGGAAGGCACCAGCCTGACCGCCAAGGCCCAGGCGAACGCCCTGGCCGTCATGGCCTGGGCCCCGGCCGGGACCCTGCTCAACGCCCCCGACACCTACATGGACAAGATCGCCTGCGGCCCGGGCTACCCGGCCGGCATCCTCGATCTGGACCGCAGCCCGGCCGACAACGTCCTGGCCATCGCCGCCGCCAAGGGCACGACCGCCGACCAGGTCACCGTCTGCGTGCTGGACCGGCCGCGCCATGCCGAGATCATGGCCAGCCTGCGGTCGGTCGGGGCGCGGGTCTATCTGATCTCCGACGGCGACGTGGCCGGTGTGATCAACACCGCCGATCCGGAGACCGGCATCGACCTCTACATCGGGGCCGGCGGCGCGCCCGAGGGGGTGCTGGCCTGCGCGGCGCTGAAATGCGTCGGCGGCCAGTTCCAGGGCCGGCTGATGTTCCGCAACGCCGACGAACGGGCCCGCGCCGCCCGGCTGGGCATCACCGATCTGGACCGCAAGTACGACCTGGACGACATCGTCCAGGCCGACGCCATCTTCGTGGCCACCGGGGTCACCTCGGGGGCGCTGCTCGACGGCGTCACCTATCGCAACGGCTTCGTCCACACCCACTCCCTGGTCATGAACAGCCACAGCCACACCGTGCGCGAAGTGCGGATGAAGCGGGCCCTCTGATGGCTGACGGCTCGCCGCCGACTGACTTCCTGGGCGTCCGAAAGTCCCTGACCGGCCGTGTCTGGCGTCGTCGCCCGGCCGACGAAGCCATCACCCGCGAGCACCAGCTGCGCCACGGCCTCTCTGAGCCCCTGGCCCGGGCCCTGGCCTCGCGCGGCATCACCGCCGAGGGGGGAGGGGACTTCCTCAATCCCACCCTCAAGGCCCTGTTCCCCGACCCCTCCAGCTTCGCCGACATGGACCGGGCGGCCGAGATTCTCGTCGACGCCGCCGTCAGCGGCCGCCCCGCCGTGGTCTTCGCCGACTACGACGTCGACGGGGCCTCGAGCGCCGCCCAGATCGTCCGCTGGTTCCGGGCCATGGGCCGCGACCTGCCGGTCTATGTTCCCGACCGCATCCTCGAGGGCTACGGCCCCAGCCCCGCCGCCTTCCGCAAGCTCAAGGACAGCGGCGCCGAGCTGGTCATCACCGTCGACTGCGGCGCGGCCGCCCACGACGCCCTGATCGAGGCCGCCCGCATCGGCCTCGACGTCGTGGTCATCGACCACCACCTGATGCGCGGCGAGCCGCCCCCGGCCGCCGCCCTGGTCAACCCCAACCGCCCCGACGACGCCTCCGGCCAAGGCCACCTGGCGGCGGCCGGCGTCGTCTTCGTGCTGATGGCCGCCCTCAACCGCGAGGCTCGCAGGCGCGGCCTGTTCGAGGACCGCGCCGCCCCCAACGTCATGGACTGGCTGGACCTGGCCGCCA
The DNA here is from genome assembly GCF_058809015.1 of Caulobacter sp. GW821-FHT11A05. Taxonomy (NCBI): domain Bacteria; kingdom Pseudomonadati; phylum Pseudomonadota; class Alphaproteobacteria; order Caulobacterales; family Caulobacteraceae; genus Caulobacter; species Caulobacter sp. GW821-FHT11A05. The sequence goes on along the minus strand of NZ_JBXASF010000023.1, from coordinate 26,329 downwards.
TGGGCGCCGTCTGCGACGTCACCTCCCTGACCGGCTTCAACCGCGCCCTGGCCGCCCAGGGCCTGAAGGTGATGAGCGGCTGGCGCAATATCGGCCTGAAAGCCCTGCTCGACGTCGCCAAGGCCCAGGGGCCGGCCACCACCTTCCACGTCGGCTTCATCCTCGGCCCCCGCATCAACGCCGGCGGCCGCATCGGCCGGGCCGACCTCGGCGCCCGCCTGCTCAGCACCGAGGACCCGGAAGAGGCCGCCGCCCTGGCCCAGGAGCTCGACGCCCTCAACGCCTCCCGCAAGGAGGTCGAGAAGGCGGTGATCGAGGAGGCCGTCCTCTCCATCGAGAAGCAGAGCAACTTCGACCCCGACGCCCCGGTCATCGTCGTCGCCGGCGACGGCTGGCACCCGGGCGTGGTCGGCATCGCGGCGGGCCGCTTGCGCGAACGCTACCGCAAGCCGGTCATCGTCATCGGCATCGACCGCCCGGCCGACATCGGCAAGGGCTCGGGCCGCTCGCAGCCGGGGGTCAACCTCGGCCGGGCCATCCAGTCGGCCTATGACGACGGCCTGCTGCTGGCCGGCGGCGGCCATGCCATGGCGGCCGGTTTGACCGTGCGCCCCGCGGCCATCCCCGAGCTGCGCGCCTACCTGTCCGAGAAACTGGCCGGCGAGATGGTCGACGCCGCCGCCCAGGACGCCGTCGAGATCGACGCCCTGATCGGCCCCGGCGGCGCGACCAGAGCCCTGTGGAGCGACTTCCAGCGCCTCGCCCCCTTCGGCCCCGGCAATCCCGAGCCGCTGTTCGCCATCCCCGACGCCCGAATCGAGCGGCCGATCGCCATGCGCGGCGGCCATGTGCGGGTCACCCTGATCGATTCGTCCGGCCAGCGACTGAAGGCGGTGGCCTGGCGGGCCGGCGAGACGGAAATGGGCCAGCGGCTGCTGGCCGGCGGTGGCGGCCTGCACCTGGCCGGCAAGCTGAAACCCGATGACTGGCAGGGCCGCGAGGGCGTTGAACTGGAGATCGAGGACGCCGCCGACCCGCGAATGGCGGTCGGCTGATCTTTTCTCTTCGGCGCGGGCTTGCGCACCCCGGAAGGGTTGGCTATATCGCCGCTTCCTCGCCGCGCGCCCTTCGTCTATCGGTTAGGACCCCAGATTTTCAATCTGGTAAGAGGGGTTCGACTCCCCTAGGGCGTGCCACGAGGCCTTTCCGTAATCGTTACTATTCTACCCGCAATGAGTGCGACCGACTGTCGCGATTCAGCACAGCTGGACCCGTCTCGCGCTATTCTGTGATTGACGGCTCACCCCACAGGAGAACATTGTTATTCCTGAGGCGCTTACCGACCTGTTTCCGGTAGGTGGGGGAGAGTGATGTCGAGTCTGGATATGCATATTGAGGATTCTCACGAAGACGCCGTGAGGATCAGTGGCCGGATCAAGTGGTTCGATCTGGGCAAGGGCTACGGTTTCATCGTGCCCGACGACCCGGACATCACCGAGCTCCGCGACGTGCTCCTGCACGTGACTTCTCTGCGCAACCTGGGTCGCGATTCTGTCCTTGAGGGATCTTTGATCGTCTGCGACGCGGTCAAGCGGCCCAAGGGCTGGCAGGTGACCGACATCGTCGAGCTGGACGAAAGCAGCGCCCCGGCCCCGGCCGAGCGCCCGCGCCGCGTCGACGAGCCCCGCCGCGACAGCCGTGTCGGCGCCAAGGAGTCCCGCCACCGCGCCACCCTGGTGGTCGCCGACGGGCCGATGGAGCGGGCCACGGTCAAATGGTTCAACCGCACCAAGGGCTACGGTTTCGTGGTGCGCGACAACGAGCCGGGCGATATCTTCGTCCATATCGAGACCCTGCGGCGCAGCGGCCTCGATGACCTGCAGCCCGGGGAAGGCGTCATGGTGCGCTTCGCCGAAGGGCCCAAGGGTCTGGTCGTGGCGCAGATCGAGGCCCCGTAGAGCGCCTCGACGGTTCGGAGTACCCCTTTGACCCCAGCGTATCGTATCGGCCGCGCCCTGGCTCTGGCGGCGGTCCTGGCCTGTTCCGGCCTTGCCGCCTGCAAGGGCGGCCAGGAGGCCAAGGCCGAGACCCTGATCTCGCCGCTGGAGCCTCTGACCGTCACCACAGCCAATGGCCCCGCGAAGTTCCAGGTCGAGATCGCCGACGACGAGGCCGAACGCACCAATGGCCTGATGTGGCGCGAGAGCCTGGCCCCCGACCGCGGCATGCTGTTCGACTTCAAGGCCGAGGCGCCGCGGTCCTTCTGGATGAAGAACACCCTGATCCCGCTCGACATCATCTACATCGCCGCCGACGGCACGGTGGTGTCGATCGCCGCCATGGCCATGCCCAAGTCCGAGGAGTCGCTCCCCTCGCACGGCGCGGCCCTGGGCGTTCTGGAGATCGCCGGCGGCCGGGCCGGCGAGCTGGGCATCAAGCCCGGCGACAAGGTCACGCATCGGATCTTCAACCTGGATTCTGGGGGTGAGTGACGACCAGGTCCCCACGCCGCCCGAGGGCTTCGAGCCTTCCGCCCGTGGCCCCTACACCACCCACAACGGCCCGATGTTCCACAAGAACCGGGCCGACGGGACCTATGAGCACGCCTTCTTCGTCCTGCCGCGCCACTGCAACGGCATGGGCTTCGTCCACGGCGGCATGATCGCCACCTTCATGGACGGGGTGCTGGCCAGGGCCGTGCACGGGGCCACCGGCGGCCATGCGGCGGTGACCGTCCACCTGTCGCTCGACTACCTCAGCGCCGGCCGCAAGGGCGAGTGGCTGCTGGGCGAGGGGAGCGTCACCCGCGAGACCCGCGACCTGGTCTTCGTCGAGGGCCGCATCCACGCGTCCGGCCGCGACGTCGCCCGCGCCACGGCCATCTTCAAACCCCTGCGCCGGAAGATGCCCTGAGGCCTTTCATCGCGCGGCGCAAAGTGGCAAACACCGCCGTTCCGATGATGACGGGGCGTAGCGCAGCCTGGTAGCGCATCTGCTTTGGGAGCAGAGGGTCGCAGGTTCAAATCCTGCCGCCCCGACCATCACGGGAAGAGACGTCAAGGAACGCCGCATGCTCGCTCGCATCTTCCGCCCCGCCAAGACCGCCATGCAGTCGGGCAAGGCCAAGACCCAGGACTGGGTGCTGGAATTCGAACCGGCCGCCGCCAAGCGCAACGACCCGCTGACCGGCTGGACCCAGAGCGGCGACATGAACGGCCAGATCCGCCTGACCTTCGAGACCCGCGACGAGGCTGTCGCCTACGCCCAGAAGCACGGCATCGCCTTCCAGGTCATCGAGCCCAAAGAGCCCCGCAAGATCATCAAGGCCTACGCCGACAACTTCGCCACCAACAGACGGGCCCCCTGGACGCACTAGGCGTGATATTTGAGCGCCTTGAGACTCCATAGCTCAGCTGGATAGAGCATCCGCCTTCTAAGCGGACGGTCGTAGGTTCGAATCCTACTGGAGTCGCCAATTCAAAGATCGATTTCTCGCGGCGGCGTCCGATCACGTTCGAATTCGATGCCGCCCGGACAAGCAAGCAGGAGCTCGGCGAAGGAGGGCTTCGTCTGTTCGTAGACTCGCTTTGCATCTTCGACCGACATCAGCACGGCCATCGGTTTGCCGTTACGAGTGATGGTCGTCGGTTCGCCATTCTCAGCGGCCCTAATCAGGGCCGAAAGATGAGCAGCTGCTTGGCGGATTGGCATCGTCTTCATGATCGCCTCCGTGACCAACGGCCACAGTATCCTATCCAAATGGCTGCGGTTCAACGCGCCCCGTCGAGCGCCGAGAACCCCGCCGCCAGATCGGCGATCAGGTCGCTCGCCTGCTCCAGCCCGATGTGCAGCCTAAACAGCGGTCCCTCCAACTCCTTCACGAAGGTCCGCGACTTCAGCTGCGGGTCGCAGCGGATGGCCAGGCTTTCGAAGCCGCCCCAGCTGAAGCCGAGGCCGAAGATAGTCAGGGCGTCGAGGAAGGCGTGTTCGGCCTCGATGGGGCAGGGGTTCAGCACGAAGCCGAACAGGCCGCTGGCGCCGCTGTAGTCGCGGTCCCAGATCGCGTGGCCGGGGTCGCCGGGCAGGGCGGGGTGCAGCACCCGGGCGACCTGCGGCTGGGCGCTCAGCCAGCCGGCGACGGCGCGGGCGGTCTCGTCGTGGCGGGCGAGGCGCGTGGGCAGGGTGCGCAGGCCCCGCAGCATGTCGTAGGCGGCGTCGCCGGTGACCGCCCAGCCGAAGTCGTGGACCCCGGCCTCCAGCTTGGCGGCCAGCCCCGCGTCGTTGGTGGCGGCGCTGCCCATGAAGATGTCGCTGTGGCCGCAGACGTATTTGGTCAGCGCCTGGACGGCGATGTCGACGCCGTGGGCCAGCGGCTTGAAATACAGGCCCGCGGCCCAGGTGTTGTCCATCAGGGTCAGCACCCCGCGAGCCTTGGCGGCGGCGGCGATGGCCGGCGCGTCCTGCATCTCGAAGGTCAGGGAGCTGGGCGATTCCAGCAGGATCAGGCGGGTGTCGTCCTTCACCAGCGCCATCAGCGCGTCGGTCGACAGCCGGGCGTCGTAGAGCTCCACCCGCACGCCGAAGCGGCTCAGCACCCGCTGGCAGAAGATGCGGGTCGGCTTGTAGGCGCCCTCGGTGACCAGGATGGCGTCGCCGGCCTTCAGCACCGCCGTCAGGGCCCCGGAGAGGGCCGCCAGGCCGCTGGGGTAGAGGTGGACCGATGTCGCCCCCTCCAGCTCGGCCAGCCCCTGGCGCAGGGCGTCCTGGGCGCACAGCCCGGCGCGGCCGTAGCCGAGGTCGTCCTCGTAGAGGGCGCGGGAGTTGGGCAGCAGCACCGTCGAGCCGCGCTGTATCGCCGGCCCGACGGTGCGGGCGCGGGGCTCCACCTTGCGGCCGGCGTGGATCAGGCGGGTCTTCTCGTCCATCGGCTCAGTTACGGCCCGGGACGGGCCCGGATCAACCTTTCAGAGTCAGGCGCCGGTGACGACCTCGGTGTCGCCCGGCAGGCCCCATTCGGACCAGCTGCCGTCGTAGACGGCGTTGCGGTCGTGTCCCAGGCGCGCCAGCGCCAGGCTCAGGATGGCGGCGGTGACGCCGGAGCCGCAGGTGGTGACGATCGGCCGGGCCAGGTCGACCCCGGCCGCTTCGAAGACGGCCTTGAGCTGCTCGGGCGTCTTCATGGTGCCGTCGGGCGCGATCACCTGCTGGAAGGGGATGTTCAGGGCGCCCGGCATGTGGCCGCCGCGCAGGCCGGCGCGGGGCTCGGGCGCCTCGCCGCGGAAGCGGGGCCCCGAGCGGGCGTCGACCAGCTGTTCCTTGCCGCTGGCCAGGACGCGGCGGACCTGGGCCTGGTCGCGGACCAGGTCGTTGCGGTAGCGGGCGGTGAAGTGGCGTTCGCGCGGCGGCGGAACGCCGTCCTCGACCGGGCGCCCCTCGGCGATCCATTTGGGCAGGCCGCCGTCCAGCACCGCCACGTCCTCGTGGCCCATGGCCCGGAAGGTCCACCAGACGCGGGCCGCCGAGAACAGACCCTGGCTGTCGTAGATGACCAGCCGCGCCCCGTCGCCGACGCCGAGCCGGCGCATCCGCGCGGCGAACTTCACCGCGCTGGGCAGCATGTGCGGCAGGTCGCTGGTCTCGTCTACGATCTCCTCGACGTCGAAGAACACCGCGCCCGGGATGTGGACCAGGGCGTACTCTGCCCTGGGATCGCGCGGGTCGCCCGGCATGAACAGGCTGGCGTCGATGACGCGCACGTCCGGCGCATCCAGGTGCTCGGCCAGCCAGGCCGTGGAAACGAGCGGGTCCTGCGCCATGGACGGGTCCTTCTTACAGCCAGCCGGGGGAGGGCAATCCCTTCTCCGCCAGGAAGGCCGGGTTGAACAGCTTGCTCTGATAGCGCGATCCGTGGTCGCACAACACCGTCACAATGGTGTGGCCAGGGCCGAGGTCCCGCGCCAGGCGGATGGCCCCGGCGATGTTGATGCCGGTCGAGCCGCCCATCAGCAGGCCCTCGTGCTGGGCCAATTCGAAGACGATGCGGACCAGTTCCTCGTCGTCGATGCGGTAGGAGAAGTCCGGCGTAAAGCCTTCAAGATTGGCGGTAATCCGGCCCTGGCCGATGCCTTCGGTGATCGAGCTTCCCTCGGCCTTCAGCTCACCGGTGGTGTACCAGCTGTGCAGGGCCGCGCCGTGCGGGTCGGCCAGGCCGATCTTCACCGAGGGCTTGCGGGCGCGCAGGGCGGCGGCGACGCCGGCCAGGGTGCCGCCCGAGCCGACGGCGCAGATGAAGCCGTCGACGCCGCCGGCCGTCTGTTCCCAGATCTCCGGGCCGGTCGTTTCCTCGTGCGCCAGGCGGTTGGCGACGTTATCGAACTGGTTGGCCCAGATCGCCCCGGCCGGCTCTCTGGCGTCAAGTTCGGCCGCCAAGCGCCCGGAATATTTCACGTAATTGTCCGGGTTCGAGTAGGGCACGGCGTCCACCTCGACCAGGTCGGCGCCGGCCAGGCGGATGGCGTCCTTCTTCTCCTGGCTCTGGGTGCGGGGGATGACGATGGTGGTCTTGTAGCCCAGCGCCGAGCCGACCATGGCCAGGCCGATGCCGGTGTTGCCGGCCGTACCCTCGACGATACGGCCGCCGGGCTTCAACGCCCCCGAGGCGACGGCGTCCTGGATGATGTAGAGCGCCGCCCGGTCCTTCACCGACTGGCCGGGGTTCATGAACTCCGCCTTGCCGAGAATCTCACAGCCGGTGGCCTCGCTGGCGGCCCGCAGGCGGATCAGGGGCGTGTTGCCGATGGCCTCGATCACGCTGGGGCGGACAGTCATGCGGGGGGCCTTCGATGGTCTTTGTTCAGGTCCTCTAGATCGTGAGCGCCCCCCGATCCGCAAGGGGAGAAAAACTGAGGGCGACCCAAGCCGCCAATTTGCGTAACCGATGTGTTACATATAGTATCGACTGGCCATCATCCGGAAGGGAGAGGGGATCATGGGTCTCGAGATCGGTGTTCTGCACGTCCGTCGCAGCCTGTTCATCCGCGCCCGGCCGGTCCGGGTCTGGCAGGAGTTCGAGGAGACCGAGCGGTTCGCCGCCTGGTTCGGCATCGGTCACACCCTGCACGCCTTCGAGCCCAGGGTCGGGGCGCGGACCGAGTTCTCGGTCGAGATCGACGGCGTGCGCCGCCACTACGGCGGCGAGGTGCTGGTCTTCGATCCGGGCCGCGAGGCGTCGTTCACCAGCCAGTGGCATGACCCGGCCATGGCCTGGGCGGTCCCGACCTTCTGGACCCTGCGCCTGACGGCCCACTACGACGGGACCCTGGTCGAGATCTTCCATCATGGCTTCGAACGCCTGGGCGCCGACGCCGCCGACCAGCTGCAGGGCTATGAGGAGGGCTGGGATATCAAGCACCTCAAGGCGCTGCGGGCCATCGTTGAGGCATGAGCCAGCGGGACGCCTATGTGGCCATCGCCGACCCGACCCGGCGGCGCATCCTCGACCTGCTGCGGGACCGGGACGGTCTGGCGGCGGGCGACATCGCCGGCCGGTTCGCCAAGGCCTCGCGGCCGGGGATTTCACGGCATCTCAAGGTGCTGCTCGACTGCGGCGTCGTCGAAGTGAGTCGGCGGGGCAGGGGCCGCTACTACAGCCTGCGGCCCGAACCGCTGCGGGCGCTCAACGACGGCTGGCTGGCGCGGTTCGGCGACATGCAGACGGCCAGCCTGGCGGCCTTGCGCGCCCGGGTCGAGGACGACCCTCTCAACGAAGATTCAGGCGCGTGACAGGCCCAGCTGCACGACGTTGGTCCGCCCGGTGCGCATGCCGGCCTCGCAATAGGCAAGGTAGAAGCGCCACAGCTTGCGGAACCGCTCATCGAAGCCCTGCGCCTTGACCTGGTCCCAGACCGCGTCGAAGCGGTGCAGCCACAGGTTCAGGGTGTCAGCGTAGCATTCGCCAAAGCGGTTGAGGCCGGTCCAGCTGAGGCCCGCCCGATCGGTCTGGGCCTTGAGCTTCTCCTCGCTGGGCAGCATGCCGCCCGGGAAGATGTACTTCTGGATGAAGTCAGCGTGGGCGCGGTAGTGGCCGAACAGCTCGTCGCGGATGGTGATGATCTGCAGGCCGGCGCGGCCGCCCGGCGACAGCACGTCGTGGATCTTGCCAAAATAGGCCGGCCAGTACTGCTCGCCGACCGCCTCGAACATCTCGATGGAGGCCACCCGGTCGAAACGGCCGTCGACGTCGCGATAGTCGATCAGCCGGATGTCGGCCTTCTCGGCCAGGCCCTGCTTGAACAGGCGTTCCCGGGCGTAGTCGTACTGGGCCTGGGAGATGGTGATGCCGGTGACCTTGGCGCCGACTTCCTTGGCCGCGAACTCAGCAAAGCCGCCCCAGCCGCAGCCGATCTCCAGCACGCTCTGCTCGGCCTTCAAGTCGATGGCGCGGGCCAGGGCCGCGTACTTCTCGCGCTGGGCCTCTTCCAGGGGCTGGTCGGGGCGTTCGAAGCGGGCCGAGGAGTAGGTCATCGTCCGGTCCAGCCACAGCTCGTAGAACTGGTTTCCCAGGTCGTAGTGGGCGTGGATGTTGCGCCGGGACCCCTCGCGGTCGTTGCGCCGCGTCAGGTGGATCAGGAAGTTCCAGGCCTTGACCAGCGGGTTGCCGGCCATGATCCGGCCGATCCGGTCGAGGTTGTAGGTGAAGGCGGTCAGCAGGGCCGGCAGGTCGGGAGTGTCCCACTCGCCGGCCATGTAGCCCTCGGCGAAGCCGATGTCGGCGGCTGACATGACCCGCCCTATGGCCTTGTAATCCTTGACGATCAGCTCTGCCGCCGGACCCGGCTGGGTTCCCCGGAACAACAGGCGCCGGCCCCCCGGCATGACCACGTCGAGTTCGCCCGTATCCCAGTTGCTGCGCAGGACCTTCATGGCCGTGCGGAAGGCCGCGGGCGCGGCCCTGAAGTCAGGCGTTTCCCACTCCGACGTGGCGTTTGCGGCGATTTCGCTCATGGTCGCTCCGCGTCTCTGGGGAAACTGTACCACCGTTTTTCGGTTGCGCGAGACCCAAGGGCTCGCCCGCGCTGAGTCCGGTTTTCGGTCCGGGTCGCCGCGCCCCGAACGGCGCGCCCTTGAGGAACAGCCGCAGCGCCTCCCAGTGAATGGCGGCGACCACCTTCAGGGTGAGTAGCGGGATCGACCAGAAGAGCGCCTTAAGGCGTTGATCTGTCAGCGCTTCCCGGTTCGCCGTCTGGGTGGCGACGAAGTCCGGCTTGCCGGCCACAGCCTTGACGATGCGCAGATCGAGGGTCTCGCCGGGGCTGGAGATGTCGAACCGGTATTCGCCCTCGACCTTGAAGAAGGGCGAGACGTAGAGGCGCTTGGCGGCCCGCTGGGTCTCGCGCGGGCCGCCGGTGGCCGGGATCACATAGGCGTGGGTCTGGCCGAAGGTGTTGTTGACCTCATAGATCACCGCCTCCAGCCGTCCGTTCGCCGCATGGACGAAGAAGATCGACAGCGGGTTGAACACGAACCCCAGCACGCGCGGGAAACAGAGCAGGCGGATGGTCACCGCTGTCGCCGGGACGCCGGCCTGGGCCAGGGTGATCCCGACCCAGGGCCTCAGGCGCTCACTGCGGCGGTCGCCGTGGTCGCGCGGGTCGAAGCTCATCAGGCCCTTGGGGCCGAGCTTCATCCACTTGAGGCCCGCAAAGGCTTGATCCAGCTGATCAACATCGACCAGCAGCTGGAACAGCCGGTAGCGGAAGTCGTGGGGACGGGGGCCGAAACGCTTGTGCCAGGTTTCGCCCACATAGAGGGCGGCGGCGCTCATGCGGCGATGGCCTTGGCGAAGGCCGGCGTGGAGCCTTCGAAGCTGGCGACGCGGTGGTCGACGAAGTCCCACGGCACGCGGCCGCCCAGCGCCAGCGCGGCCTTGACGCCGGAGGTGACGCCGTCCTCATGGAAGCCGTAGCCCAGCCAGGCGCCGGCGTACCAGACGCCGCCGCGGCCCTGGATGCGGCCGATGCGGCGCTGGGCGGCCAGCGCCGCCGTGTCGAACTGCGGGTGGTCGTAGTCGTACTCGGCGATGACCAGGGTCGGGTCGGCGGGCGGGCCGTTGAGAGTGACGAACAGCGGGTCGGCGGTGTCGAGCATCTGAAGGTTATTCATCCAGTAAGTCACATAAGGTGTTGAAGATGATTGCTTATCGCCGATGTAGTTCCAGCTGCCCCAGGCCGGGCGGCGCACCGGCATCAGGGCCGGGTCCCGGTGCAGGACGGCCTTGTTGGCCGAGTAGCGGACGGCGCCAAGGAAGGCGCGCTCCTCGGGATCGGCGTCGGCCAGCATCCGCAGGCTCTGGTCGGAATGGCAGGCGAGGATGACCTGATCGAACAGTTCGGGCCCATGCCCGGCCTCGATCAGCACCCCGCCCGGCGCGCGGCGCACCGAGGCGACGCCCGCGCCCGTCCGCACCCGGTCGCCGAGGAGCGCGCCGATCTTCTCGACATAGGCGCGGCTGCCGCCGGTGACGGTCTTCCACATCGGCGGGGTGAACTGCAGCAGGCCGTGGTTCGACAGAAAGCGCAGGAAGCTCTCGGCCGGGAAGTCGCCGATCCGCCCCTCGGTGGTCGACCAGATGGCGGCGCCCATCGGCAGCAGGTAGCGGTCGCGGAAGCCCTCGGCGAAGCCGCGCAGTTTCAGATAGGCGCCCAGCGACAGGTCCTTCAGGTCGGCCTTCAGGAGGTCGTTGCGGGCCAGGTCATTGAACCGCCGGATGTCATTGAGCATCCACAGGAAGGAGGGATTGAGCAGGTTGCGCTTCTGGGCGAACACCCCCTTGGGGAAGTTGGACGACCATTCGACCCCGCCGCCGGCGCAGGCGAAGCTCATGTCGGTCAGCCGGCTCTCGACCCCCAGGCTGTCCAGCAGGCCGACGAGGTTGGGGTAGTTGCTCTCATTGTAGACGATGAAGCCGGTGTCGACGGCCACCGGGCCGTCCGAACAGTCGACGGTGACGGTGTTGGCGTGGCCGCCCAGCCGGCCGTCCTTCTCGAACAGGGTGACGGCGTGGGTATCCTTGAGCGCCAGGGCGGCGCTCAGGCCGGCGACGCCCGAACCGATGACAGCGATCTTCACGTGAGGTCCGTCTCCCCGAGGCGCGGCCCCAAGAGACCACGTAAACATTCAGCGCACGATCCCGAGCCTCGCCTTGGTCGATGGGGCTTCGGGCAATCACGTCCAGGCTGTCTCCAGCCCGGCCAAGCACTTTAAGATACGGTCGTCCTGGCCATATGGATGACCGGCTTCGACAGGTTTCGCAAATTCGGGAGCCTGCCACCGGCGGTCTTGACCGTCCCAACGTCAAAGAGCACAGCCTGCGATCCATGGACCTTGCCGGCCTTCAGAAACTCCTCGACGCCATCGTCGGCGCCCGCGTGGCCTGCGTGGGCGATGTGATGGTCGATCGCTTCGTCTACGGCGACGTTTCCCGCACCAGCCCGGAGGCGCCGGTGCCGGTGCTGGCGCTGGGCCGCGAGACGGCGATGCTGGGCGGGGCGGGCAATGTGGCGCGCAACGTCGCGGCCCTGGGTGGCAAGGCGGCCCTGGCCGGGCTGATCGGCGACGATGGCGCGGGCAGGGAAGCCCTGCGGATGATCAGCGCCGAGGCCGGCCTGGAATCGCACCTGATCACCGACGCCAAACGCCCGACCACGGTGAAGACCCGTTACGTCGCCTCCGGCCAGCAGCTGCTGCGGGTCGATTCGGAAGACGCCTCGCCGGCCGTGCGTGAAACGGAATCAAAGCTGGCCGCCTCGGCGCGTTACGCGGCCGAAGGGGCGGGGGCCATCCTGCTGTCGGACTACGGTAAGGGGGCGGTGACCCAGAAGGTCATCGAGGCCTGCCTGGAGGCCCGCGCCAACGGCGTGGTGCTGATCGTCGACTCCAAGGCCCGCAGCTTCGCCCGCTACGGCGCCGCCGACATCGTCAAGCCCAACGCCAGCGAACTGGCCCGGGCCACCGACATGCCGACCGAGACCGACGAAGAGGTCGAGGCGGCGCTGAAACACGCCCTGGAACTGTCGCGCTGCAAGGCGGTGCTGGTCACCCGGGCGGCCAAGGGCATGAGCCTGGCGGTGCGCGGGAAGGGGGTGAAACACTACCCCGGCCGGCCGCGCGAAGTGTTCGACGTCTCCGGGGCCGGCGACACCGCCCTGGCGGCCCTGGGGCTGGCCCTGGCGGCCGGCCAGGCGATGGACGACGCGGTCAGCTTCGCCCTGCTGGCCTCCGGCGTGGTGGTCGGCAAGGCCGGCACCGCCACCGCCACCCCGCGCGACCTGGTCGAGGCGGAGATCGCCGCCCACCTGGCCCCGGCCGAGGCCAAGCTGGCCAGCCCGGCCCAGATGGCCCAGCAGGCGGCCGAGTGGCGCAAGCAGGGCCTCAAGGTCGGCTTCACCAACGGCTGCTTCGACATCCTGCACAAGGGCCACGTCGCCTACCTGGCCCAGGCCCGGGCCTGGTGCGACCGGCTGATCGTGGCGGTCAACAGCGACGCCTCGGTGCGCGCCCTCAAGGGCGAGGGCCGGCCGGTCAACGACCTGGAAAGCCGGGCCATGGTGCTGGCGGGCCTCGCCGGCGTCGACCTGGTCACCGCCTTCGACGAGGAGACGCCGGTCAAGCTGATCGAGGCCGCCCGGCCCGACGTGCTGATCAAGGGCGCCGACTACACCGTCGAGGGCGTGGTCGGCCACGACCTGGTTCAGGGGTGGGGCGGCGAGGTGAAGCTCGCGCCGCTGGTCGACGGCTATTCGACCTCCGCCGCCATCGCGCGCATGACATCGCCCCTGCAGACTGGGAAGGAATCCGCCCAATGACCCGCCGCATCGTCTTTGTCACCGGCGGGGCCGGCTTCATCGGCTCCAACATCGTCGCCAGGCTCTGCGAGGACCCAAGCCTCGACGTCGTGGTCTGCGACTGGCTGGGCACGGCCGACGGCGGCAAGTGGAAGAACATCGCCAAGCACCCGATCGGCGACTTCGTGCCGCCCGAAGAGATGTTCGACTGGCTGGAGAAGCGCTGGCGCGACGTCGAGGCGGTCATCCACATGGGCGCCATCAGCTCGACCACCGAGGCCGACGCCGACAAGATCATGCAGACCAACTTCTGCCTGAGCCGCGACCTGTTCCGCTGGTGCGCCGACCGCCAGCGCCGGTTCATCTACGCCTCCAGCGCCGCCACCTACGGCGACGGCGACACCGGTTTCGCCGACGACGACGACCTGGAGGCGCTCAAGGCCCTGAAACCCCTCAACGCCTACGGCTGGTCCAAGGCCCTGTTCGACGTCTTCGCGGCCCGGCAGGCGGCGCGGGACTACAAGCCGCCGCAATGGGTGGGGCTGAAGTTCTTCAACGTCTACGGCCCCAACGAGCACCACAAGGACAGCATGAAGTCGGTGGCCGCCCAGATCTTCCCGAAGGTGAAGTCCGGCCACACCGTCCAGCTGTTCAAGAGCCACAACCCCGACTACGCCGATGGCGGCCAGCTGCGTGACTTCGTCTATGTGCGCGACGTCGCCGACGTCATCGCCTGGCTCCTGGAGACGCCGTCGGTGAACGGCATCTACAACCTCGGCTCGGGGGCCGCGCGCAGCTTCGCGGATATGGCGCAGGCGGTGTTCAAGGCGGCCGGCAAGGCTCCGCTGATCGACTATGTCGACATGCCCTACAGCATCCGCGACAAGTACCAGTACTTCACCCAGGCCAAGATGGACCGCCTGCGCGAGGCCGGCTACCCGGGCCAGTTCACGCCGCTCGAGGACGGCATTACCGAGTATGTGACCAGGTACCTGGCGGCGAGCGACCCGTACCGATAACCGCGGTCAGGACGTCGGGCCGCCGGTCGGCGGCTCGACGTCATGGAATTGGGGCTTGGGCTCATAGAATATGCCCGGGTCGGCGTTCTGCGCGGGCGGCGGGTTGCCGGAGCCCAGCTTTGCCTTGAGCGCCTGGAGAATCTTCTGCAGCCGGGTGAGGGGCGGCGCCGGGGCGGGAGCATTGGTCATGGCTGGGATCCGGGTTTGATCTGGCCGCCTGTCGGAAACGCCTCAAGATAGCGGCCTGCGAAATACAACCGAGACCCTCCCACGAGGTCGGGCGCCTGTCCAGCGACCGGCGAGCGCCTGCTTCAGGGTCATGATCGCCCCCGCGCCATCATCGAACAGGAGGGGGCTTAACCCTCAGGGCGCGGCATGCGAGGCTGACCTCATGCCGCCGTGGCTTACAGGACGCCGACTCTGGATCGCGCTGGGCGCCGTGGCGCTCGCGGCGCTGCTTGGCCTTGGCTGGATGGTCTATGGCGTCGACGTGCTGCGCGCCTCGCTGGACCCCCGGGTGCCGTTCCAGACCTACGACCCGCCGGGCGCGCCCAAGTATTTCCAGGCGCGGGCCTGGGCTCTGCTGCCGGGAGCGCCGGACAAGCCGCGGGTCGACGACCCGGTCGCCGACGTCTTCTTCATTCACCCGACCACCTATGACGGCGGCGACCACTGGAACGGCCCGTTCCGCGATTCGAAAGCCACCCGCCTGACGCGCGAGGTCATGCTGCCCAACTACGCCGGACCGTTCGCCAAGGCCGGCCGGGTGTTCGCGCCCCACTACCGCCAGGCCAGCCTCTACGCCCAGCTGACCCTGCGCGAGGACGCGCGGGAGGCGCGGGCCTTCGCCTATGGAGACGTGCTGGGCGCCTTCCGGCAGTGGAAGACCAAGTACGGGGGGACGCGCCCCTTCATCCTGGTCGGGGTGGAGCAGGGTGGTTTGCTGGCCGCCCGGCTGCTGGCCGAGGAGATCGCGCCGGACGAGGCGCTGATGAAGCGGATGGCGGCGGCCTATTTCATCGAGACGGTGGTGCCGGCCGACGCCTACGGCCCGACCCACCCGCCGGCCGCCTGCACGGCCCGCTATCAGGCCGGCTGCGTGCTGGCCTGGAAGTCGGGCGGGGCGGTGGAGCGGGGGCGGATCCGCGAGCGGTCGCTGGTCTGGGGGCCGAACGGGACCCTGGTCAACCTGGCCGGCCGGACGCCCCTGTGCGTCAACCCGCTGACCGGGACGGCGACGAATGACGAAGCGCCGGAGCGGGCCAACCTCGGCGCGGCCAACGCCTCGCGCCTGGCCTGGGGCGAACGGCCGCCGCTGATCGCCCGGGCGGTGCATGCCCGGTGCGACGAGGGTATCCTGAAGGTGTCGCGGCCGAAGTCGGGAGCGTTGCGCCGGTCCGGCGGCTGGGCCGACCGCCTGCGGATGCCGCCCTACAACCTGTTCTACGGCGACCTGGAGGCGGATGCGCAGGCCCGGGTGGCGGCCTTGCTCGGCGTGCCGGAAGGCGCCAGCGCCGCGCCGCCGATCACCCAGTCGATCTCGGTCGGAACCGTGCCGACCCACAAGATCGACTAGCCCGCGAGCGTCTTCAGCCCCGCGTACTGCGGCTGGTCGATCCTCACCTGGTCGATGATCGAGGCCCTCAGATGGGCCAGCAGCGCCGGGTCGGTCGGCGCAATCGCGCCATCCCGGATCTTTCCGCAGAGCTCGCTGTTCAGCGCCGTCCAGTCGCCATCATGCCCGAGCAGCTCGGCCATCCGTTCGACCTGCGCCGCCTCGGCCGCCGCTCCTTCGGCGATCTCCCGCTTGATCGCCGCCAGGGCGTTCACCGCCACCCGCGCGTGAAACGCATCCCGGTCCTTCAGCTGCGGGGCCGCCCGTTCCTCAATGAAGCGGATGACGCTTTCAAGCAGCTCGATGCTGGTCGGATGGGTGATCATGCGGCGGCCTCCAGCAGGGCGACGAGGTCGATTTCGGTCTCGCTGGTGCGGCGGCCGATCATCGCCCGCTCGACCGAGGCGTCGGCGCCGCTGGCGTAGGCCAGGTACATGGTCAGGCACATGCAGCCCCATTTCAGCGAGCCGAGCATCTCCCAGTAGAGCACCCGTTCCAACGGGACGGGCTTGCCGCCGGCCGCCTCGTAGGCGTCCAGCAGGTCGGCATAGTCGCCAAAGCCGCCGACCGGCTTGGCCCCGCCGAACCGCCAGCTGCGCATGCAGATCCAGCCCATGTCCTCGGCCGGATCGCCCAGGTGGGCCAGTTCCCAGTCGAGCACCCCGACCAGGCCCTGCTCGGGATGGACCATGATGTTGCCGTTCCGGAAGTCGCCATGCACCAGCACCGGCGTCGCCAGCGATGGGGCGCGGTCCTTCAGGTAGCGCAGCGCGGCCTCGAAGATCGGCCGCTCGGCCCCCGAGGCGCGGTAGACCGCCTCGTACTTCTCCAGCTCGGTCAGGGCGTTGGAGGTGGCCAGCGGCGGCAGGCCTTCGAGCGAGACCGCGTGGATGGCGGCCAGCGCCGCGCCGCACTGCGCGGCCAGGCCAGGCCGAATACCCTCGAACGGCGGATCGCGCGTGATGCGCTTGCCCAGTGTCTCGCCCTCCAGCCTCGCCATCACATAGGCCTCGCCGATGGCGCTGCCGGGCGCGCTCTCGGCCAGCACCTTGGGCACGGCGGCGCCATTGGCGGCGGCGGCGCGGATCAGGGCGGCCTCGGTGGCCAGCGGCACGGCGTTGCCGCTGCCCGTGGCGCTGGGCGGCTTGCGGCGCAGGATCATCGGGGCGCCGGTGTCGGTCTCGAAGGCCCAGGTCTCCTGGCTGGCCCCGCCGGATAGGCGGCGCAGGTTGACCACCGTCGTGGCGCCTGGCGCCAGCTGCGGGGCGAGGGGCGCGAGGGCCTGTTGAAGATCGTCCATGCCTTCGATTCCGACCCTTCACCCACCGTCAGTCAACCGGTTGCGGTTTGGACGAACTGTGGTCATCCTGCGCGGGCTTTCCCGGTCTCTTCCGTGAAAGGAGTCAACACCATGCAGGCCACCGCCATCCGGTAGTCCGTCGGCGCCAAAGGCGCGCCGCCCGGACCTTCGTCACCCGCAGCGCGGGGCGACGCCTCATGACTCCATCGAAAGCCATCCATGACCCAGTCTCTCTGGCGCCATCGCGACTTCCTGAAACTATGGGCGGCGCAGGCCGTCTCCGCCTTCGGCTCGCGGATCACCCGCGAAGGCCTGCCGATGGCCGCTATCCTCACCCTCGACGCCAAACCGGCGCAGCTTGGCCTGCTGGCCGCCCTCAGCATCGGGCCGGGCGTCATCCTCGGCCTGTTCGCCGGCGGCTGGGCCGATCGGAACTATCGTCGGCCGATCCTGATCGGCACGGACATCCTGCGGGTGCTGGTCCTGCTCAGCGTGCCCGTCGCCGCCTGGATGCACTGGCTGACCATGCCCCAGCTCTATGTCGTGGCCGCCATCGTCGGGGCCGCCGGCCTGATGTTCGCCATCGCGGACCATGCCTATCTGCCAGGCCTGATCGGCCGCGAGCAGCTGATGGACGGCAACGCCAAGCTCGGCGTCACCGAGTCGATCGCCGAGATCGGTGGGCCGGCCCTGGCCGGCCTGCTGTTCAAATACCTGACCGCCCCCTTCGCCCTGGCCGTCAACGCCGCGACCTACCTCGTCTCGGCCGTCTTCCTGTGGACCATCCGCA
The DNA here is from genome assembly GCF_058809015.1 of Caulobacter sp. GW821-FHT11A05. NCBI lineage: Bacteria > Pseudomonadati > Pseudomonadota > Alphaproteobacteria > Caulobacterales > Caulobacteraceae > Caulobacter > Caulobacter sp. GW821-FHT11A05. The sequence goes on along the minus strand of NZ_JBXASF010000023.1, from coordinate 8,763 downwards.
CGCCTGAGCCGCCGCCGGAGCCGGTCGACAAGGCCGAGCACCCGTTCTCCGACCTGATGTTCGGCGTCCGGGCCGTCCTCGCCCAGCCGCTGGTCCGGCCGCTGCTGATCATGACCATCGTCCAGACCCTGTTCAGCAGCTTCTTCGCGGCCCTCTACCTGTTGTTCGCGATCAGGACCCTGGGCCTGACCACCGATCTCCTGGGCCTGGTCATCGCCGTCGGCGGCGGCGGAGCCTTGCTGGGGGCCCTGATCGCGCCGTTGGCCGTCCGCTGGCTGGGCCTTGGCCCCGCCATCATCGGGCTTGGCCTGGCGGCCGCCGCCTCGGCCGTGGTCATTCCGCTGGCTCCGGCGAGCGTAGCCGGCGGCGCGGCCTTCCTGATCATCGGCCAGATCCTCGGCGATGCCCTGGCGGTGGCGGCGATGATCCCGGCCGGGACCCTGCGCCAGTCGGTGTTCGCCCAGGCCAAGCTTGGTCGGACGGGCGCCGTCTTCCATGTGGCCCGCGGCGCGATGAGCGTCCTCGGCGCCCTGATCGGCGGCGGACTGGGCCAGGCGATCGGCATTCGCGAGGCCATGTGGGTGGCGGTCATCGGCATGGTGCTGGCCGGGCTGATCCCAATCTTCTCGCCCCTGCGGACGTTACGCGAACTGCCCAATGGGGAGACGGCTTCCCAGGCCTAAACCCAATCCGTCATCCCGGGCGCCCGCAGGGCGACCCGGGACCCAGGGGCCGCGTGCTGTGCGGCGGCCCCTGGGTCCCCGCTCTCCGCTCCGCTACGGCCGGGATGACGGTGAAAAAATTCAGTCCCCAGGCCCGCCCGGCCGCCAGTCGAACAGTTCCTGCAGCAGGCGCAGGCGCTGTCCGCGCTCGCCCTTCAGGTCCGGGTCTCGGGCCAGCACCAGCCGGGCGTCGTCGGCGGCCACCGCGATCAGGTCGCGGTGCGCCGCCGGGTCGGCGAGGCGGTAGGCCGGGAAGCCACTCTGCTTGAGGCCCAACGGATCGCCGCCGCCGCGCAGCTCGAGGTCCTTCTCGGCGATCTCGAAGCCGTCGTCGGTCTTGCGCAGGATGTCGAGCCGCTGTTCGGCGATGTCGCCCAGCGGCGGGTCGTAGATCAGCAGGCAGGCGCTCTCCCGCCGCCCCCGACCCACGCGGCCGCGCAGCTGGTGCAGCTGGGCCAGGCCAAAGCGGTCGGCGTGCTCGATGACCATGATGGTTGCGTTGGGCACATTGACCCCGACCTCGACCACCGTGGTGGCGACCAGCACCGGCAGCCGCCCCTCGGCGAAGGCGGCCATCACCTCGTCCTTTTCACCGCCGCTCATCTGGCCGTGCACCAGCCCGACCTGTGAACCCATCACCTGGCGCAGCTCGGTGGCCCGGGTCTCGGCGGCCATGACGTCCAGCTCGTCCGACTCGGCGACCAACGGACAGATCCAGAAGGCCTGCGCCCCTTCGGCCACCGCCTTTTTCAGCCGATCGATCACCTGCGGCAGGCGCGGGGAGGGGACGGCGGCGGTGGCCACCGGCGTGCGGCCGGGCGGCTTCTCGTCGATGCGGCTGACATCGAGGTCGCCGAACACCGTCAGTTCCAGGGTGCGCGGGATCGGCGTCGCCGACATGGCCAGCAGGTGGACGCCCTCGCCCTTGTCGGTCAGCCGCTTGCGCTCATTGACCCCGAAGCGGTGCTGTTCGTCGATGACCGCCAGGCTCAGCCCCCGGAACTTCACCTCGTCCTGGAACAGCGCATGGGTGCCGACGGCGACGCCGGCCGTGCCATCCATCAGCGCCATCAGCTTCTCGGCTCGCACCCCGCCCTTGTCGCGTCCGGTCAGCAGCACGACCCGCACCCCCTGCGCCTCCAGCATCGGGGCGATGGTCTCGAAATGCTGGCGGGCGAGGATTTCGGTCGGGGCCATCAGCGCCGCCTGCCGCCCGGCGTCGAGCACGTCGGCCATGGCCAGGGTGCAGACCACCGTCTTGCCCGAGCCGACGTCGCCCTGAAGGAGGCGACTCATCCGCTCGCCGGCCTGCAGGTCGCCGCGGATTTCCGACAGCGCCCGAATCTGCGCGCCGGTCAGCTTCCACGGCAGGGCCGCTTCCAGCCGGTCGGCCATCGGCCCGGCCAGGATGGCCGGGGCTGGCTCGGCCTTGCGGGCGGCCTTGCGCTGGGCCAGGGCCAGCTGGTGGGCCAGCAGTTCGTCGAAGGCCAGCCGCCGGCGCCCCGGCCCCAGCGGGGCGATGTCGGCCTCGCTCTGCGGGTTGTGCAGCTGCTCCAGCGCCGCCCGCCAGCTGGGCCAGCGTTCACGCGCCAGCCAGGCCGGATCCTGCCATTCGGCCAGCTCCGGCGCCCGTTCCAGCGCCTCATGCGCCAGCTTGCGCACCGTGCGGGCGGCGAGACCGGCGGTGGCCGGATAGATGGCTTCCAGCTCCGGCACCTCGTCGGCCCGGGCGACGTCGACGAAGTAGTCGGGATGGACGATGTTCCAGCTGTCGTGGAAGCGCTCGACCTTGCCGCTGACGATGCGCTTGGCGCCGACCGGATGCTGGCGCTCCAGATGCGGACCGTGGCCCTTGAAGAAGGTGATGGTGACGAAGCCGCTCTCGCCGTCAACGACCCGGATGCGCCAGGGCTGGTTGGGGCCACGCGGCCGGGCGTGGTCGTTGACCACCACCGACAGGGTGGCGACCTCGCCGTCGACCAGGCTGAGGAAACTGGAGGGTTTGCGGCGGATCAGGCTGTGGGGCTTGAGGAACAGCACGTCGCGGACGAGCGGCCCGGCCAGCTTTTCGACCAGAGGCGCGACCTTGGGCCCGACGCCCTTGAGGGTCGAGATCGGGGCGAACAGCGGGAAGAGAATCTCCGGACGCATGGGCTCAAGCTATAGCGCGGGGGCGGGGAGGCCGACACCGAAAGCCCGCCTGAACGGTTATCGAAGCGGCCAACCATTATACCGCGCCGGCGAGAGACCAACATCATGCCGCGAGTCCGCGCCGGAGCCGGGAAAAGCCCGGCGGCGTTGGCTTTCCGATGGGCTGACCGGCCGTGAATGTGGGTCCGGGCGTTGGCCTGGGGGTTGGTCGACCGGCGGGAAATGTTGGTTGATGCCTGCCCGGCGCGACCAACGCCGGCCGCGCGACGATCCGTCGGGGGCTTGGACAGGCCTCCACGGCGCCTGAATATGTCTAGACATATTGCTCAGAAGCGTCGCAAGGGCTCGATTTTCCTCAGGAAATCCTCGTGCGTCCCGAACCCCTGGTGGTCGTCGATCTGCGGCTCCAGGGAGGCCGCCTCCAGCAGCCAGCGCTGCGCCGAGCCGTAGCGCTCGTGCCGCCGCCACTTGGCCGTGTCCTCGATCATCGCCCGCAGCACCAGCGCCGCCGCCAGCGGATGGCGCGCCTCCAGCAGCCGCGCCGCCGGCTCCAGGAGGTCGACCGCGTCGCCCTTCAGATCGCCCGTCCGGCCCAGCACCAGCCGCGCCGCCTCGGCCGGCTCCGGCCACTCCACGAAGAAGCGCAGGGCCATCGCCGCGTTCGGATACCCCCGGGCAAAGGCCATGGCCCGGTCCTCGGCCTCGACGTCGTCGAAGTCGCCCAGCCGCTTGAGGTGAGCCCGCAACAGGTCGGCGTCGAGGCGCGCCTCGAACCCCGCCCAGCGCAGTTCCTGCGCCTCGGCCTCGCGCCCGTCAGCCTCCAGGGCGGCCAGCCAGCCGCGCTCCCAGTCGGCCGTGCTCCGCGTCCGCACCCCGCCGGTCGGCCGCGAGCGCTCCAGGGCGGCGAAGGCCTCCGCCACCCGGCCGGCGGCCAGCAGGCGCGAGGCGATATGGGCCCCGACCAGAGGCTCCTCCAGCTCCTTGGGCGTCCAGGTCTCGATGAAGCCCTCGACGTCGCCTTGGGCGTCGGCGATCTGCTGTACGGCGCGGCGCAAGGTCGGGCTGGTGCGGGCCCGGCGGTTGATGGCCCCGGTCAGTTTCTCGCGCAGCGACCACATGGCCGCGTCGTCGAGGGCCGGCAGCACGGCGGCGACGATCCCCGACATCAGCCCTTCGGTGTCGGCGGTGAGGGTCTCGAACACCCGGTCGGCCAGGCCCGCCGGCCGCGCCTTGGCGGCCATGGCCAGCGGCCCCAGGTCCTGCACGGCAGCGACGAAGACGGCCCCGACCTCGCCCTTGCTATCGTCGATGCGATCCACCACCGGATCGGCCAGCGCCAGCAGCCGCCAGAGCAGCTCCAGCGCCACGAACGGATTGAGCTCCGCCATCTTGCCGGCGATGGCGGCCCGCAGCTGCCTCAGCTCACGCACGAACTCGGCGTAGCGGCGCCAGGTGATGCGGGTGCGTTTCTCGGCGATCGAGGCCAGCCGCTTGTCGAGCTCACTGGCCAGGTCCTCGGGCCCGGCCTCGCCGGCCAGCTCCAGCCGCAGCCGCCGCTTGATCGCCGCCTGGCCCTCGGTGATCTCCATCATCAGGGCGGCCAGCCGCTCGGGCCCCAGCCGCTCCAGGTTGGCGAGGTTGAGGGTTTTCTTCGATCCGGAGCGTTTGGCGGGCGCCTTCATGGGCCTGTGGATAGCTTGTGTCGGCCGGGCGTTGAAAGCCTGAAGGCGTCGGCGGGCTGGCCCCACGCCCAGGCCAACACCCTTCCGGCGGCGGCGGCCGATAATCCGGGGACACTATATAGATTTCCGCACGCCGCTTTGTGGGCTCGGACCGGGAGCCAAGGAAATCTATATAGTGTCCCCGGATTATCGCCTGCTGTCGGCAGGGGTTTTCCCCCTAGCCCCCGTCGTCGGCGCGACCTATATCCGCCGCTCCTCATGGACGATGCACGACTGAAACGAGCCCGGCTTCGCGCCTGGCGCCGCGGCTTCCGGGAAATGGACCTCATTCTGGGGCCGTTCGCGGACCAGCACGCCCATACCTTGAGCGAAGAGGACTTCGCGGCCTTCGAAGCCCTGCTCAATGCCCCCGACCAGGACGTCTACGGCTGGATCATCGGCCGGGAACCGCCGCCGCCCGAGCACGACACCCCCCTGATGAAGCGGTTGCAGGCCTTCGACCCCAGCCAGGGCATCATCCGTGGCGCGTGATGGGGATTTGAAGACCATCGCCAAGGCCGAGGGCCGCCTGGAGCTGACCTCGGCGCCGGAAGGCTTTGGCGCCCTGGTCATGGCCGACCTGTTGCGGGCCCGGGGCGGGCCGGCGCTGTTCGTCGCCCGGGACGGGGCGCGGGCCGAGGCCTTCATCGGGGCCATGGCCTTCTTCGCCCCCGAGCTCGAGGTGGTGCATTTCCCCAGCTGGGACTGTCTGCCCTACGACCGGGTCGGCCCGGCCCCCAGCGTCGCCGCCCAGCGCATGGCCACCCTGTCGCGGCTGGCGGCCGGCGTCGATGCCAAGAAGCCGCTGCTGCTGGTCGCCGCCATGGCCGGGGCCATGCAGCGGGTGCCGCCGCGCCAGGCGGTCACCGAGGCCAGCTATTCGACCCGGCCCGGCGCGACGGTGAAGATCGCCGACCTGGAACGCTATTTCGCGGTCAACGGCTACCACCGGGCCTCCACCGTTTCCGAGCGCGGCGAGTTCGCCATCCGGGGCGGGGTGATCGACGTCTTTCCGCCGGCGGCCGAGGAGCCCGTGCGGCTCGACCTGTTCGGCGACACGCTGGAATCGATTCGCGCCTTCGATCCCGAGACCCAGCGCTCGACCAAACAGCTGCACGACATCCGCCTGCTGCCGGTCAGCGAGGCGCTGCTCGACAAGGAGGCGGTCGCCCGCTTCCGCAAGGGCTATGTCGGCGAGTTCGGCGCCCCCGGCGAGGACGCCCTCTATGCGGCGGTCAGCGACGGTGGCCGGCGGGCCGGCATGGAGCACTGGCTGCCGCTGTTCTACCCGCGGCTGGAGACCCTGTTCGACTATCTGCCGGACGAGGCCCTGATCGCCTTCGACAACCAGGCCCTGGAGGCCCGCGAAGAGCGGCTGTCGGTGATCACCGACGCCTACGACGCCCGCGCCGACGCCCAGCGCAAGGACAGCTACCGGCCGCTGAAGCCCGACGCCCTCTACCTGACGGCCAAGGAATTCGACGGCCTGATGAGTCTGCGCGCCACCCGCTGGTTCACGCCGTTCCAACGCGAGGGCGCGGCCGTCGTCGACATGGGCGCGAAACTGGGCCGCACCTTCGCCGCCGAGCGCCAGCAGGACAGCGTCAACCTGTTCGAGGCCACCGCCGCCCACGCCAAGGCCCTCAGCGAGGCCGGCAAGCGGGTGCTGTTCGCCAGCTGGTCAGAGGGCAGTTCCGAACGGCTCGGGACGATGCTGGCCGACCACGGCATGAAGAAGCTGCCGGTCGCTCGCTACTGGCAGGCGGCCAAGGCCAACGATCCCAAGACCCCGCAGCGGGTGGTCCTGCCGCTGGAGAACGGCTTCGAGACCGACAACCTCGCCGTCATCTCCGAGACCGACATTCTTGGCGACCGGCTGGCCCGGCCGCGCAAGAAGCGCCGCGCCGCCAACTTCCTGGCCGAGGCCAGCGCCCTGACCCCCGGCGACCTGGTCGTCCACATCGACCACGGCATCGGCCGCTACGAGGGCCTCAAGACCCTGGAGGTGCAGCAGGCGCCGCACGACTGCCTGGAGCTGCAGTACGGCGGCGAGGCCAAGCTCTACCTGCCGGTCGAGAACATCGACCTCTTGACCCGCTACGGCGCCGAGGGCGACGGCGTGCAGCTCGACAAGCTGGGCGGGGCCGCCTGGCAGTCGCGCAAGTCCAAGGCCAAGGAACGCTTGAGGGTCATGGCCGAGGGCCTGATCGCCATCGCCGCCGCCCGCGCCACCAAGTCGGTCGAGGAAATCGACCCGCCGTCCGGCGTCTTCGACGAGTTCTGCGCCCGCTTCCCCTATGAGGAGACGGAAGACCAGCTCAACGCCATCGGCGACGTGCTGACCGACCTGTCATCGGGCAAGCCCATGGATCGGCTGATCTGCGGCGATGTCGGCTTCGGCAAGACCGAGGTGGCCCTGCGCGCGGCCTTTGTCATGGCCATGAGCGGCCAGCAGGTGGCGGTGGTCTGTCCGACGACCCTGCTGGCGCGGCAGCATTACAAGACCTTTGTCGAACGCTTCCAGGGCTGGCCGGTGAAGATCCGCCGGCTGTCGCGCCTGGCCCCGGCGGCCGAGGCGGCCGAGACCCGTGAGGGGCTGGCCAACGGCGAGTATGAGATCGTCATCGGCACCCATGCGGTGCTGTCGAAGCTGGTCAGCTTCCGCGACCTGGGCCTGGTCATCGTCGACGAGGAGCAGCACTTCGGGGTCAAGCACAAGGAGAAGCTGAAAGAGCTTCGCGCCGACGTGCATATGCTGACCCTGACTGCGACGCCGATCCCGCGCACCCTGCAGATGGCGCTGAGCGGCATCCGCGAGATGTCGATCATCGCCACGCCGCCGGTCGACCGGCTGGCAGTGCGCACCTACGTCATGCCCTGGGACGAGGTTTCCCTGCGCGAGGCCCTGCTGCGCGAGAAGTATCGCGGCGGCCAGAGCTATTTCGTCACCCCGCGGATCAAGGACCTGCCGGACCTGGAGAAATTCCTCCGCGTCTCGGTGCCCGAGATCAAGTTCGTGGTCGGCCATGGCCAGATGGCCCCGACCCAGCTCGAGGAGGTGATGACCGCCTTCTACGACGGCCAGTACGACGTGCTGCTGTCGACGACGATCGTCGAGAGCGGCCTGGATATCCCTTCGGCCAATACGATGATCATCCACCGGGCCGACATGTTTGGCCTCAGCCAGCTCTACCAGCTGCGCGGCCGGGTGGGGCGGTCCAAGGCGCGGGCCTACGCCTATATGACCACGCCGGTCGAAAAGCAGCTGACCCTGTCGGCCGAGAAGCGGCTGCAGGTGCTGCAGAGCCTCGACAGCCTCGGCGCCGGCTTCCAGCTGGCCAGCCACGACCTCGACATTCGCGGCGGCGGCAACCTGCTGGGCGACGAACAGAGCGGCCATATCCGCGAGGTTGGCGTCGAGCTGTACCAGCAGATGCTGGAAGAGGCGGTGGCGGCGCTGAAGGAACGGGCCGGCGAGGAGTCGCTCAGCGACCGCGGCTGGTCGCCGGCCATCAACACCGGCGCCGCCGTGCTGATCCCCGAAGAGTATGTGCCGGACCTCAACGTCCGCCTGTCCCTCTACCGCCGCCTGTCCGAGGCCGAGAAGTCCGCCGACCGCGAAGCCCTGGCGGCGGAGTTGATCGACCGGTTTGGTCCGTTGCCGCCGGAGACCGACAGCCTGCTGAAGGTCGTCGCCATCAAGGGCCTGTGCCGCGAGGCCAATGTCTCGAAGATCGACGTCGGACCGAAGGGCGCGGTGATCCAGTTCAGGAACGACACCTTCGAGAACCCCGGGGCGCTGGTGGGGCATATCGCCAAGAACGCGGCGGTGTGGAAGCTGCGGCCGGACCAGAAGATCGTGGTGAAGGGCGAGTGGGACACCTCGGCGGCGCGGCTCGATGCCGCCGAGAAGGTGCTGAGCGTGTTGGCGCGGCTGGCCAAGGCCTAATTCCTCCTCCGGCGCGAAGCGACGGGGGAGGGGGACCGCCGGCCCGACTTTAGGGCCGGTGGTGGAGGGGGCAGCACCGGCGGTGCGGGTTGATCCTGAACGCTGTCATCTTCGTCCGCGCCAGAACGTTCTCCATCCTGACAAGCCGGCGCGGGGGGGGGGGGGGGGGGGGGGGGGGGGGGGGGGGGGGGGGGGGGGGGGGGGGGGGGGGGGGGGGGGG